>DAONEV010000316.1:0-5033 GCA_035403265.1 Thermoanaerobaculaceae bacterium | reverse complement strand
TGTCGGATTTCTACAGTATCGTCGAGGATCTGCAGGCGAACCTTGGCGCTTCGCCGAGCAAGGACAAGGTGCAGGAGTTTCTCGCCAGCCGGGCCTTTGCCCAGATCCTGCTGAGTCTCCGCGAGCTGTTCCAGCGGAACCTCAAGACCTGACTCGAGGCCGAGAGTCAAGAACGCCCCCACCAGAGCTTCTGGCGGGGGCTTTTCAGGCGTTGACTCTTGAGTTCTCAGGCCTTGGGGCGTTGCCAGCGGAGGACCGGCTGGCGGGCGGCGCGCACCTCGTCGAGGCGTCTGACCGGTGTGGTGTACGGCGCCCCGTGCAGGATCTCGGGGTCCTGTTCGGCCTCCAGCGCGATGGCCTTCATGGCGTCGATGAAGGCGTCCAGCTCTCCGACGCCCTCGCTCTCGGTGGGCTCGATCATGAGCGCGCCGTGCACGATGAGCGGGAAGGACATGGTTGGGGGGTGGAAACCGTAGTCGAGCAGCCGCTTGGCAATGTCGACGTTGTGCACACCCTTTTCGGCCTGCAGCGAGTCGTCGAAGACCACCTCGTGCAGGCTGGGACCCGTGTACTTGAGGTTGTAGATCCCCTCGAGTGCCTTGCGGATGTAGTTGGCGTTGAGGACCGCACCCTGAGTCATGGCCAGCAGGCCGTCGCGGCCCATCGAGCGGATGTACGCCAGCGCCCGCACGAGCATGCCGAAGTTGCCGTAGAACCCGCGCACCTTGCCGATGCTCCCGGGCCGGTCGTAGACGAGGTCGAAGCGATCTCCGGACCTCTCGACCATCGGCACCGGCAGGAAGGGCGCCAGCGCCGCTGAGACGGCGACCGGTCCAGCGCCCGGACCGCCGCCGCCGTGCGGGGTCGCGAACGTCTTGTGCAGGTTGATGTGAAGGGCGTCCGCTCCCATCTTCCCAGGCTGCGCGACGCCCACGAAGGCGTTGAGATTCGCGCCGTCCATGTACAGGAAAGCGCCCTTGTCGTGGAGCATCTCGGCGACACGGGCGATCTGGGGCTCGAAGACACCAAGCGTGTTGGGCACGGTGGCCATCAGAGCCGCCACGTTGCCGCCCTCGAGGTGTCGGCGGATCGGCTCGATGTCCAGGGTCCCCTCCGTGTTGGAGGCGACCTCGACCACGTCGAAGCCGGCGAAGATCGCCGAGGCGGGGTTGGTGCCGTGCGCCGAATCGGGAATCAGCACCACCTTGCGGTGCTCGCCCCGCGCCTGCAGCGCCTTGCGGATCATGAGCATGCCGGTGAGCTCGCCGTGCGCCCCGGCGGCCGGCTGGAGGGTGACGCGAGCCAGGCCGGTGACCGCGATCAGCGCCTGCTCCAGCTCCCACATGAGGGCGAGAGCGCCCTGGACCAATTCCACGGGCTGCAGGGGATGGAGGTTCGCGAGGCCGGCCAGGCGGACCACCTCCTCGTTGATGCGGGGGTTGTACTTCATGGTGCAGGAACCGAGGGGGTACAGCCCCTCGTCGACGCCGTAGTTCCACTTGGAGAGACGGGTGAAGTGGCGCACCACGTCCACCTCGCTCACCTCGGGCAAGTCGTCGATCTCCCCGCGCAGGGCAGATCGTGGAATGGTGGCGGCCGGGTCGGTCGCCGGAACGTCGAGGGTCGGGAGCTGGTAACCCACCCTCCCCGGCGAGGACGTCTCGAAGATCAGCTTCTCGCGCTCGCGCAGCGAACGGGGGTCACTCATTGCAGCCTCCGGAGGGCGTCGAGGAGGCGGTCGCACTCCTCTCTGGTGTTGCGCTCGGTGGCCGCGATGAGAATGCCGCGCGGCAGGCCACCCCCGAGGCGGGCCGTGGCCACGCCACCCAGGATCAGCTCCGTCTGCATTCGAGCCAAGAGCCCCTCGGGATCGTCATGGAGCACCAGGAACTCGTTGTACGTTGGGCCGTCGGGGAATGCCAGGCGGACCCCGGGCCCCATTCCTCGGATCCCGGACTTGAGATACTCCGCCACGCTGTGGGAGGCCAGTGCCACCTCGCGCACGCCCTTCTTTCCCAGCACCGACAGCACCATCGTCGCCGCCAGAGCCATCAGACCGTGGTTGGTGCAGATGTTGGAGGTGGCCTTGGCGCGCCTGATGTGCTGCTCGCGCGTCGCGAGCGTGAGGACGAACGCCCGCCTGCCGTCGACATCCACAGTCTCGCCCACGAGTCGTCCCGGCATCTGCCGGAGGTGGTTCTGACGGGCGGCGAAGAACCCCAGGTGGGGACCGCCAAAGGCAGCCGGCAGGCCGAACACCTGCAGCTCGCCACACACGACGTCGAAACCGAACCGGCCGCCCGGGCTCAACATCCCCAGCGAAGTGGCCTCGGCCACCGCCTGCACCGCCAGGGCACCGGCCCCCTTCGCCGCCGCACCCACCGCGGCCAGGTCCTCGATGACCCCGAAGACGTTGGGCGACTGCACGATCACCGCGCAGACATCCCCACCCGCCGCGGCCGCAAGGGCGCCCGCGTCGAGACGGCCGGTGGCGTCCCAGCCAACCTCGGTGAGCACGATCCCCTGCGCCTCGGCGTAGGTCCGCAGCACGGCCCGGTAGTCGGGATGCAGGGAGCCGGCCACGACGACACGGGGACGGCTCGGAAGGGCACGCCGCGCCAGCAATGCCGCCTCCACCACCGCCGTGGCGCCGTCGTACATCGAGGCGTTGGCGACGTCGAGCTCGGTGAGCTGGCAGACGTAGGTCTGGAACTCGAAGATCGCCTGGAGCGTCCCCTGGGCGACCTCCGGCTGGTACGGCGTGTACGCCGTGAAGAACTCACCGCGCTGGAGCAGCGCGTCGGCCACCGCCGGCTGCACGTGGCGATAGACGCCTGCGCCCAGGAAGCACACCGAGCACTCGGTGGTGAGGTTCTTGCCCGCCAACGCCCAGAACTCGCGCCGCACCTCCTCCTCGCTCCGTCCGGGGGGCAGATCGAGGGGACCGCACCGCACCTCCGCCGGAAGCGAGGCGAACAGCTCCTCGACCGAGGAGCAGCCCACCTTCTCGAGCATCCGGCGGTTGTCTTCGGCACCCGCCAGGTAGCGGTGCATCAGTGCCCTTCCTCGGCCAGGAACTTCTCGTAGGCGGCGGCGTCCATGAGCCCGGCGGTGGCCCCGGCCACCACCTTGACGCGCATCAGCCAGCCCTCGCCGAACGGCTCCTTGTTGATGAGCTCGGGGTGTCCCTCGAGCGCCGTATTGACCTCGACGACGGTGCCAGCCACCGGCGAGAAGACCTCGGACACCGCCTTGACGGACTCGATGTTGCCGGCTGCCTTGCCTGGTGCGACGGCGGCGCCGACGGCGGGCAGCTCGACGAAGACCACGTCGCCCAACTGCTCCTGGGCGAACTGCGTGATGCCGACCGTGACGACGTCGCCGGCCAGTAGCGCCCACTCGTGGGTGCGGGAGTACATGCGATCAGTGGGTTGTGCCATTGTCATCTCCTCTCGTTCGATGGAACTCGCTCGCGTGTGGTTGCGGCCGGTCGTGGGTAACGGCGGCAAGGCTGCGGTAGCCCGGGTTGGACGGGCTTCCCTCGCCTTTGGCCGCTCGTCCAGGCATCTCTCGCCTCACTTGGCCCGACGGTAGAACGGCATCCCGACGATCTCGGCCGCAACCTTCTGGCCGCGGATCTCGATGTCGATGACGGTGCCCACGGCGGCCAGGTCCACGGGGACATAGCCCATCCCCAGCGCCCGGTTGAGGCTCGGGGCGTGCGAGCCCGAGGTCACCACTCCGACCTGCTTGTCACCGCGCCAGATCGGGTAGCCATGCCGGGCGATGCCGCGCCCGGTCATCGCGAACCCGACCAGCCTGCGCTTCGGGCCCTCGGCCTGCTGCCGCGCCAGGGCTTCGTGTCCCAGAAAGTCGCCCTTGTCGAGCTTGACGATCCACCCCAGACCCGCGTCGAAGGGCGTTGTCGTGTCATCGATATCGTTCCCGTACAGCGGCATGCATGCCTCGAAGCGGAGCGTGTCGCGACAGCCGAGACCGCAGGGCATGATCCCCTCGGGTTTTCCGACGTCCAGGAGCTTGCGCCAGAGGCCGGGCGCCGCCAGCGGATCAAGGTAGACCTCGAACCCGTCCTCGCCGGTGTAGCCGGTGCGGGCGATGATCGCCGGTTCGCCATCCACCTTGCCTTCCACGAAGCGGTAGTACTTGATCTCCCGAAGCGGTGTTTCGGTCAGGCGCTGCAGCACCGCCTCGGCCTTCGGTCCCTGTACGGCGATCTGGGCGTAGTCCGCCGAACGATCGACAACCTCGACGTTGTCGAACTGCTCGGTCTGCGCCAGGAGGTAGGCGTAGTCCTTGTCCTTGTTGGCCGCGTTGACCACGAGGAAATAGTGGTTGTCGTCGATCTTGTGGACGAGGAGATCGTCCACGAACGTGCCCCGTCTGGTCATGAGACCGGAGTACTGGGCACGGCCCGGCGTGAGCTTGGAGGCGTCGTTGCAGGTCACGTGCTGGATGAACTCCAGCGCCCGCCGTCCGGTGACGTCGATCTCGCCCATGTGCGAGACGTCGAACAGCCCGACCGCCGTGCGGATGGCCCGGTGCTCCTCCATGACGCCGACGTACTGCACCGGCATCTCGAAACCAGCAAACGGCACGATGCGACCGTGCGCTTCCACGTGGCAATCGTACAGGGGGGTGCGCAACAGCTCGTGATGGGTCATGGCTCGCTCCTGGCGCCTGCTGCGCCGGCCTCGAAGCCTAGCACCGCCGTCCCCGACCGTCCACCCATCTGGTGGGCACCGGCGACCGGTGCGCGGAGCCGGTCCACGCTGCCGCTCGCGGTTCGGTTGACCTCCGATCCCCGACCGGTCAAGCTGGGCCAGTGGAGGCCCATATGCGGATAGCCGGGCTGCTGGCCCTGACAGCGGGAGTGCTCCTGGGCTGGGGATGCGCATCGAAGGGGACCCGGGGACCGGACGCCGTCCCTGGCTCCCCGGCAGCGGACAGGCTCTCGACCCTCGACGACGTGGCCGATGCCTACCGCTTCCTCGCCGAGTCCGCTGAGGGCCGGC
>DAONEV010000315.1:0-5087 GCA_035403265.1 Thermoanaerobaculaceae bacterium | reverse complement strand
TCCTGCTGCGCCTGGGCAGGCACGGCCAGCAAGGCCAGTGCCAGGGCGGCGGCCGAGACGATGATGGCGTCGAAAGGAGCCTGGGCGCGCCACCCGAGGGTGCCGTCCATGACCTGAATCGACACGTTCCGGAACCCGAGCTGGTGCAGGCGTCCCCTTGCCCCCTCGGCGAGACGAGGCAGACGCTCGACAGCGAAGACGAAGCGCGCGAGGTGCGCGAGCACCGCCACCTGATACCCCGACCCGGCACCAATCTCCAGGACCCGGTCCCGTTCCCCGACCGCTGCCAGCTCGGTCATGCGGACGACAACGGATGGCTGGGAGATCGTCTGGCCTTCACCGATCTCGAGGGGGAAATCCTCGTAGGCCTGGGGGAAGAGCGAAGGTGGCACGAAGGCCTCGCGTGGAACCGCGGAGACGGCCTCCAGCACCCGTTCGTCCCGGACGCCGATGACGGTGCGAAGGTAGTCCACCAGCAGCCGCCGGCGCATGGGCACGGCGGCGCTCATGTCATCTCCTCCAGCCTCCACGCCGCAGCCACCGCCTGCAGCTCGCCGAGCTGGACGTGGTCGGTCATGTCGCGCTGCAACGGGGTCACCGAGATCAATCGGTCGCCGATCGCCATGAAGTCGGTGCCAGGTATCCGCTCCCATACAGGTTCGCCGCCACCGATCCAGTAGCACGGCCTGCCGCGCGGGTCTGTGTCCTCGATCACACCCTCGGTGTACCGGTGCTTGCCGAGACGGGTGAAGACAACGCCTTCCGGCTGGCCGGGGGGCACGTTGACATTGAGGAGGGTGCCGCTGGTCATGCCGCGCGTCAGCACCCGCTCGACGAGGCGGCGCGCGAAGACCGAGGCCGGCCCGAAGTCCCAGCGGTCGCCGGCCACGAGCGAGATGGCGATCGCCGGCAGCCCCTGGACGGCAGCCTCGAACGCCGCCGAGACGGTGCCCGAGTAGTGGACGTCGTCCCCCATGTTGGCCCCCTGGTTGATGCCGGAGACCACCAGGTCGACACGCCGTCCCTTCAGCACGTGGCCGAGGGCGAGTGCAATGCAGTCGGTGGGCGTGCCATCGGCCACGAAGTGGTGGGGCCCGACCGTGGCCAGCCGCAGTGGGCGGCCCAGGGTCAGGGCGTGGGAGACGGCTGAGTTCTCCCGGTCAGGGGCGACCACCCAGATCTCGCCCAGCGAGTCGAGAGCCGCAGCCAGGGCCTGGATCCCGGGCGAGTTGTAGCCGTCGTCGTTGCTGACAAGGATGAGGGGTTCCGCCACGGGCGCAGTATAGCCGCCGGCCCTCCAAGGGCGTCTATAATCGATGGCAGCACCACCCGGAGATACCGGCATGAATGAACGTCGACGCTCGCCCCGCTACGTGGTCAAGCACGTCACTGCCACCCTGCTTTCCAGTGTCGAGGGGAAGCTCGTCCAAAAGCAAGCCTCGGTCCTGACGGTGGAAACCGCTCGCCAGGTGCCGTTTGATCGCCCGTGCGAGCTGCTGATGCGGACCCAGGGCGGGGCCGCGCTCCGTCGGTCCGGCCGGGTGCGCTCGTGCCGCCTGGGGGAGATCCGGACTCTTCCCAACGGCCGGACGATGTCCGTCTACGAAACCGATGTGGAGCTGACCGACCCGGTCGCCGTTGGGGACACGGTGGAGATGGTGACCATCGAGTCCGGCTACCCCGCCGCCGTCAAGAACATCAGCCCCTACGGCGCCCTCCTGGAGAGCGAGCTGCCGTTGATGGTCGGCTCCTCAAGCGTGGTCCAGGTACGCTCCGGGGATGCCTCGTTCCAGGCGAAGCTCAGTGTGGTGTTCAGCCGCGAGGTCGGGGACCAGACCGGGAACCGCCTCTGTCAGGTCGGCGTCGAGTTCGTCGGGATCGACCAGGCCCAGCGAGCGGCGATCGAGAAGCTCGTTTTCGGGGCGCTGGTGACATAGCCCCCACGTCCGTCACTCGCTCCAGGAGGCAAACCCCTGGCGGGCGAGGACGCGGCGCCAGGGCCACTCCCGCTCCTCCATCACGCCGCCGGAGCCGAAGTATGTGGCCAGGACGTTGAGCCAGTCGCCTCTGCTCGTGATCGCCGCCATGGTGGCGACGTCCTGCTCGATGCTGGGCCCGGCATAGTTGCCGTAGCGGTCCGTGTACACCATCGAGTCCAGGGCGACCCGTGGGCGCTCCTGCGGCTCCTCCGCTGGCCAGCCCAGGCACAGGCCGAAGAGCGGCACCACCCCGGATGGCAGGACGAGCAGCTCGACCACCTCCTCGATGGCGTCGAGGATGCCGCCGATGCAGCAGATGCCAAGACCACAGATCTCGGCCGCATCGACGAGTCGCTGGGCGACGAGGGCCGCGTCCACCGTCGCGAAGTGCAAGCCGCTTGCAGGGTAGCGGCCAGCCGTCAGGCCGTTGGCCTCGAGGATGGTCTGCAGGCGGAAGAGGTCGGCGCATACGACGAAGAACTCCGGCGCTGTCAGAATGTGGTCCTGCTCGCCGGAAAGTCGGGCAATCCGGGCCCTCAGCTCCGGGTCGGCCACCCGGATGAGCGTCGCCATCTGCGCGGTAGCGTCGGTCGGGGCGTGCTGCGCCGTGGTCAGGAGGCGGACGAGAAGCTCCGCCGGGATCGGATCCGGGCGGTATTCGCGGATCGAACGATGGACAGGCAAGATCTGGTCGGACCCGGCCAGGCTGGTCGGCCCGGCCACCGGCCCGGCGGCCAAGTTCACTCCCATCAAACCCTCCGGAGGTGCCGTGCCGGCCAGAGCCGCCACCAGGAGCCGACTGCCCCAGTCGCGACCTCCACTGTCAATACCGGCGAATTGTACGTCAGGCTCTCGCGTTCAGTTGCACCCGGACGCCAGTGTGTGATCCAGGTCACAACAGGATCAGGCCGACAATTGTCTCCAGGCACTCACGATCCACCTCGTCGAAGGCGGCCGGCTTGTCGGAGTCGACGTCCAGCACGCCGACCGGGACGCCTGAAGCTGCCCGGAGAGGGACGACGATCTCCGACCGGGACCGGGCGTCGCACGCGATATGACCCGGATAGGCGTGGACATCGGGTACCACGACACTCTCGCCGCGGTCGATGCCTGCCCAGCAGACGCCTGTGTGCGGCGCCAGCCGGAGACACGCCACCGGCCCCTGATAGGGTCCGACCAGGAGCTCTCCATCGCGCAGGAGGTACCAGCCGGTCCAGAAGAAGGCAGGCATCTTGTGGTGCAGCAGCGCGGTCGCCGTCGCCATGCGGGCCGTGGCGTCTGTCGTCTTCTCGAACAGCTCGCGCAACTGGTTGGTGATACGGGCATAACGATCCCGTTTGGCGAGTCCTGTCACGTCCCACCTCCCGCCGTCATCCTACCGCGAAGCGTGAGCTGCGCCCCGGCCGCCGCAGCCGCCAACAGGAAAGCGAGGCCGACGGCCGCCACGCCGCTCCCCAGTACCGGCAGCACCACGACACCCAGGACGGTGGCCCCGCCCGCCGCTCCGATCTCGTCTGCCGCGAACCCGCGACCGGCGCCGAGAGCGCGACCCCGGCATTCCGGCCACGCCGCCAGTCCGGGGAACGCGGCTCCCGTCAGTCCGCCGGCAACCACCAGGAGGAGTGGAACCACGACGATTGGCCACCTCCGGGGCATCCCTGTCGCCAGGCCAAGGGAGAGCACCGCTCCGGCGAGAAGCAGCATGGGAAGGAGAGCGGTGGCCCGGCTGGCCTGCCTGGAGCTCCACCTCGAACCGACCCAGATGCCAGCCATGAACGCCGCCGAGAGCGCTCCGACCTCGGCGTACACCGAGCCGCGGGTAGCTTGCCAGGCAGCCATGAGCAGGAGCCACCAGCCCATCGACGCTACCCCCACGAGGGCCGCCACGCCGACGCGGGGAGCCCGCCGTCTGATACCTGAGACAAGCAGCCACGCCACCCACGCCAGCCCGATTGCGAAAGCCAGCGGCTCGACAGCGTTCCCGATCCGGCTCAACCACCGGGCGACGGCTCCGTCGGCCCGCCCCTCCAGGAGCGTGGCCGCCAGAAGGACGGCGCGCGGGCGGGCCACCGTGTTGACCTCCCCCCGAGCCGCGTCGAGGCAGCGCTGCAGGGATGCGGCGCGGTCCGGATCGAGCAGGAGCGGCAGCATCTCGGGCGTGAAGAGCTCGTCGGGGATCGACCTCTCGCGCCACCGTCCGGCGAGAATCCCCGCATCGGTCTCCAGCGACGATGCGGCCTGACTTCCCAGGAGCCAGACCTCCTCCCCGGGGATCGCGCGGGTCGCCGGCAACGCCTCCCGGAGCGTGGCGTGCAGCACGGCAAGGAGTCGGCCCCCGGCACCAGCGAGGTAGGTGTCTCCCACTCCCACCCGCATGGCCAGCACGCCCTGAGGTGCGAGGGCTGCGGCAGCCTCCCTCACGAACTCGACCGTGCGGGTGCGGTTCTGCCGCATCGTCGCCGGGTCGGCGTCCGCCAGGATGACAAGGTCCCAGGGTCCCCCATGCCGCACTGCCCGAAGGGGATCCGAGACCACGAAGTGCCGTCGTCCCGCATCGCCCGCGGGCAATGGGGACAGCGCGCGGGCGCCTTCCACCAGGGCCAGGAGCCCCGCGTCCTCGACCACCTCATCCAGCCGTTCAATCGGATGGCGGAGAAGCTGTCGGTCCATCTCCCCGGGCACGGTCCCGACCAGCAGGACGCGCCGCGGCGCCGGGTGCAGGAGGGCCAGCAGGTGACCTCTGAGCGAGGCACGATACGGGTCGGGCAGTACGGCGAGGAGGCGGCCGTCGGCATACAGTGCGGCGGGTTGGCCTGCCGACAGCTCGACCCGCTGCTGCCTGGTGTTACGCCAGGTCTCCAGCTCGCCGGGGTGGCCGGCCCAGTGCCATCCGGCCACCGCCAGGGCGTTCTCGGCCGGCCAGGCCAGGCCCAGTCCGAGCACCGCCGCCGTCAACGCCAGCCAGCGCCGGCGCCTCACGACGAGCTGGACCGCCGAGGTGAGCCCTGCCGTGACGCAAAGACCTGCCATCGAGCCGCGCGAGGCCAGCAGGAAGGTCAGGGTGAGGCCGCCCAGCACGGCGCCGGCGCTCTCGAGGCTGTAAGCCCG
>DAONEV010000314.1:0-5099 GCA_035403265.1 Thermoanaerobaculaceae bacterium | reverse complement strand
CGAACGGCACCTTGCCCCAGGCGTGGGCGGGGACGATGTGCCCGTCGTTGGCGTCCATGAGCTGGTACGGGTAGACGCGCTTGAAGTGGAAGCGGACCGTACTGGCATCCACGACCTCGACGCGGGCGATGGCCGCCTTCTGCTCGACGTAGGTCGAGCCGGCCGCCTCGGAGGTCTGGGCCTGGAAGGTGAACCGCACGTCGTCGGCCGTGACCCGGAACCCGTCGGACCAGGTAGCGCCCTCGCGGAGCTTGACGGTGAGGGCGAGGTGGCTGGGGGAGAACTCCCAGCTCTCGGCCAGCCGTGGGGCGAAGCTGGGTGGGTGCTCGGCGAAGTCGGGCTGCTCCTCGAAGAGGGTCGGGAAAAGCAGGTCGATGATCGCGTTCTCCATCGCCTCGCCGGCCGACTGGTAGTCATTGAACGTCTCCACGTCGGCCGGAATCGCCACCACCATGGTCTCCCCGGCCGGCGTCCCAACCGGCGAGCCCCCGCCCCCACACCCGCCCAGCACGATGCACGCCACTGTCAACGCTGTGAGAAGAGGCTTGTTGCTCACGGGGAACATTCTACTTCCCCCGCCCCGCCCGCCAAGGGGGCAGGGGAGAGGGGAGAGCGGGGACCAGCGGGCGCGAGCTGCAATCCAAACCTGGGAGTGGGCCAGGCCCCGTGACGAGAGTCAAGAAGTCCAGGTCCAGATCCGCTGGTCCGCACCGCGGGCGTCACGCTCGATACCCCTTGTCTCCGAGGCCAGGGACGGCGGGAGGGAGCTATGATCCCGTCGCAAGAGCGCTGGCGTACGTAGAGGTGGGGATTGGAATGCGACCACGAGAGCCACTGGAGGAAGCTGCTGCAGAGTCGTCGGCTGGGATTTCCTCGTCTCCAGGAGCTGCCAGGAGTGCCAAGAGTGACGAACCTGGCCCGCAATCTGTAGGACCCGAGCCTGTGTCCCGGCCGAGTCTGCAGGTGACGTCGGACCGAGATCGCGGCGGTGCCGGTGCGTTGACCCGTCCCTACGTGGTTCTCGCGATCGCTGCGTCGGCACTTGCGATCGCGTTCCAGATGACGTCATTGCTCTGGGCGCATCGTGGAGACCCGATCGCGATGATCCGGCAGCCGAAACGCGACGGGGTGACCCAGTCACCCGGGTTCGATGGCCAGTTTTTCCTTGTGATTGCGAAGGACCCGTTGATCGGGCCCGGCACCGTCGTGGCGCTCGATTCGCCGCTGATCCGTGCGCGACGGATCGGGTTCCCGCTGGCGGCATGGCTCCTGTCGCATGTCACGGGCGGTGCGGCGTCCGCCCTGTTGGTTGTGGTGGCGCTGTCGAGCCTCGCGGTGGTGTGGCTCCTGCAGGCGTCTGCTGCCCGCGACCTCGTGCACCCGGCGTTCTGCCTGGCGGTGCCTCTCGCTCTTCCCTTCGTGTTGTCGATGGAGCTGGTGACCTGCGAGGTGATGGCCGCTGCGCTGCTGGTCGCAGGGGCCGCCGCGGAAAAGCGGCGTATGCCTCTGCTCGCCGCCACGCTCATCGCTGCTGCCTGCTTGACCAAAGAGGTGGCAGTGGTGGCGGTGCTGTCCTTCATGGTCAGTCACCTCTGTAGAGGCAAGCTGGGTCGCTCCGCCATCTACGCCGCGGCGACCGTTCCGCTCGCTTTGTGGAATGTCTACGTGGCAGGTTCTCTGGGGGGCGCCACTCGAGGCGGCTCCTTGCTCGCCAATCTCACGATCCCAGGGGTCGGCCTGTTTGGCGAGCTCGGTGCGACGTCGGTGGCGATCATCCGCGGTGGGAGTGTCGCGAAGGCCGCCGGAGTGATCCTCGCCATCTCATGGTTGCTCGTGGGCGCCGGTCTTGGCTCTCGACTTGTCCTCTCCAAGATCACGCCTGCCCGGGTCCTGGCGTTCGCCAGCGGGGTCCTGGTGCTGCTCCTTTCGCGGGGGGCTCCAGCGTACGCGTACAACGAGGTCTTCAACTTCGGCAGGCAGCTCTTCCTCCTTCCAACTGGGCTCGCCATCGTCTTCTTCACGGAGTCGCGGGACCTGTCTCTGCGAACCAGAACAGCGCTCGCGATATGGCTCGTCACAGGGGCTGCGCTGGGAGTCACCTGGTGGGGGCGGACGATCTGGGTCTTGGCGAGTGTCGCAGGTGCGGGCTAGCATCGGATTCAACTGGCGGACCAGGTTCGCTCTTTGATCGAGCGTCAGGGCCGGATCCTCGCCAGAGAGGCCAAGGCTGGTGATGTGCGTGGACGGATCTCCCGTTCGGTGCGTAGCTTCATCGATGCCTACTCTCCCGAGCGCCTCCTCGTGGTGAACCGTGCCTCCACCCAGATCAGCACGTGGGCCGGACGCGAATCCAGTTCCTGGGTCCCTGGGAGCTGAAACGGCGGGGCGGGGAATGCTCGACTGACGCTTGGGCCCGGTAACCCCCTTTCGGGTGCCTGCGTCACGGCTGGTATCACTCGCATCCGATCCTGTCGGTCACTGGGGCGCGGGCTCGGCGAGGAGGGCCGCGATGTCGCACGAGCCGGGGGTGTCTGTGATGGGAGCCGGGACGACCGGGTGGATCACGATCGCGGCTCGAGTCGAGGCTTCCACATGTGCCGACCTGCCTTGACGGAACGACAGGAAGTGGTCGAATGAGTGCGATCCATGGCCGCCCAGCGCGGAGCGGCCCTTTGCACGCGGCCAAGGGATGTGGCATGGGACGCGGGCACCCAGGGATGCCTTCTGATCCGTTCAGTCCGAGGGTCGATGACGGCTCACGAACCGGCGCATGCGCTCGGCCTCGGCCTCGGAATGGAACACGAAGGTGACCGACGTGCTCGGCGTTGAACCGCTGTCGCTGTCGCTCGCAACCCAGCCGAGGATGCGGAACGGCTCCGGGTCGCCGGGCAGGTCGAAGTCGAGGAGCACCTCGGTGCCGCGGGGCATGGGGTGGCCGGGGGGCTTGACGAAGCGCATACCCAGCTCGCCGATGTTGACCGCGCGTGCCGGGTGCCGCGCATGAGGGGTCTCGACGACGACCTCCACGTCGAGAGGCACTCGAGCGAACTCGCGCCGTTCCGTGCTGTCGTTCATGTGGTCGCCTTGCCTCCCTACACGCTGGCCAGGCCCGATTGTGGCACCTCCTTGACCGGCTGTCGATTTCGTCCCGCCGGTTGGCGGACCCGGTCCGCCACTCCTGACACCTTCTGCTCGGGTGCCGGGATTCAGGCAGAGAGCCGACCTCTGGCACGCTCGTCTCGGCCGCTGTCGGGCTGGGCAGTTTGGCGACGGGCACTCTGAGCCGGGCAACGCGGTCCGATGGCACCGTCGTCTGCTTCACGAGTACCACCGACTCCCGGACGTGCTTCGGGCCGCGGACACCGGACCTTCGACTTTGGACTCTCGACCGGGAGTCGATCGGGAATGCCGGCGGGAATGCCGGCGGGTGGTGCGGAATTTGTTTGCAGTGATAGCCTCGCGTGAGGCTCGCGCGTCGCCTGTTGGCGCTGCGACCTGGAGGACGGCATGGGGAACGGCGAGAGCACGGCGCTGCGGCGCGAGGACGTCCTGAGGGCCTACCGGCTGATGCTCACCTCGCGGCGGGTGGACGACAAGGAGATCCAGCTCAAACAGCAGAACCTCGCCTTCTTCCAGATCAACGGCGTGGGGCACGAGTGCATCCAGGTCGCGGCCGCCATGCACCTGTCGCCTGAGCGCGATTGGTTCTTCACGTACTACCGCGACCGTGCCCTCGCGATTGCGCTCGGCCAGACCCCCGAGGAGATGTTCCTGGGAACAGTCGGCGCCGAGGTCGGCCCGGATTCCCACGGCCGACAGATGCCAAACCACTTTGCGCAGCGGCGCCTCCACCTCACGCCGCCCTCGTCGCCTACCGGCACCCAGTTCCTCCAGGCCGTCGGGTACGCCGAGGCGGGCCGCTATCTGCGGGCCGTCGAGACGGCGCAGGCGCGAGCGTCCGTCGCCCCCGACGAGGTCGTGTGGGTGTCCTCCGGGGACGGCACTACCTCCGAGGGCGAGTTCTGGGAATCGCTGAACACTGCTTGCAACCTGAAGCTGCCAGTGCTTTTCTGTATCCAGGACAACGGCTACGCGATCTCGGTGCCGGTCGAGGTGCAGACGGCCGGTGGCTCGATCTCGAAGCTCGTCACCGGGTTTCCGGACCTGGCCATCTTCGAGGTAGACGGCTGTGACCTGGTGGAGTCGTACCGGGCCATGGGCGAGGCCGTTGCGTACGTGCGGTCCGGGCGTGGCCCGGCGCTCGTTCACGCCCACGTCGTACGGCCCTACTCGCACTCGCTATCCGACGACGAGCGCCTCTACAAGACCGCCGCCGAGCGTGAGCGCGAGGCGGAGCGCGATCCGATCGGGCGCACCGCATGCCTGCTACGGGATCACTACGGGGTTAGCCAGGACGAGCTGGACCGCCTCGAGGCCGAGGTGCAGGCGGAGATCAACGCCGCGGCCGACCGGGCGGTGACTTCGCCCCAACCCGACCCTTCCACCTGGGCCGAGAACATCTACTCGCCCACCGTCGATCCGGTGTCACCGGCATTTTCCAGCCAGCCGGTGGCCGCCGACCCCTCCCCCAAGACCATGGTGGACCTCCTCAACGCCTGCATGCGCGACGAGCTGGCCAGGGACGAGCGCATGGTGATCTTCGGGGAGGACGTCGCCGATGCGTCCAGCGAGGCGCGCCTCGACGAGGTCAAGGGGAAGGGCGGTGTCTTCAAGGTCACTCACGGCCTGCAGCGGCAGTTCGGCGGCCGGCGCGTCTTCAACTCGCCGCTCGCCGAGGCCAACATCGTCGGGCGGGCGATCGGCATGGCCTTGCGCGGCCTCAAGCCGGTGGTCGAGATCCAGTTCTTCGACTACATCTGGCCGGCCTACATGCAGCTCCGCGACGAGCTGGCCAACATCCGATGGCGCACCGGCGGCGAGTGGAGCTGCCCGGTGGTGGTGCGCGTGCCGATCGGCGGGTATCTCAAAGGCGGCGGTCCCTACCACTCTCAGTCCGGCGAGGTCCTCTTCACCCACATCCCGGGGCTGCGCGTCGTCATGCCCTCGAACGCCCTCGACGCCAACGGCCTGCTGGTTCC
>DAONEV010000313.1:0-5110 GCA_035403265.1 Thermoanaerobaculaceae bacterium | reverse complement strand
AGCAGGCCGATGCCGATCGGTTTGCCCAGGCCACGGGTATCCTCCTGCGTTTGGCGACGGGACTGGAGATGGAGAGTCAGACCCAGCCCGTGCTGGTCGGGCTGATGGTCGAGAACATCGAGCATCTGCTCCTCATGCGGGGTGTTTCGTCCAGGGTTGCCGACCGCCTTGCCCGGGCAGGGCCCGAGGTCCTGCTGCCGACCGTCGACCTGCGGCAAGCCTTCTTCCGGACCCTGCGTGGCCAGGTCGATCGCCTGCGCGCCTTGCGTTCGTCTGGCGAGCCCTCGATCCAGACCTTCGCGAGCTGGCTGGGCGACCTGGTGTACTTCGACCTTTACCTGGCGCGGTCGCTCGACGAGGTCCGCGCCGCGGCGCATGACGTCGACCAGCCGCTGCTCGCGCCGGTCGCGGCCGCGGCCAGTCTCCCGGAGCTCGCACCGGTTGCCCTGGCCGGAACGCTCGGTACGGCTGGACGCGTCCAGATCGTCGAGGCGGGACGGTCGTTCGCCCGTGCCGCCTTGGCTCTGAGGCAGCACGCCCTCGACCGCGGCTCGTACCCCCGGACGCTCGGCGAGGTGCCGGAGGTGGAGGCGGCCCTGAAGACCCTTCGACTCAAGGTCGAGATCGAGCCACGCGCCGACGGCGGCGCCAGGCTGCGCCTGCCAGGCGGCGACGAGCGCTTGCGCGACCTCGTCGGCGACCCGACGATGCCGTCGCTCCTGACCTGGGAGCTTCCTCCCCCGCCCATTCGGTGAGTCAGCGGTAGAGAGGATCAGGTGGTCACGCAGCTAACCTGGTTCGCGAGGGCGGGGGAGCTGACGAGCTGATACGCTGATCCTCCGGGCCGGGACTCGCCACGCGGGCGACTTGCAGGTAGGATAGGCGTCGAGGAAGCCTCGCATGCTCATACCCATCGGGCTTGAACAGGACACGGTCCGGCGCTGGCCGTGGATCTCGATCATGCTGGTCGTCACGAATGTCGTGATCTTTCTCGTGACCGGGCTGGGCGCCGGCAACCAGGCGGAAATCGAGGCGCGCCTCGCCGACGTCGCCCGCTACTGGCACGAGCATCCCTACCTGGAGCTGCCCCAGGAGCTCAAGGCGGTGGATGCCAGCCCGATCGCGAGGGAACGTTCCGACGCCATGGTCGAGGTGCTCCGAACGACCGCGGGGAAGACCCCCGAGACAGCGATGGACCGTGAGCAGGAGGAGCAGGAGCTCTCGCACCTCGTGCAGCGGCTCCGGGAAGCAGTGGATCGGCATCCCTTCAGGCGCTGGGGGCTCATCCCGGCCCATCCGACGCCCATGGCCTTCCTGACCTCCATGTTCATCCACGGGGGATGGCTGCACCTGATCGGCAACATGCTGATTCTGTGGTTGTCGGGCCCCTTCGTGGAGGACGCGTTTGGAAGGCCGCTCTTCTCCTCGCTCTATCTCCTCTCGGGAGTGGTGGCCGCGGGCGCCCACGTCCTGGCGTTCCCGGGCTCGCAGATGCCGCTCGGCGGCGCCTCCGGGGCCATCGCCGGCGTCATGGGCGCGTTCCTCGTCCGCTATGCCACCGTAAGGATCCGTTTCTTCTACTGGTTTGGCTTCATCTTCCGGGGTACCTTCAACGCTCCAGCGTGGCTCATGCTCCCACTCTGGCTGTTCCAGAACGTCTTCTTCGCGGGGCTGGACACCGAGGGGCACGGAGGCGTGGCCTACTGGGCGCATATCGGTGGGTTCCTCTTTGGAGCAGGGGTGGCGCTTGCGGTGAGGGCTCTGCACGTCGAGGAGAAGTTCATCGCACCCGGCATCGAGGCCAAGATCTCGGTTAGCCAGCACCCGGCTCTCGATGCGGGGATGGACCTCATGCACCAGGGCAGCTTCGCCAGGGCACGGGATGTGCTCGCTGGCGTCCTCGTTGACGAGCCGCGACATCCGGACGCCAACCTGGCGATGTGGCAGTGCTTCGTCGCGGAAGGCCAGGCAGCCGGGGGTGTCGAGCATGTGTCGCGTGTGATCGACGATGCCCTCAAGCGCAACCAGCCGGCGACGGCGCTGGAGCACTGGCGGGAGCTGGTGGCCGAGGCTGGCGAAGGCGGCCCGGGGTCGTTGAGGTGGCGCCTTGCGGCCGCCCTCGACGGGGTCGACCCAGGTGGAGCCGTCGCCGTCCTCCAACAGCTCGCCGGCGACCGCGCCGCTGGTCTTCTGGCCGAGAAGGCGGCCCGCAGGCTGGAGGCCCAGGGAGTCGAGCCCGCGGTCCCCACTCCGCTACCGGCCGCCCCGGCTCCGCTGGAGGCTCCGGTGCCCCGAACTGTGCCGCTGCCGCCTCCTCCTCCGATCGTGGTGGCTCGACCGGTCTCGACACCCTACCTGGGCACGCCCTACGACCTCGAGGAGTCGGGCCTCATCTCGGTGCAGGAGGACGGTCTGATGCTACATGCCGGGGCGGGGGGCACCGAGCTCCTGCCGTTCTCGGTGCTGCGAGGTGTCGCAGTGGCGGGGATCTCCGAGCAGCCTCGTCCCTTCCTCGTCATCGACCTGCTGCTCAAGCCCGAGGCGGGAATGCCGACGAAGGTTCTTCGACTACGTTCGAGCGAGTTCGACCCGCGGCGCATCCTCAACCGGCCCGATCTCAACCCGATGGCGGCCTTCCGCGAGCTGGTGACCGGGATCTCGCGCCTCTCCGGCGCGATCCTGTGGCCGTCCAGCCTCATGGCCGAAGGCAGCCGATTCACGACATTCGCCAGCCTCGACGACTACGAGATGCGAATCTTGACCCCGCTCTGCGAGACCTGATCGGTCGTTGACTGGCCTCAGTCGGCTGCGGCGCGCCCCAGAGCGAACGCCTTGTGGTTGATCTCGAGGAACTTCGGCGGAATCCTCTGGGACAGGCATTGCCACCACACGTCCTCGGGAAGGGGCAGGAGCTTCGAGATGGCCCCGAGCAGCACCACGTTCGCGGCCTTGACGGTGCCGGCTTCCAGAGCCAGCTTCTCGCCGGGCACCATGATCAGGTGGGCCTCGAGCGCACCGAAGATGCGGCTCAGGTGCTCGTCGGCCGGGTAGACGCCCTTCCCCGAGGAGACCGTCACCGGCACCACTGACATGTCATTGACGACCACGGTGCCGCCCTTGCGGACCAGTTCGGCGAAGCGGATGGCTTCCATCTTCTCGAACGAGAGCAGCACGTCGGCCTCGCCCGTCCCGACCAGCGGCGAGTAGACGCGCTCGCGGTCCCACCGCACGTGGGAAAGAACGCTGCCGCCACGCTGCGCCATGCCGTGCACCTCTGACTTCTTGGCGTCGAATCCGGCCGCCAGCCCCACCTCGGCGAGAATGTTGCTCGCCAGGAGAGTGCCCTGGCCACCAACACCCACCAGTACGAACGAATACGACGAACGGTCGACCATGGCTCAGCTCCTCTCCGGGGTGACGGGGGCGCAGCCGGCGTGGCTCTCCTCCTCGGCCAGGCGCATCTGGTCGCGGGTCATGATGGCGTCGAACGGGCACACCTGCGCGCAGACCTCGCAGCCGGTGCAGAGGGTGACGTCGATGAGCGCCATGGGCTTCGAGGTGCCGGCGGCCATCTCGCTGCTCTTGAGGATGGCAGGGCAACCGATGCGGAAGCAGACGCCGCAGCCGGTGCACTTCTGTTCGAGGACCTTCAAGGGCACCCACTGCTTGCGGATCTCGGGCAGCAGGATGCAGGGGCGCCTGGCGATGAGCACCGCCGGCTCGTTGAAAGCCATGAGCTCGGTGTAGGACTTCTCCACCTCGTCGATGTCGTAGGCATCGATGGTGATGACGTGCTTGATGCCCAGGGCGCGGACAAGGGGCTCCAGCTCGATCTGCTCGGACGGGCTCTTCTGAAGCGTCATGCCGGTGCCGGGGTTGGGCTGGTGGCCGGTCATTGCGGTGGTGCGGTTGTCGAGGATGATGGTCAGGATGTTGGCGTTGTTGTAGGCGACGTTGGCGAGCGCCGGCAACCCGGTGTGGTAGAACGTCGAGTCGCCGATCACCGCCACCATTCGCTCGCCGATTCCGGCCTTGGCGGCGCCGTGGGCGACGCCGATGCCGGCGCCCATGCAGCCGCAAGTGTGAATGGCGGAGAGCGGCGGCAGCAGGCCCAGGGTGTAGCAGCCGATGTCTCCCGTGACCGGGACCCGCTTCTTGGAGAGGAGCTGGAAGACGCCGCGGTGCGGACATCCGGCGCAGAGCACCGGCGGCCGGGCAGGGAGCTCCGGCTTCTCGATGGTGGGCACGGCGCGGGGATCGTGGTCCACGGGCAGCCCGGCGGCGAACCCGACGCGACGGACGAGCGTGGGATCCAGCTCGCCGCAAATCGGGAAAATCGACTTTCCCTCGCACGGCAGGCCCAGGAGGCGGACCTGCTCCTCGATCACCGGATCCAGCTCCTCCATGACGACGAGGCGCTCAACGCCAGCCGCGAAGGTGCGGATGAGCTGGGCCGGCACCGGGTACACCATCCCCAGCTTGAGGACCGAGGCACCAGGGACAATCTCCCGCGCATACTGATAGGCCACCCCTCCGGTGATGATGCCGACCTTGCGGTCGCGCCACTCGATGCGGTTGATGCCGGCCTTCTCCGCCCAAGCGGCCACGTCGAGGACGCGCTGCTCCACGAGCGGGTGGCGCCGACGGGCGTGCGCCGGCACCATGACGTACTTCTCGGGGTTGCGCGGGAACTTCTCGTGCTTCGGAGCGACCTCCACGCGTTCGCCGAGCTCGACCGGGGTGGCCGAGTGGTTGATCCGGGTAGTGGTGCGAAGCATGACCGGCGAGTCGAATCGCTCGGAAAGCTCGAAGGCGAGGATCGTGAAGTCCTTGCACTCCTGGGAGTCGGATGGGTCCAGGCACGGGACGCGGGCAAACTGGGCGAAGCGCCGGTTGTCCTGCTCGTTCTGGGACGAGTGCATCGCCGGGTCGTCGGCCGAGACGATGACCAGGCCCGCCTCCGTACCGGTGAAGGAGACGTAGAAGAAGGAGTCAGCGGCGACGTTGAGGCCTACGTGCTTCATGGTCGCCAGCGCCCGGCGGCCGGCGTAGGCAGCTCCGGCAGCGACGTCGACCGCCACCTTCTCGTTCGTTGACCACTCGCAGTAGA
>DAONEV010000312.1:0-5113 GCA_035403265.1 Thermoanaerobaculaceae bacterium | reverse complement strand
CCGCCATGCCTTCGACGCCGGTGTGGCGGTCGACGAGAGCCTCCGCCTCCCCGCGGTCGCTGCCGACCGCCAGCGCGAAGGCCACCTGCAAGCGTTGCCCGGGCGCCAGGAGCACCGGCGAGCGCATGGCGGCGACGGGGTCGTGGTGGCGGCCGAAGGTGTCCGGCCAGGTCGGCCGCGCGAGCGCCGCAGGTGCCCGCAGGGTGCCGCCGCGCCCGATGAACGCCGTCTTGTCGCCGGTGACAGCGTCGAGGGGGGCCGAGGTGGCGAAGGCCGCCCAGAACGGAAAGGAGGTGTTCCAGTGTCCGAAGCGGCGATTGGGGACCTCCCACATGTGGGCGGTGGCGAGCACCGCCCGGCGCGCGGGGTCGAAGGCCGTCTCGATGAAGAGCTTCTGGAACTCCCGGCGGGGCGCCGGCGCGGTGCCGCAGTTCCACTCCAGGTACGCGGTCAGGTCGAGTCGCCGTGGGCGGTCGGCGAGGTTGGCCAGCTCGACGAGCCACTGCTCGACCGGGTCCTCGGCGTGGGCGAAGAGTGTCCAGGTGGCAGCGATCCCGGCGTACTCGGTCTCGAAGACGGTGTAGCCCAACCCGTGCCGGCACCGGTAGCGGTCGTGGGCAACCCACATCGGGGCGGGGGAGAGCGACCACGCCTGGCCCGAGTCGGCATCGCGCAGGTACAGCAGCTTGCCCGAGGTGTCCTCGTTGAGGTCCTGCTGCCAGCGGGTGAGGACGGCGAGCTGCGAGTTGTCGACGAAGGTGAAGCCGCTGCCGGACTGGCTGACCACCAGGCCAAGGCGCGGGTTGGCGATGACGTTGACCCAGGGCCGGGGTGGGAGTGGGTCGAGGATGTGATACTCGCGCCCGTCGGCCGAGTGCTCACCGTAGGCGTTGCGCGCTGGCCACATCGGCGAAGGGGCGCGGGGTGTGGGGTCGGTCATGCTCACTCTCCGTGAGACCTCAGTGGCAGTTGGCTGCGGCCACTGAAAACGTTTACACTAGGGTAGGGTCGGGGCCGGGGAAAGTCAACCGGGAGCGGGTTTGGAGGCGAGAATGAATGGGTCTGGATCGGGCGTCCAACTCGGGCCGGAGAAGAGCTTCCCCGAAGGCTTCTTGTGGGGCGCCGCCACCTCGGCGTACCAGGTCGAGGGATCGCCCCTCGCCGACGGTGCCGGTGCGTCGATCTGGCACCGTTTCACCCACACACCCGACCGCGTCGCCGGTGGCGACACGGGCGACGTGGCCTGCGACCAGTACCGGCGCTGGCCCGAGGACATCGCCCTCATGCGCGCGCTGGGGCTCGGCGCCTATCGGTTCTCGGTGGCCTGGGGGCGCGTCCAGCCGGATGGGGCGGGGCGCCCGAATGCGGCTGGCCTCGGCCACTACGAGCGGCTTGTGGACGGCTTGCTGGAGGCCGGGATCGAGCCCATGCCGACCCTCTACCACTGGGACCTGCCGGCGGCACTGGACGACCGGGGCGGGTGGCTCAACCCTGACATCGCAGGGCGGTTCGCCGAGTACACGAGGGTCATGGCCCGCGCTCTCGGAGATCGGGTGAAGCTCTGGGCGACCATCAACGAGCCGTGGGTGGTGTCCGACGGCGGCTACCTGCACGGCGTGCTGGCGCCGGGGCATCGCAGCCCCTTCGAGGCGCCGCTCGCCAGCCACAACTTGCTGCGCGCCCACGCCGCGGCGGTCGGAGCGTTCCGCGCCGAGTGCCCGCAGCGGATCGGTCTGGTCGTCAACCTGGAGCCCAAGGACCCGGCATCCGACGCCCCCGAGGATCTCGCCGCCTCGGCGCGGGCCGACGCCTACATGAACCGGCAGTACCTCGACCCGCTGTTTCTTGGCCGCTACCCGGAGGAGTTGGCCGGCATCTTCTGCGAGGCGTGGCCCGACTGGCCGGCATCCGAGGTCGAAAGGCTGGTGGCTCCCACCGACTTCCTGGGCATCAACTACTACACGCGAGGCGTGATGCGCCACGACCCCGGGGACTGGCCGCTGCGCGCCAGCCGGGTAAGGCAGGATGGAGCTGTCTACTCGGCTACCGACTGGGAGGTCTACCCGCAGGGGCTTACCGACTGCCTGCGGCGGGTGACCGAGCGCTACGGCCCGGTGCCGCTTTACGTGACCGAGAATGGCATGGCCCTGCACGAGCCGGACACCGTCGACGACGAGCTCGACGACGCCCGACGGGTCGCCTACCTCGGGGCGCACCTGCAGGCGGCTCGTCAGGCCATCCGTGAGGGCGTTGACCTGCGCGGCTACTTCGCCTGGTCGCTGCTCGACAACCTGGAGTGGAACCACGGCTTTGGCAAGCGCTTCGGACTCGTGCACGTGGACTTCGCAACCCAGCGCCGCACCCCCAAGGCGTCGGCCCGCTTCTACGCCGACGTCATCGCCACCCGCGGCCGCTGCCTCCGATAGGCTTCTTGGTCGCCCCTGGTGACGGGCCTGATGCCCGGACAGGGAAGTCGGCCAGGCAACGGCTCCTGACCGGTCGGCTGCGGCCAAGGTGACGTTGCTCACCAACGGATGGGGCGTCGGTGCCGTAGGAAGGGGTGTGGCGATGAGCGTGCCCGGAGTGGTCGGTTTTGACCTCATCGGAAACCCGCGAGAGGATGTCGGGTCGCGACGGGTTGCGTGGCGCCTTGGAGGAAGCATGGCTCGGAGGATGTCTGGCATGGGGAGTGTCGTGGTGGCGGCCGTATTCCTGGTGGCAACAGGCGTGGCGTCGTCTCAGACGCTCACGATCTCGCACCTGGCCGGGAGCCCGGGAGGGTTCGGTGGCGAGGATGGGCTCGGGGCCGCCAGCCGGTTCAACAAGCCGGCCGGAATCGCCCGCGACGCGGCCGGCAACTTCTACATTGCAGACACCGAGAACCACGTCATCCGCAAGGTCACGGCCGGCGGCGCCGTGACCACGCTTGCCGGCGTTGCAGGGCAGAAGGGCAGCACCGACGGGATCGGCTCGGCGGCGCGCTTCTCCAGGCCGCGCGGGGTCGCGGTGGATGGCTCGGGTCGGGTGCTGGTCGCAGACACCGGCAACCACGTCCTGCGCCAGATCGACCCTGACGGCCGGGTGAGCACGCTGGCGGGATCGGCCGGAAGCCCGGGAGCCGTCGACGGGCAGGGGACGGTGGCACGCTTCAACGAGCCGACGGGCGTTGCCGTAGCCGCTGACGGCACGGTGCTGGTCGCCGACGCCAAGAACCACTCGATCCGGCGCGTCACCCTGCAGGGACTGGTCTCGACGCTGGCCGGACAGCTCGGCCGCACGGGCTCCGACGACGGCACGGGAACCGTGGCCCGATTCAACTACCCGACCGGGGTCAGCCTCGACTCCAACGGCGTGGCCTGGGTCGCCGACAGCCGCAACTGCACGGTCCGAAGGGTCACGGCATCCGGCAATGTGACGACGCTTGCCGGATCGCCTGGCGCCGTGGGCTCGACCGATGCGACCGGAACCGCGGCGCGCTTCTTCTTCCCGCTCGCGGTCTATGCATCGAGCACCGCTCTCTGGGTCAGCGACACCAACAACAGCACCCTCCGCCGCGTCTCTCCGGGTGGCGAAGTGACCACCGTGGCCGGCCAGGCCGGGGTGGCGGGGAACCAGGACGGGGTCGGCGGCGCGGCGCATTTCTGGTATCCGGCCGGCGTCGTCTCGACCCCGGACGGCAGCACGATCTGGGTGCTCGACACCTGGAACCACACCTTGCGACAGGTCTCGTCGGCCGGCCAGGTGACCACCCTTGCCGGGTCGCCGGGTGGCAGCGGTTGGAACGACGGCGTCGGCTCCCTCGCCCGCTTTGACCACCCGAGCGGAATCTGCTCCGACGCCGGGGGCCTCTGGGTGTCCGACTCCTTCAGCAACACCATCCGGAGGGTGACGGCCGCCGGGACGGTCACCACCCTGGCCGGTCAGCCCGGTGCGCGTGGCTACGCCGACGGGACCGGGTCGGGTGCGGTCTTCGCGACCCCTCTCGGCGTCGCGTCCGTCGCCGCGGGCGAGGTCGTCGTCGCCGACTCCGAGAATCACGTTATCCGCCGGGTCAAGGCGGATGGCACGGTGACCACCGTGGCGGGCCGTCCCGCCGTGCGTGGCGGGGTGGATGGCGCGGCCGCCGAGGCCACCTTCAACTACCCCTCTGCCGTCGCGGTGGCTGGTGACGGCGCCATCTGGGTCGCCGACTCGTCAAATCACACGATCCGGCGCGTTTCCCCGGCCGGTCAGGTCAGCACCGTCGCCGGCCTGGCGCTCGCCTCCGGCGATGCCGACGGTGCGGCGGCGGTGGCGCGGTTCCGCTCTCCGGCCGGGCTCGCCTTCGACGGCGCCGGGAACCTCATCATCGCCGACACCGGCAACCACACCCTCCGCCGGCTCTCGCCGGACGGGGAGGTCACCACGCTCGCGGGGTTGGCCGGGCATCCCGGCGACACCGACGGCGTCGGCAACGGCGCGCGGTTCGACAGCCCCACCGGCCTGACGGTGGACGCAACCGGCCGCATCTGGGTGGCGGATACCGGCAACCACTTGCTCCGGGTCGTCACCAGTGAAGGCCACGTCGGCACGGCGGCTGGTCTCGCCGGGGTCCCCGGCAGCACCGACGCGTCGGGGAGAGCGGCAAGGTTCGACGGACCCACGGGAGTCGCCGCGACCCCGGACGGTGTGTTCTGGGTCGCGGACCGCAACAACCATGCGATCCGCCGGGGCGACCCGGCCATCGCGGATGTGGCCATCGTCGACTCGCCGGCCGGCAGCGCCGGTATCTTGCGGCAGCTCGACACCGCGCCCCAGACCGCCACCGCCTGGCAGTGGTCGATCGTGCGCCGCCCGGCGACCTCCACGGCTGCCCTCTCGGCCACCGACGTGCGGAATCCCACGTTCACTCCCGACCGATCCGAACTCTTCGTCTTCCGGCTCGTGGCAAGCAACGGTGCTGGCCGTAACGTCAGCACGGTGAGCATTTCGTCGGGGGCCACCGCCCTTCTCGGCGGCGGCGGCACGGTCTGCGCGGGCTATCCGGCGACGCTGCAGTTGACCCTCACCGGTACCCCACCGTGGCGGGTCACGTGGTCGGACGGTTTCGTGCAGGACGGCATCGCGACGAGTC
>DAONEV010000311.1:0-5141 GCA_035403265.1 Thermoanaerobaculaceae bacterium | reverse complement strand
CCTGCGGGCGCGCTTCCTCTTCTCGGCCGAGGCATGGCGCCACGGATTCTCACCGGAGATCGCCTGGAGCCATCCCGACTATCCCCTTCTCCTGCCGTCCTCGGTGGCCCGTGGCTACGGCTTGACGGGTGAGCCCACCTGGGCCGCACCCGCCGTGCTCGCGCTCATCTTCCTCCTCGCCATCCCGGCCGTGGCGGCGCTCGCCGTCGCCCGGCTACGGGGCACCGTGCCGGCCCTCGTGACCGCCGCCCTGTGTCTCGGCGTCGTCTACTCGAGCCTGGTCTTCAGCCAGTACGCCGACATGCCGCTGGCGCTGTACTTCATGGGCGCCAACGCGCTGCTCCTGCTGGCGCACTGGAGCCCCGACAGTCGGTGGATGTGGCCGCTGGCCGGGTTGATGGCCGGAGCTCTGGTGTGGACCAAGAACGAGGGCTGGGTGATGCTGGTGGCGCTTGTGGCCACCGAGCTGCTGGTCTGCCGCTGGCCCGCGCCCGCGGCACGACCCGCGCGGAGCGACGGATTGGCCTTTGCGCTTGGCCTGCTCCCCATGCTGGTCGTCACAATCGGTTTCAAGGTCGCGCTTGCGCCCGCCAACGACATGGTCGCCCGGGCCCTCTGGGCCCAGCTCGCGAGCCCGGCCCGCATTGCGCTGGTCGCGAGGCACCTCGCCTCGCTGCTCGTCGCTCCAGGGCCGTTCCATCTCCCGCTCGTACCCCTATTGGCTGGCTATCTTCTCCTCCAGGGAGCCCGCATGCCGGCAGCGGCTCGTCCCGCGGTCCAAGCCCTGGCCCTCCGGATCGGCCTCGTCCTGGCAGCGTACGGTGCGATCTACGCGATCACACCGCTTCCCCTCCAGTGGCACCTCGAGACCTCGGCCCAGCGGCTCTTCATGCAAGTCCTGCCGAGCCTCATCCTGATGGTCTTGGCGGCCGCCGGGGACCCCACGCACGCTGACGCGCCGGAGGCGCCTGACGCTGCCACTTCTGCCGGCGAAATGTCACCCGGGTGAGGGAAGCCGGCGGCGGGCGTTGTCGAGGTTGGCCTGGGCCTTCCAGTACTCGGGGTTGAGGTCCACGGCCGCCTGGAAGTGGCGAACCGCCTCCTCGACTCGCCCCAGATGCATGCACGCCACGCCCAACCCGTTCTCCACCAGGTATGCGTCCGGGGAAGGATGGCGCAGCGCCTCCTCCAGCCAGGGAACCGCCTCGGCGGCGCGCCCCGTGCGGACCAGGAGCGTGCCAAGGTTGAGCAGGGAAGCGGCAGACGTCGGATCCACATCCACCGCCCGCCGGCAGTAGTTGACCGCCTCGTCCAGGCGCCCCGCTTCGTCCTCGACCCGGGTCAGGTTGAGCAGGGCCTGCACGTTGTCGGGCTTGACCCGCAGGGATTGCTGGAAGTGGTCGACGGCCTCGTCCACCCGACCCCGCTCGTACAGGGACAATCCGAGGTTGTTGTGGCACATGAAGCAGTCCGGATTGGTCTCCAGGGTCCGCTGCCAGAGGGTGTCGTCGTCCCGGTAGGCGCCCGCTTGACCGAAGCTCGCCCAACCCAGCACCACCAGCACCAGCCCGCCGACGACGGCCACCCCGCGACGGACCGCTGCCGGTCGCGCCCGTACCAGTCCGGCCAGCCCGCACACCACCCCGGATATCCCAGCCGCTGCGGCCATGTACTGGAAGTGATCGGCGACGTAAGAGTAGCGCATCGGATACACGTTGAAGAACCCCATGGCCGGGAAGAGGAGGCCGCCAAAGAGGAGCGTGGACGCCAGCGGGCCCCGCCCCACACGCTCGCGATACCACCACAGCGACCCGACGAGCAGGACCAAGCCGAGAACAGGCATCCACTGCCACCAGCTCCCCGCCTGGATGACCCATCGCGGGTAGATGAATGCGAGGTCGGCCGGCCAGACCAGCTTCCAGGCGTAGAACAGCACCACCCGGCCGGCCAGCACGAGCCGGCCGGGAAGGCCCAACGCCCACTCCTGCCCGCTGGCCTTCACCATCGTCTGCTCGAGCCAGGCCGTGTGCAGGGCGAGGGTCGCCCCGACCAGGAAGAACGGCACCATGGGACGCACGTCCTCGCTGCGAAGACGGCCCTCCCGCCACCAGACGATGACCAGGAATGCCGCCGGCAGCAGGCTGGCCGTGGTCTTCGCCGCGAGCGCCAAGGTGAAGGCCGCGAGCGCGGCCAGATACAGGACCGCTGGGCGGCGGTGCCACGGCGCCTCACGGCGGTCGCCGCGCCGCCCCTTCTGCTCCTTCGCGACCGTCCGGGCCTCACGCCAGGAGAGCAGGGCGTGGGCCGAGAGCAGCGAGAGGAACAGGGCGAGCACGTTCTTGCGCTCGGTCACCCAGGCCACGGACTCCACACACACCGGGTGCAGCGCAAACACGGCCGCGGCCATCCACGCCCCCGACCGCCCAAGGCGGCGCAGGAAGCGCCAGAGCACGAGCGCCGAGGCTGCATGCAGCAGCACGTTAACCAGGTGATAGCCGAGCGGATGCAGCCCCCAGAGCTGCTTCTCCAGCCAGAAGCTCGTGAAGACCATCGGATAGTACTGCTCGGAGGCCCCGGGCTCCGTCCAGATCAGCCGCAGCGCCCGCGGGGAGTCCAGAGTGGGGTTCTCGGTCAGGTAGGTGTCGTCGTTCCAGATGAAGCCCGCCCGCAAGGCTGGCAGATAGGCCACCACGACCCCCGCCACCAGCGCCAGAGCAAGCCAGAACCTGGTCTTCGCTGCCACGGGCGCACGATAGCATGCGCCTCCAGGGCCCGATGTGCGACACTGGCCGCGGTATGACAGGCAAGCAACCGACCTCCCGATACTGCTTCGTGTGTGGGCGCGACAACCCGATGAGCCTGCACGTCACCTGGCGCAACGACTCCGAGACCCGTCAGGTGAGGGCCGTCGTCGCGGTGCCGGAGGAGTACAACGGCTACCCCGGCATCGTGCACGGGGGCATCGTGTCGGCCCTGCTCGACGAGACGGCGGGCCGTGCCCTCATGGTGGACGGGGACTACGAGCGCCTGTGGGTGACGGTGCGTCTCGCCGTGACCTTCCGCAAGCCCACCCCAACGGCCACTCCGCTCACACTGGTCGGCTGGGTCGTGCGGGACACCGGGCGGCGATCCGACGCCGTGGCCGAGGTGCGCCTCCCGGACGGCACCGTGACCGCCTCAGCCGAGGTCCTGCTGGCCAAGCCCCCCGAGGGGATGCTGACCGGCTGGCTGGAGGAGCGGGAGCACTGGCGTGTCGAGGAAGACTGACCTCCACCAACCGGGGCCACAGCTCCCAGGTCCCGCACCCCGATCCTGCCGCCTTCGAGGTGGACCTGCACCTCGACCTCGATCGAGAGGCTCGGCCTCAGGTCCCGGGCTGGCACCGAACGGCGGCTCCCGTTGACTGACGCCAGGAGGGTCACCGGGCCTCAGACGGTCGTGATCGACGACGGCGTCGCACGGGTTGCAATCGACGCGGTGGGGGCCGAGTTGCAGAGCCTGAGGCGGCTCGACTCGGACATCGAGTACCTGTGGCAAGCCGAGCCGGCCATCTGGCCCCGCCGAGCCCCCTGGCTGTTCCCGATCGTCGGACGCCTCCGCGGCGACACGTACACATGGAAGGGCAACACCTACCACCTTCCCCAGCACGGGTTCGCCCGAGACCGTGGGTTCCGGGTCGCTGGCACCGATCGAGCGTCGGCCAGCTTCGTGCTCATGGACGACGCCTCGACCCGCGCCGCCTTTCCATTCGCTTTCGAGCTGACCATCTCGTACCGGATGGAAGGCGGCTCGCTCGCCATCTCCTGCGAGGTCGCCAATCCCGGCCCCGAGGTGCTCCCCTTCTCCTTCGGCGCCCACCCGGGTTTCCGCTGCCCACTCGTCGCCGGCGAGAGCTTCTCTGACTACGAGGTCGCCTTCGACCGTCCGGAGACGTCCGACCGCTGGCTGGTCGACGACGGCCTCATTGGCGCCGTCCGAGAGCCAGTCCTGCGCAACCAGCAGGTTCTCCCCCTCACCGAGGGACTGTTCGGCCGCGGCGCGCTGGTCTTCAAGGATCTGAGGTCCGAGCGCGTCCGCCTCCAGAGCCGCACGTCGGGCCGCGGCGTCAAGCTCGAGCTCCCGGGATTCCCCACCTTCGGAATCTGGTCCAAAGCACCCGGCGCCTTCGTCTGCCTCGAACCATGGTGCGGCATCGCCGACCCGGTGGACGCCTCGGGACGACTCGAGGACAAGGAAGGGATCATCTTCCTGCCGCCAGGAGGCACGTTCGAGCGACGCCTCGCCGTCCGCCCGTTCTGACCGAATGCGCCATACTTGCGGTCCGAGCAAGTCGCCCGTAGACCCGGGAGTGAGGATGACGATGCCGACAAGACGAAAGACCAGCAAGCCCGCCGCCGTTCGCGAAGCGGTGACCGGGTACGGGGCGCCGGGCGGGGAGATCGTGCTCTTCACCGCCGCCGACGGCACGGTCAGCGTCGAGGTGCGGCTGGAGAAGGAGACCATCTGGCTCAACCTCAACCAGATGGCAACCCTCTTCAGACGCGACAAGTCCGTCATCTCCCGACACTTGAGCAGCGTGTTCCGAGAGGGCGAGCTGCAGCGGGAAGCAACCGTTGCACTTTTTGCAACAGTTCAGGACGAAGGTAGCCGATCGGTCACCCGTGGGGTGGAGTACTTCAACCTCGACGCAGTCCTCTCCGTTGGCTATCGCGTGAACTCGAAGACGGGGACGCAGTTCCGGATCTGGGCCACGCGTGTGCTGCACGACCACATTGTCAAGGGGTACTCGGCCAACCAGAAGCGTCTCCAGGACCTTCACCAGGCGGTCCGGCTCGTGGCCCGCGTGACGGACCGTCGAGCACTCTCCGGAGACGAGGCCGCGGCGCTGTTGCGCGTGGTGGGCGAGTACAGCCTCGCGCTTGACCTCCTGGACGACTACGACCACCAGCGGGTGGCTGCCGCCCCTCCCGGAGAGAAGGCGGTGCAGGCTCTAGGGTACGAGGAAGCCCTGCGCATCGTGGCGCGGCTGCGGGAGCGCCTTGGCGGCTCGGAGCTGTTCGGGCGGGAGAAGGACCGCGGGCTCGACAGCGCCCTGGGTGCCGTCATGCAGACGTTCGACAGCCGGGACGTCTATCCGAGCC
>DAONEV010000310.1:0-5161 GCA_035403265.1 Thermoanaerobaculaceae bacterium | reverse complement strand
CTCCACCTTGCCACCCTCGCCCGCGACCAGGATGACGGCGGGGTTGATGGTGGCCAGGCACGGCCCGCTGGGATCGGTGCATCGGTACTTCTGAGTCCAGTAGCGCACGTAGGAAAGCAGGCCAAACTTCGTCTTCTGGCTCTGCACGCCAGTCGAGCCGGGGGCGCGAGCCGCGGCCAGGGTGAGCCCGGCGCCGGCATACGTGATCTGCGCACGATCGAGCGCCGTCAGGCAGTCTCTGAGTCCCTCCGGCCCGAAGTCGAGGGCGTGGTTGTTGGCCATGCTCACCATGTTGATGCCGATCGCCGCCACCTCGAAGGCGAACGGGACCGCGGCCCTGAAGTTGTAGAACGGCCGCTGTAGCTCCGGGTGGTCGTTGATCGAGAACTCCAGGTTGCCGTAGGCGATGTCAGCCTCCTGCATGATCCGGAAGAGCTGCTGGTGGTCCGGCTCGGGCAGGTTGGAGATCTGCTCGTTGAAGATCATGTCGCCGACCCCGGTGATGACGACGTCGCCCGGTTGCTCCCTGAGGAGCGCGGTGACGCGCCCATCCCAGTCGATCTTCTCGGGAGGTAGGGGTGGATGGATCCGCCGGTTGTACACCGACTTGCTCTGGTCGAAGGTCAGCTTCTCGGGCGGGGTCTGAGCCCAGCCGAACCGGATCCCGACTCCCGCGCTGGCGGCGACGAGGAGCAGGGACAGGACATTCCTGACGGGGTGCAGCGACCTGACGTTCATGGCAATCCTCCTGCTGGTCAGTCGGCCGGGCTCGACTTGGCCTCGACCACCGAACGCGTTGCGAGATTGAAGACCTCACCCGGAAGCAGCACGTGGACCCGGAGATCGTGGACCCCGAGGCCGTCCTGGCCGCTGTCGCGGGGCTGCCGGGAGACTCTCGAGCCCTTTGCATCCACCACCATTACCGAGTTCCGGCCCATCACCTCGAAAGTTCCGTCCGGACGCACCCACGCGGCCGTGTCCTCGTCGATACCGACACCGAGCAGGTCGGGATGCTCGAGGATCACGGAGATGAGCCGGTTCGAGCGCTGCCGGGCAATGAAGTGCTGGTCCACGATCACGTTCGAGAAGAAGCCGAGGCCGTCCCAGAGCTCGACGCTCCGGGCGCGGATGACCGAGAAATCCCCTTCTCCGGTGATCATCGGCGAGCTCTGGCACGCGGTACCGGCCGAGGTACCGCCGACCACCGCGCCGCGCTCGTAGGCAGCCCTGATCGCCGCCAGGACCGGCGTGCCGGCCAGGGCCACGAGGATGCGGACCTGGTCCCCGCCCCCGAAGAAGATCCCGCCCGCCCCGGCCGCCAGCTCCGCGTAGTCGGGGCGCATGGCGTCGGCCTTGCTCCTGATCTCGAGAGCGACGACGTTGGTGCAGCCGTACTCCTCCTTGAAGAGCTTGACGTAGTAGGCGCCGGTGCCGGGCTCGTTGGAAGCCGTGGGAATCGCCACAATCGGCGCCTGGGTGCCGCCGGCCAGCTCGACGAACTTCCGCATCACCTCGGGAGGCTTCTCGCCGCCGCCGATGAGCACAAGATGCCCCTGTGGCGCGTCCCCCTGGGCCAGCACGACTGCCGCGCCGAACAGGGCCATCACGACGACCAGCTTCCGCATCGCTCGCTCCCTCACGATCAAACTGCCAACAGGACCCCAGTGCAGAGAAGACAGGGGCGGCCCGGTGGCCGCCCCATTTGCGTCACTCAGACAGGGCTCAGAACTCGATCCTGATGCCGGCCCGGATCTCCCGCGGCCGCTCGATCTGATACGTGTCCTGGTAGTCGCTCCTCTTCGACCAGACCTTCGTCTTCACGTTGTAGCTGCCCCAGCGGTTGTACACGTCGAGCACCGTGTCCTTGTTCTCGACGTTGAAGCACTCCAGGGACGCTGTGAGCTTGAAGGCCTTGCCGATCTTGGTACCCCAGGCCAGACGCAGGTCGATGAGGCTACGGTCCGGCAACTGCTCCGAGCCGCGTGCCGTCAGGTTGATGTCCCTGCCGGTGCTGGTGTTGAACTTCAGCCCGGAAACGCGGACGTAGGGCGTGTAGTACCAGCCCGAAAGGTAGGTGTACTGACCGCTGGCCTGGAGGCCGAGCGGCAAGTCCACCGCGCCGGAGAGCTTGAACTCCCACTCGCTGAAGGCGTAGTCCATCCGCCCGTCCGCATTGGTGCGCCCGTTGCGGTCGCGCAAGTCCGGAGCGTAGCCGTTGTTCTTGAGGACGTTGCCCTTGAGGTCGGTCCACACGAGGGAGGACCGCAGTTGCCACCCGTGAGAGTAGCGCTTGTCGAAGCGAGCCGTCACGGACTGGAAGTCGCGATAGGCCCCGTTCTTGGTGGTGAGCTCGAAGTCGTTTGCGGACATCAGATTCCAGATCGGGAGGGTGCCACCGGTGAGCGGGTTGTTCTCGGCCGTGATCAGCACGTAGTCCTGGTTCGTGTTGACCATCGCCATGATGTTCCGGAAACGGCGGTCCATGAGGTCCAAGCCGATCGACATGTCCTTGCCGAGCTGCTGCTCGAAGGTGAGGAGCGACTCGTCGACGTACGCATGGTCGACCTGGCCCATCCGAGCCGAGATGTAGGTCGGGGTGTCGCAGTCGTCGTACTGCCCGGTGTCCTCGTTCCAGTAGCAATCCATGTCGGGGATCGCCGCGTTGCCCGACGCCTCACGGTCGTACAGGTAGGTGTACATCTTGTCGTGATACCGGCCCCAGTGCGCCTTGACGGCCGTACGCGACGTGCCGAACGGATCCCACACCACGCCGAGGCGCGGGTCGATGAAGTCTACGTCGTAGACGGTCGACTTGCCGTGGCCCTTCTGCCAGCCCGCCTTGTAGCTGCCATACCGCACTCCGGCGTTGAGGGTGAGCCTGTCGAGGCGCATGGAATCCTGAGCGTAGAAGGCGAGGCCGCTGAACTTCGGGTGGGCGTCGTACTCACCCCAGCCGCGCTCGACGTAGTACGCGCCGCAAACCGGGTTCGCCTGGTAGGCCTCCCACGAGTCGCAGTAGGAGGAATCGTCGTAGTACGTGAACCCGCCGTTGCGCAGCCAGACGTCCGAGGAGCTCCCACGCTCGTAGAGCGCCCCGAACTTGAAGCTGTGGGAGTCGTCGCCGCCGAAGAGGCCGTCCTTGAACAGGCTCCACGAGGCGTCCAGCGTGGCGACGTTGCGGTGGTTCAGCTCCTGGATGTCCTGGTTCTGCCAGGCTGTCCCCGTGTTGCCGTCGTCGATACGGCCGCTGAGGTTCGTTCCGTGATACGGGAGGTAGTCGTCCCGACCGTCGTAGCCGGTCACCTTGAAGTTGAGGAAGTTATTCGCGTTGAGCAGGGACTCCCAGTTCAGGGAGACGCTGACGCCAGGTGCTTCCTGCTTGGAGCTCGCCTCCGCCAGGATCAGGTCGCTGATCCCGCGGCGGTCGTTGGTCACGTTGTCGTACTCACTCATCAGGCTGATGCGGTTGGCCTCATCGGCCTGGAAGGTGAGTTTGCCGAGGAAGCGCGGGATCTTGCGGTCCGAGGTGTCCAGGGCGCCAAATGGCGTCGTCACCTGGCGCCAGTACTCGCCGGAGACGAAGTACCAGAGCTTGTCCTTGAGGATCGGGCCGCCAAGACTGACCGAAAGATCGGTGAACTTGGTCTTCTCGTTGTCGGTCGTCGGGTCGTTGTCGCTGACCCAGGAGCTGGGCTCGTAGTAGTACTCCACGCCACCGTGGGCTTCGTTCCCACCCGACTTGGTGACGCCGTTGATGACGCCGCCGGTGTAGCCGCCATACTCGGCGTTCCCACCCAGCCCGCCGACCTGGATCTCCTCCATCCACTGGATGCTCGGCAGGATCCAGTGCTGCCCGGCGCCCGCGTCGGCCACGTTGACGCCGTCGAGGGTGAAGGCGTTCTGGCTCTCGGAGGTGCCGCCATAAGCGAGCATGGCGCTGCCGCTCGAGGACAGGTCGGCGTTGACGCCCGGAGCGGACTTGATGATGCTGTAGTAGTTGCGGGGCAGCGGCTGTTTGTCGATGAACTGCGAGTCGAAGTTGGTCGAGACGGTGTTGGCCACCACGCTCACCAGTGGCGCGTCACCGGTGACAACAACTTGCTCCGTGACGGAGGTCAGCGGCATCGTCAGGTCAACCGCAAGGGCCTGTCCCAGCCTTACCCGCACGTTCTCCTGCCGAACCGTCTGGAACCCGGCGAGCTCCGCTTCGACGGCGTACGCTCCTGGCGGCAGCGACGGGAAGCGGTAGGTGCCGCGCTCGTCGCTGATCGCGACCTGCCTCCCCTTCACCAGAGCGTCGGAGTAGGCCGTCACCGCCACGCCCGGAAGCACCCCTCCGTCCGCGTCCTTGACCGTGCCCTGGAGGCTGCCGGACACATTGCTCTGGGCGGACCCGGGGACCGCCAGGCCGGCCAGCAGAATCAGGGCCAACCCAACCACGAAAGACAGCCTGCGACTCATACCTCCTCCTTATTGGGGCTGACGATGTCCCGGTCGTGGCGCCCCGCTGCCAGAACCGTCCATTTGGCCACTGGTTCACTCCTGGTCGCGTCGCCGGGACGAGGTCCGGCCAGCCATGGCCTGGCCGACAGCGTTCCCGACGAGAGCAGACGGATCATCACTGCTGTGCCTTCATCGCGCTCACGAGAGTCCGGCCGGCCGCGTCGATGTGGAAGTGAACCGCGCGCTCGGCACGCCCGGCGTCATGGGCCGCCAGGGCCGCGACGATCTCGGCGTGCTCGACGATGTCCGGCTCGTCCCGTTCCGGCGCCGACCTCTTGGCGACCCGGGGGATGTTGCTCCAGAGCATGGTGGGAAAGGCAGCCCAGAGCTGCGCGAGCGTTCGCACGAGGTAGGAGCGCTGGCTCGCACTGAAGATGACGCCGTGGAAGAGGCGGTTGAGCTCCCGGTACTCGACCAGGTCCTCCGGGGTGCGGCACTTCGCCATCCGAATCCGCAGCGACTCCAGCTCGGCGACTTCCTCGACCGAGATATGGGCGGCCGCGAACCGCGCAGCCATTCCCTCGATGAAGGCGCGGCAGGCGTAAAGATCCTCGACGTCCTCCGGCGTGAACTCGACGACGCGCGCACCCCGGTACGGCACGTGCTCGACCAGCCCCTCCGAGGCCAGCAGCTTGAGGGCCTCGCGCACTGGCATCTG
>DAONEV010000309.1:0-5180 GCA_035403265.1 Thermoanaerobaculaceae bacterium | reverse complement strand
ATCGTCACGGGCCAGCACAGCGTCAACGGCGGGGGATCCGGCGAACAGATCGGCCACTGCAAGGCCATCGAAATCGCCGAACGCATAGGCATCCTGGGCGATCATATCTTCGGTTCCGACAAATCGTTCCACATTCAAGTGATGGAAGGCGCCGGCGCATTCGTGTGCGGCGAGGAGACGGCACTCATCGGCTCCATCGAGGGCAAGCGGGGGATGCCCCGGGTCCGCCCGCCGTTCCCGGCCGTCAAGGGCCTCTGGGATTGCCCCACCAACATCAACAACGTCGAGACCTTCGCCAACGTGCCGTGGATCGTCCTCAACGGCGCCCCGGCTTTCGCCGCCATGGGGACGACCAACTCCAAGGGCACCAAGGTCTTCGCCATGGCCGGCCGGGTCGTGCGCGGCGGCCTCGTGGAGGTGCCGATGGGCATCTCCATCCGCGAGATCGTCTTCGAGATCTGCGGCGGCATCAAGGAAGGCAAGAAGTTCAAGGCCGTGCAGATGGGTGGTCCGTCGGGCGGTTGCATCCCGTCCGAGCTTCAGAACACGATCATCGACTACGAGTCCATCAACCGGACCGGCGCCATCATGGGGTCCGGCGGGCTTGTGGTGATGGACGAGACCACCTGCATGGTCGACGTCGCCCGCTTCTTCCTCGACTTCACCCAGCGTGAGTCGTGTGGCAAGTGCACCTTCTGTCGGATCGGCACCAAGCGGATGCTCGAGGTCCTGACCCGCATCACCGAGGGCAAGGGCCTGGAGGGCGACATCGAGCTGTTGGAGCAGCTCGCGAGCCTGGTCAAGAACACCTCCCTGTGCGGCCTCGGGCAGACGGCGCCCAACCCGGTCCTGACCACCCTCAAGTACTTCCGTTCCGAGTACGAGGCGCACATCAGCAACAAGAAGTGCCCGGCCCACAGGTGCCAGGCATTGCTCTCCTACGCCATCACGGCCAAGTGCACCGGCTGCACCGTGTGCGCGCGGGTCTGCCCGACCAAGTGCATCTCGGGCGAGGTCAAGAAGCTGCACGTCATCGACCAGTCGAAGTGCATCCACTGCGGCGAGTGCCACAAGGCTTGCCGCTTTGCCGCGATCACCGTCGACTGATGAGGTGCGTGGGCTCGATGGCCGGTGGCCTGGCGAACTGTGAACTGCGGACTGCTGACAGGAGTACTCGATGGCACTAGTCAAGCTCGAAATCAACGGCAAGCGCGTGATTGCCGACAACGCCCAGACGATCCTGCAGGTGGCGCGAGGCGCCGGTATCGACGACATCCCCACCCTCTGCCACGACGAGCAGCTCGAGCCCTTCGCCTCGTGCTTCCTCTGCGTGGTCAAGGTCAAGGGAGCCCGCACCCTGGTGCCTGCCTGCTCGACCAAGGTGGCCGCCGGCATGGTCGTCGAGACCGACACGGCGGAGGTCCGGCGCTCTCGCAAGGCGGCGCTCGAGCTGCTGCTTTCCAACCACTATGCCGACTGCATCGGCCCGTGCCAGCTCGCCTGCCCGGCCGGGGTGGACATCCAGGGATACGTGGCGCTGGCGGCGCTCGGCAAGTTCACCGAGGCGGTGGGGCTCATCAAGGAGGCCAACCCGCTGCCGGCGATCTGCGGCCGCGTCTGCACCCGGCCCTGCGAGGTGAAGGGATGCCGTCGGAGCATGCTCGACCAGGCCGTGGGCATCGACTACATCAAGCGCTACATCGCTGATCTGGACCTCGGGCGCGCCGAGCCGTTCCGCCCGAAGCTGGCGCCGCCGAACGGCCACAGGGTGGCAGTGGTCGGTGCCGGTCCGGCCGGCCTTGCATGCGGCTACTACCTGGCCATCCGTGGCTACAGCGTCGACATCTTCGAGGCCATGCCGGAGGCTGGCGGCATGCTGCGCTACGGCATTCCCGAGTACCGGCTGCCCAAGGAGGTCCTGGACCTCGAGGTGGCACAGATCCTCGACCTGGGCGTGCGGCTGCACACCAACCAGGCGCTGGGCAAGGACTTCACGGTCACCAGCCTCAAGCAGACCGGCTTCAAGGCGGTGTTCCTGGGCCTCGGCGCCTGGGAGAGCCAGACGATGCGGGTCAGGGACGAGGACGCCGAGGGTGTCCTTTCGGGTATCGAGTTCCTCAAGAACTTCGGGCTGCGCAAGAAGATCGACATCCACGGGCGGGTCCTGGTGGTGGGAGGTGGCAACACCGCGATCGACTGTGCGCGCACCGCCCTGCGGCTCGGCGCGAAGGAGGTTCGTCTCGTCTATCGCCGCACCCAGAACGAGATGCCGGCCAACAAGGTGGAGATCGAGGAGGCGCTCCACGAGGGCGTGGGCCTGGACATCCTCGTGGCGCCGACGCGCATCGTCAAGGATGGGAATCGGGTCGTTGGGCTCGAGTGCCAGCGCATGGAGCTCGGGGAACCGGACGCCTCGGGGCGGCGCAGTCCAAAACCAGTGCGCGGCTCCGAGTTCGTCGTCGACTGCGACTTCGTGATCGCCGCAATCGGCCAGAACACCAAGGTGGCCGAGCTGACCTCGGGCAAGGTTCCGGGGATGCTGCCGTTCGGCGAAACCCTCAATCTCACCCGCTGGCAGACCGTGCAGGTCGGCGACGGCACGCAGGAAACGTCGGTGGAAGGCGTCTTCTCGGGTGGCGACGTGGTGACCGGGGCCGCCACCGCCATCGAGGCGATCGCCGCCGGCCGCAAGGCCGCTCACGCCATCGACGGCTACATCCGCACTGGCAAGGCGACGCCCGAGCCCCGGGAGTTCGTCTCGCGCAAGGACACCTTTGCCAGGGTGACGGCCGAGGACCTGCGCTCCCAGGAGCCCGCCGCTCACCGTCCGATGCCGCTCATCCCACTGGAGGAGCGCGTCAAGGGGTTCGGCGAGGTGGAGCTGGGGTACGCGTTGGAGGACGTCAAGGCGGAGACGTCGCGGTGTCTGGAGTGCGGCTGCGTGGCGCTCTTCGACTGCGACCTGCGACGCTACGCGAGCGAGTACGGCATCGAGGTCAAGGGGTTCCTGGGCGAGGCCAAGCAGTACAAGGTGGACCGCACCCACCCTCTCATCGAGCTGGATCCCAACAAGTGCATCCTGTGTGGGCGCTGCGTGCGCATCTGCTCGGAGGTCGTCGGGGCCAACGCCTACGGCTTCGTGCAGCGTGGCTTCTCGACCGTGGTGAAACCGGCGATGGGCGGCTCACTGCTCGACACCGAGTGCGTGACCTGCGGGCTGTGCATCGGCACCTGCCCGACCGGTGCCATCTCGGCCAAGCTGCCGCTCGCCAAGCCCGGGCCGTGGGCGACCGACTCGACGGTCACCACCTGCCACTACTGCTCGGTGGGGTGCCAGCTCGCCTACCAGTCCTACGGGGACACGCTGATCAAGGTCGGGCGCATCGAGGACAGCCCCCACACCCTCGGGTGCCACTGCAAGAAGGGGTTGTTCGGGTCCGAGTTCACCCAGGCCGAGGACCGCATGACGCGGGCCTGGATCCGCCCCGGTCGGGAGCTGCAGGAGACCTCAGTGGATGACGCGATCGGGTACACCGCGATGCGCCTGAAGGAGCTTTCCCGGCGGTTCAAGCCCGAGGAGATGGCTGTGTTCGTGTCGCCGCGCTCCACCAATGAGGAGATCTACCTCGCCCAGAAGCTGGCGCGCATCGGGCTTGGCACCCAGAACATCACCTCGTTCGCGAGCCTCGTCAACGACGAGTACCTCTGTCCCGAGATCGTCTCCACGGCGAGCTACTCCGACCTCACGGACGCCCAGGCGGTCCTGGTCGTCAACTCGAACTTGGACGAGGAGCATTTCGTCGTCGACCTGCTCGCCAAGCGGGCCCTGCGCAACGGCGGCAAGCTTGTCTTCGTCGGCCCGGAGTCAAACCGGACCTCGCGCTTCGCGGACGTGCACCTGGCGTGCCACCCCGGCACCCAGAGCATCGTTGTGCTGGCGCTCGTGGCCGAGCTCGCCTCGCGCGGCAAGGTGGACATCGAGGACTTGCCGGAGCTGGCGTCGCGGCTGAAAGACGTCAACCTACGGGCCATCGAGGAGAGCACCGGTATCCGGCCCGAGGTCCTCCGCGAGGCAGCCGACATCCTGGCCGGCGCCATCTCGCGGGTCGTGGTGTTCAACAAGGACTTCCGCGGCAAGCGCCTGCCTGGTGACGACCGGCTGTTTGCGGCCGCTGCCAAGGCGCTGATGGCTCCGTGGCTGGCCCTGTGGGAGAAGGCCAACATGCAGGGTCTGCTCGACATGGGCGCCAACCCGAAGTGGTTTCCGGGCTACCAGCCCGTGCATGACGGCGCCGTCGAGGCGCTGGAGAAGGAGTGGTGCGTTGTCCTGCAGGATCTCAAGGGGCAGGAGGGCGACCTGGCGCGGGCGCTCGCCAGCCGACGCATCCGGGTCGCCATCGTCCTCGGCGAGGACCCGCTCGGCAACCCCGGGCTCCCGGCCCAGGTCCGCAACGGTCTGCTGGCAGTGGACTTCCTGGTTGTCGGTGACGTCGTGATGACCGCTACCGCCCGGGCTGCGAACGTTGTCCTGCCGCTCTCCGCTCATGCCGAGACCTCGGGCACCATGACCAACGCCGAGCACCGGGTGCAGCAGGTCCGGCAGGCAATCCCGCCCGGCAACGGCCTCGAGACCTGGCAGATCATCTCGCAACTGGCGGCCCGGATGGGGCTGCGCTTCAAGATGAAGTATGCCAGCCCGCGGGAGGTCTTCGCCGAGATCCAGCGGGTCGTGCCGCTCTATAGCAACCTGCGGCTCGACGGCCAGGCCCACGAGGCAGTGTGGGACGCCGAGGCGATGCCTCTCCCGCAGCGGGCGCTGCCACCGCTGCGACTGGAGACGGCCGAGGAGCCTATTCCCACGCTCACCTTCGACCACCTGGAGGGCCGCTTCGCGCGGCGGCTGGAGACGCTCTTCAAGGAGGCCAGGGCCCAGTTCGGGATGTGAGGGCAGGCTCGAGGCTGGGCCCCTCCAGTCCCCGGCTGCCAAAGGGGACTTGGACCTGGAGGTGGACGTGATCCCGGACCCTGGCTGTAGGTCGTAAGCGGGAACCAACCCCCAACTGGAGCTGCTCCGGCACTCCGGCCGACCCCTCGGACTTGTGCGTCACGCTGGGGCCTGCGTCCGCGTCCACGACGATGTGCACGTCTACGTCGAGAACCTCGGGCGAAACGGAGAGGTG
>DAONEV010000308.1:0-5213 GCA_035403265.1 Thermoanaerobaculaceae bacterium | reverse complement strand
TCGAGTTGGTCCAGGTGCCGGCCACGCTGGCCTGCCGGATGACCGGCGAGCTGCCGAGCGAGACGAGTTGCAGGAGCGGCGGGTAGCCGGAGTCGCTCACCGCCGGGTAGGTGAAGGTCGCGCCGACCCGGCCGGCGAACAGCGCCGGGTAGGACTGGAGCTGGTGACGGTAGACGAGACCACCCGACTGGTAGCCGGCGCCGATGCTGGTGCCGAGGGCGACGTAGGTCGAGTAGTCCGCGCTGCCGCCGGGGATCCGGGGGGCGGTGACGGAATCGAGACGCTCGCACGGGCCGCAACCGGCCACGAGGAGCGCGACCAGGGTGACGGCCGCGTAGAGACGGATTCGGCGGTTCATCGCTTGCGCTCTCCTTGTCCGGTTAGAAGTGGTAGCCGAGGCCGACGCCGAGCATGCCGGTGAAGGTCTTGTAGTCGCCGGCGTAGTGGTAGTCGGCGTAGGTGTCGCTCTCGCCGTTCGAGGTGTAGCCGTAGCGGCGGTCGAGGAACAGCGCCAGCGCGTAGCCGTCCAGGTTCCAGTTCTTCTTCGCGCCGAACTTCCAGCCCAGGCCGCCGCTGATGCCGATGCGGTCGGCGTCGGGCAGCAGCGGGCTCACCGCCTGCACCGGCGCCGGCGAGCGGTCGAAGTAGTAGCCGAAGCGGTAGGCGAAGTCGCCGCGCCGTTTCTCGGCGCCGATCCGGACCTGCCAGGAGTCCTTGTAGTCCTCGATGCGGGTGGTGTTGCGGCTGGTGGTCTCGTCGAAGTAGATGGGCAGGTCCTTGAACAGGCTCCACTCGTACCAGACGAAGTCGGCCTCGACCGTCCAGTCGGGCACGGGATCGAAGGCCACGCCCGCGGTGGCGATCGCCGGGAAGCGCAGCACCGTCTTCACGCCCTGGTCGGGCGGCAGGCCCGCGGCCACGACGGCGTCCACGTAGGCGTCACCGGTCGGGATCTGGGTGAATTCGGCCCGGGCGTCGTCCACGTGCACCACCACCTTGCTGCGGTAGAAGGCACCGACGCGCAGGCGCGGCACCGGGGTGTAGTGGACGGCCGCGTTCCAGCCGTAGCCCGGCGTGTAGTCGGAGCTCAGCTTGGTCTCGGCGATGTCCACCTGCCCGCCGCCGCCACCGGGCGCCACCATCAGGGTGCGGTTCTTGAGCAGCACCTTGGCGTAGAGCGCGTCGGCGCCGGCGGCGAAGCTGAACTGGTCGTTGGGCGCCCAGGCCAGGCAGGCGCTGCCGTTCAGCGTCTCCATGGTCACCTTGGTGGTGATGTAGCGGCCCGAGAAGGTGACCGGGTCCCACTCGACCCCGAGGCCGTAGGGCGTGTTGAGGCCGGCGCCGGCGGCGAAGCCCAGCGGCAGCTTCTGCGTGACGTAGACCGTGGGCGGGAAGAACACCTGCTTGTTCATCTCCTCGGTCACGCCGTAGCCGGGGTTCGGCCCGCGACCGGCGAAGGAGGTGACGGGCGCGAGGGCGGTCCCGCCGACGTAGAAGTTCGTGCCGGTGAGTCGGGTCATGGCGGCCGGGTTGAAGAAGACGGCCGAAGCATCGTCCACCGATGCCGTCGCCGCGCCGGCCATGCCCAGGGCCGCGGCACCCTGCTCGTAGATCGCGTACCCGGTCGCCCGGGCCGACGTGGGGAGCAGGAGCGCCATCAGCAGCGCGATGGCGGGAAGGGTCCGGTGTCGTGTCATCGGATCATCTCTCCTCGGGTTGGGGGCCTCGGCCCGTTCCTCCCGTGCCACTCGGGGCAACGGGGCTTGCGTACATCGTGTCAATGAGCCCGGCGTAGCGCTCGAGCACGACCTTGCGTCGCACCTTGAGCGAGGGCGTGAGCTCGCCGCCCTCCTGCGTCATCTCGTGGTCCAGCATCGCGAAGCGCCGCACCCGCTCGAAGGGGGCGAGTGTTTCGTTCAGGCGATCGAGCCGCCGCTGGACGATGCCGCGGATCTCGGGCCGATCGAGCAGCTCGCGGCGATCGGCGAACGGCCATCCGTGGCGGCGGGCCAGGCCCTCGAGGCGCTCGAGGTCCGGCACCAGCAGGACCGTGACGTAGGGACGGTGGTCGCCGATCAGCACCGCCTCGGCGATCCACTTGCTGGCCTTGAGTCGGGCCTCGATCGGCTGGGGCGCGACGTTCTTGCCCCCGGCGGTCACCAGCAGGTCCTTGAGCCGGTCGGTGATGTGCAGGTAGCCGTCGGCGTCGAGGAAGCCCAGGTCGCCGGTGTGGAACCAGCCGTCGCGGATGACGGCGGCGGTGGCGGCCGGGTTCCTCCAGTAGCCCTGCATCACGTGCGGGCTGCGGGTGAGGATCTCGCCATCCTCGGCGATGCGCACGTCAATGCCGGGCAGGGGCGGGCCCACCGCGCCGGGCCGCTCGCGCCCGAGCGGGGTGAGGCAGATGACCGGCGAGGTCTCGGTCAGCCCGTAGCCCTCGATGATGGGGATCCCGACGGCGAAGAAGAACTCGAGCACCATCGGGTGCAGGGCGGCGCCGCCCGAGACGCAGACCCGCAGCCGCCCCCCCATGCGCTGGCGGATCGCCCCGCCCACGAGATGGTCGGCCAGCGGGGCCAGCGGCGAGAAGTAGGGTTTCCACGCCAGGTGGGCGCGGGCGCGGCGCCGGCCCTCGCCGAGGCCCCAGTAGAAGATGCCGCGCCGCAGCACGGGCAGGGTCCGGGCGTTCTCCAGCACGCGGGTGCGCACCTTCTCGAAGAAGCGCGGCACCGCCGTGATGATCGTGGGGCGGACCTCCGCCGCGTCGGCGGCCACCAGGTCCATGTTGCGGGCGAAGGCCGTGGTCACGCCGGCGGTGAGCATGGTGTAGAAGCCGGCCATGCGTTCGAAGACGTGGGAGAACGGCAGGAAGGTCAGGTTCGTGTCGGAGGGGCCGAGGTCGAGGACCTTCAGGCCGGACTCGCAGTTGGAGGAGATGTTCCCGTGGGAGAGCATGGCCCCCTTGGGCTCTCCCGTCGTGCCCGAGGTGTAGATGATGGTGGCGAGGTCGTCGGGCTTCACCGCCTCGGCCAGCCGGAGGAAGGCGCCCGGGTCGGCCAGCCGGGCGGTCGCCCCCCGGGCGAGCAGCCCGCTCCAGGTCATCTCGTCGGCGCCGGCGTCGGGGACGGGGTCCATCACGATCGCGCCCCGCAGCTCCGGCAGCGACGCCCGCACGGCGCGGATCTTGCCGAGTTGAAGGGCGTTGGAGACGCAGACCAGGCGCGCGCCCGAGTCGGCGAGGATCGCGCGGCACTGCTCGGCGGTGAGCGTGGCGTAGATGGGGACGGTCACCCCGCCCTGCCCGACCACGGCCAGATCGGTCACCACCCACTCGTAGCGGTTCTCGGCGAGGATGGCGACGCGCTCGCCGGGCTCGACGCCGACCTGGCGCAGGCCGAGGGCCAGGCTCTCCACGTCGGCGAGGACGCGATCGGCGGAGAGTGGCTCCCAGCCGGACTCGCCCCGGCGCAGGTACTGCGCGGGCTTGTGCCAGGTGTCCACCGTGTCGAGGAAGACTCGGATCAGCGAGCGGGCCATGCCGTGTCCCTCCAGGCGATGCCGTGTCCGGAGTCCGGTCTCGTCCCCGCGGTCGGGGTGCGAGGGGCCAGGTCGCCCGGCGCAGGTTGGGAACGGTTAGCACCCCGGACGGAACCGCCACAAGCGTAAAGTGAGACCCGGGTCCGCGCCGGGGGGCCGGGCTGCCTCGTCCGTTGACATCCCCGGCGCCGGTGGGGGAGAGTCGCGCCTCGTACCCGGCGTCCCGGCCGCACGGCGGCGCCGCCACGGTGCCGCCCGATCGCGGGGGACATCGGGAAGCGGGGCGGAAGCGGCCGGACGTCTGCCGGCGCCCATCGCGGCGTCAGGGAGGCCCAGATGCGCATCGCGAAGCCGATGGCGTGGAGCGTCCTGCTCCCGCTCCTGCTGCTCCTGTCGTCCCCCGTGCTCGCCCAGCCGGCCCACGGCCGGGCCGACGCGCTTCTCACCCAGGCCGTGGACCTCGTGGCGCGGGGTGACCTCAAGGGGGCGCGAACCGCGTACCTCGAGGCCCTGAACGCGGGGGCACCGCGCTTCACCGTGCTGCACCGCCTGGCCCGGGTCGAGTCCATGCTGGCCGAGGTCGGCAGCGGCGAGGAAGCCCGTGAACTGGTGGCGTCGGCGGTCTCGCACGCCCGGGAGGCGGTCAAGGTCGCTCCGGACAGCGCGGCCGGGCACCTCGAGCTGTCCGTCGCGCTGGGCCGCCAGGCGCTCAAGGAGGGACCGAAGACCCAGCTCTCGCTGTCGCGCGAGGTGAAGTCCGAGGTGGACCGCGCGCTGGCCATTGATCCGGCGCTGGGCCGCGGGTGGCACGTGTTGGCCATCTGGAATCGGAAGTTGGCCAGCCTGAGCTTCGTCGAGCGCACCGTGGCCAGGACGGTGCTCGGCGGCGTGCCGGCAGGGGCGAGCATGGACAACGCCGTCGCCGACCTGCAGAAGGCCGTCGGCCTGGAGCCGAACTACGTGAATCACCGGCTCGAGCTGGGGCGCACCTTCCTGCAGCTGAAGCGGACGGCGGAGGCGCGCCGCGAGCTGGAACGCGCGGTCTCCCTGGCGCCGGAGCCGGGCCCGCTGGACGCCCGCTACCAGGCGGAAGCCCGCGAGCTGCTGGCCAGGCTGAAGAAGGGCTGATCCGGCATCGCCCATGACCGCTCCCGCGGTCTGGATCCTGGCCGGGCTGCGCACGCCGTTCGCGCGCGCGGGCACCGCCCTGCGCGGTCTGGATGCGGTCGAGCTGGGCCGGCTGGCCCTGGACGGCCTGCTCGCCCGGCACGACCTCGACCCGGCGAGCATGGACGAGGTGATCCTCGGCAACTGCGCGCAGCCGGCCGACGCCGCCAACGTGGCGCGCGTCTGCGCCCTGCGGGCCGGGCTTCCCGAGCGCGTGCCGGCGGTGACCGTGAACCGCAACTGCGGCTCGGGCCTCGAGGCGGTCATCGTGGCGGCCGAACGGATCCGCGCCGCTCGCGCGCGGCGGATCGTCGCCGGCGGCACCGAATCCATGAGCCAGGCCCCGCTGCTCTTCCCGGCGGCCTACGCGGAGTGGCTCGAGGGCCTGGCCCGGGCGCGGGGGCCGTGGCGTCGCACGGCGGCGGCGCTGCGCTTCCGCCCGGCGATGCTGAAGCCGCGCTTCGCGCTGCGGGAGGCGCTGCGCGACCCGGTATCCGGACTGACCATGG
>DAONEV010000307.1:0-5237 GCA_035403265.1 Thermoanaerobaculaceae bacterium | reverse complement strand
GTCTCGGCGGCGATCTTGACGACCACCGTGTCGAGCCCCGTGCCCAGGTCCGTGCCGCCCGAGAGCAGCATGAAGGTGCCGTCGCCGAACATGGTGACGGCCGCGTTGGCCGAGTCCAGACAAGGCAGGCCAGAGCCCTGCTGGATGATGGCCACGCCCTTGCCAATCTTCACATCGGGATCGTCGCTCGCCTCGCGCTGGCCCCAACCCAGCATGCGGGCACCCTGCTCCAGCGCCGGTCCCAGGCCGCACGAGAAGACCTTCTGCGGGAGCCCCTCACGTCCCTCGCCCAGACAGCGCAGGATCTCGAGCATCGAGCCTTCCTGCACACGGTTCTTCTCGAGGAACGCGAGGTGGTCGATGCCGAGCTCCGCGGCCATCTCGGCTGTCGCGAGCTGCAATGCGAAGCTCCCCTGGGGGGCCCCGTACCCCTGGTAGGCACCGGTGGGCGGGATGTTGGAGTAGTAGGTGTGCACTCGGAACAGCACGTTGTCGCAGAGGAACAAGGGCAGCGACTTCGAGCAGGCGTTCATGGGCACGGTGAGGCAGTGGCCGCCGTAGGGGCCGGTGTTGGCCTCCAGATCCATTCGCATCGCGGTGAGCCGTCCGTCGCGCCGAGCCCCGAGCTTGATGCGGACGCGCATGACGTGGCGGGTCCGGGAGGCGATGAACTCCTCCTCGCGGGTGTAGCGATACAGGATGTCGCGGCCCGTCACCCAGGTGCAGTACGCCGCGACTTCCTCCAGCACCATGTCCTGCTTGGAGCCGAAGCCACCGCCGACGCGTTCCTTGACCACCCGGATGCGATTCTCGGGAACGCCGAGGATGCGGCCGATGATCCGCCGGAGGTGCCAGGGCACCTGGGTGGAGGCGTGAATCACGAGCCGATCGGCCTCCATTCGCGTGTAAACCACGTGGGGCTCGACCGGCGTGCACTGCACCTGTGCGCTCTCGTACACGCGCTCCAGGACGACGTCGGCTTCTGCGAAGCCCTTTTCGATGTCCCCGATCCCGCCGGAGACCGAGGCCGCCAGGTTCTTGTGAGGGTCCGCGTGGATGGGGAACTGGTAGATGATGCGCCCGTCGCGTGGCTCGGCGTTCTGGTTGTAAGCGTCGAGGCCGGCCGGTGCTCCGACCACGTACTCCACCTCGCCGTGGTGCAGGATGGGGGCCCCGGGCGCCTTGGCCTGGTCGATCGTGAGGACCGGAGGCAGGACCTCGTACTCCACCTCGATGAGGCCGAGTGCCTGGCAGGCGATCTCCTCGGTCTCGGCCACCACCGCCGCGACCCGGTCGCCCACGTGCAGGACCTTCTCGCCGAACATCTTGCGATCGTATGGCGAGGGCTCGGGGAACCCCTGTCCCGCCGAGTTGTACCAGACATCCGGGGAGTTCCGGTGCGTCACCACCAGCACCACACCCGGCAGTGCCTCGGCCCGCGACGTATCGATGCGCGTGATGTAGGCATGGGCGTGCGGGCTACCGAGCATCTTGAGGTGGCAATGGCCGGTTCGGACCCGATCCTCGACGAAGGCCGCTTCCCCTCGGGCCAGTTGATAGCCGTCGACCTTGCGGCGGTTCTTGCCGACGTGGCGCAGCTCCTCCCGGAACTCCGGTGCAATGAACCCCTGGTACGCCGGGTCCTCGCGCCGCCTTCGCGCCAGCTCCACCGCGTTGAACACCTGCTCGTAGCCGGTGCAGCGGCAGAAGGTACCCGAGAGCGCGTCGCGCACCTGCTCGCGCGTCGGAACCTCGACCTTCTCGAGCAGCTCCTGGATGGCCATCAGCATCGCGGGCGTGCAGAAGCCGCACTGCACGACACCCGCGTCGATGAAGGCGGTCTGCAACGCCGAGAGCTCGCGCGGTCGCGCCAGACCCTCGACGGTGTGAATGTCGCGACCGGCGACCTGGCCCATGAGCAGCAGGCAGGTGTTGACGAGGCGCCCGTCGAGCAGGATGGCGCAGCTCCCGCAGGTACCCTCACCATCGCAGCCAGCGCGCACCGAGAGGACGCCTTCGCGCCGCAGGACATCCTTCACGCGCTCGCCGGCTGTGGCCTCGATGCTCCTCGGGGAACCGTTCAGGGTGACGGTGAAGCGCATCTATCGGTTCTCCTCTGTCATCCAGGCCCGGCGCAAGGCCTTCTCGACCAGCGTGGCAGCAACATGCCTCTTGAACGCGGCCGAGCCCCGGATGTCGGCGATGGGGTCCATTTCTGCCGCGGCCAGTGCCTCGATCTCGTTGCGCTCGGGAAGCGACCTGCCGTTGAGTGCCGTCTCGAGGGCTCGCAGCCGTACCACCGAGGCCGCCACGCCGCCGACCGCGACGATGGCGCCTTGCACCGAGTCCGCCTGGCAACGGAATGACGTGGCGACCGTGAGGAGGGAGAGGTCGTTGGCCGTGCGGCTGTGGTGCTCGATGGCGACGCGGAGGTCGCCTGGTGGGTCGGGCACTTCGACCGCAAGCACGAGGCCGTCCCGCTCTCCCAGAACCCAGTGCTCGAGGTCGCGTGCGAGCTCCCCGGAGTCGGTGGCCACGCGAAGGCGTGCCCGCAATGCCAGCAACACCGGAATCAAGTCGGCGCATGACCGGCAGACGCCAATGTGACCGCCGAGCGTGGCGACGTTGCGGATGTTCCGGTTCGTGTGGTTGGAGGCGGCCTGATGGATGGCCGGATGGACGACCTGGGATTCCAGGATCTCCTGCAGGGTCGCCATCGCGCCGATGGAGACGCCCGCTTCCTGCCGCGTGATGCGGTCCAACCCCAGCCGGCCGAGCCAGACCAGATGCTCTTGCGCCTGGCTGGCCTTGAGGTTGTTGACCTCGGTGCCACCCGCAATGAAGCATGCGGCACCCTGGAGCTCTCGCGAGATGCGCAGCGCGTCCGCAACGGTCTCCGGTACGTGGAAGTGGCAGGGCATTCGGTGACTCCGTGGTGGTGCGCTGCCCCGAGGACGGCGCAGGTACACCCACTATCATGATGGTCAGGCGCAGGGTTCGTGTCAACCAGGTTTGCGCACCCTTCAGGTCAGCCCGCCGCTCCCCTCGGCATTGCCCTCAACCGTGAGCCAGAAACGACCGTACCCCTCGATCGCGAAGAGCAAGCGGTTCTTCTTCAGGTAGGGCGGCGCGAAGAAGCGCGGGTCGAGGTGCACGACCAGCTCAGCGTCCTCGTGCGGGACCGTGAGCCGGACGAGGGCGACTTCTGTTGCTGGGGGCGCGAAGAGACCCACCGGGCCTCGCATCGCGTTTCATCACCCGACGACGGAGATCCCCTCGACGACGAAGATCTCTCGCCCCCGGTCGGCGATGAAGGCGCGCAGCCACGCGGAGGTCAGTGACGCGGTCAGAGCCATCTCGGTGCCTCCTCTCGGGTCAACCGATGCCGAGGAGCTGGCGGACATCCTCCGCCTTCGGCACGCGCCCTGAGAGGACAACAGCTCCGTCGACCGCGATCGCCGGCGTGGCCATGATGCCTAGGGCCATCATGCGCTTGAGGTCGTCCACCTTGACGACCTCGCAGCTCAGGCCGGCCAGCTCGACGACGTGGCGGACCACCCGATAGGTCTCCTGACACCGGGCGCAGCCCGGCCCGAAGACTTCGATCTTGATGATGGCGGTGGACATAGTCATGGCTCCTTCGGGCAGGTAGTGACGCTCATGGTTTGAGCACCGACGTGATCGGTGCGACGAGGACCCACGTGCCGACGCCCAGAAGCACGACGCCGAAGGCGCGGTGCGTCCACGTGGCCCAGCGAGCCGCCCGACTGCCAAGGTAGGCCGCTGCGAAGCCGCTCGCCGCCCCGGAAGCGAACAGCAGCACGACGTGGCCGAGCGAGTAGGCCGCGAGCAGCGTCGTCCCCCAGAGCACCTTCTGCTCGAAGGCGACGAGTGAGAGCACGACGACGAGGATCGGCGTGGCGCAGGGTGAGGACAACGTGCCGGTGAGCGCGCCGAGGGCGAAGGCCCCGGCAAGGCCGGCGTTGCGGAAGCGGCTCCCGTCGAGCTGTGGGAGCGGCAGGTGCACGAGCCCCGTCAGGTGCAGGCCCACGATGACGAGCACGACGCCGAGGAGGATCTGCCAGCCCACGCCGATGTCGCCGAGTAGGCGTCCAGTCAGAGCTGCGATCGCACCGAGCGCCGTGAAGCACACCGCCAGGCCGAGCGCGAACATGCCCGAAAGCGCGAACGCCCGCGGGCGCGAGGTGCTCGCCCCGCCGACGGCTGCGACGATGAGCGGCACCGCCGCGAGCACGCACGGGCTCGCCGAGGAGACGACACCGCCGAGGAACACGAGCGCCACGGTCAGGAGCGGCGGCGCTGCAGCGGCCCGGTCGGCGAGGGACTGGAGCAGCTCCTGCATCAGAAGAGGCCCGCCTTCGCGAGGGCGGCGTGGAAGTCCGTGGCCTCGAAGATGCCCTGGTGGCGCAGCACCTCTTCGCCCTTCTGGTTGAACACCACCTGCGTCGGCATGACCATGATCTTGAAGCGGCGCGCGACCTCCGGATTGTCCTGAATCCAGAAGTTGCGGACCTTCGCCTTGCTCCCGAGCGCCGTCTGAAGGTCCTGGAGGATCGGCTGCATCGCCCGGCAGGGGATGCAGTGCTCGCCGCCGAACTCGACGACGAGCCACGTCCCTGATGCCAGTGCGACGTCGAGCTCCTGGGGAGACAGCGCGGGAATCGCGGCCTGCGGCGCTGGCGTCGTTCCCGGTGGTGCGGCGATAACGGATACGGCAACCGCTGCGAGCGTTGCCGTGACAGCGAGGGCGATGACGATCGGATTTCTCACGCGCACGGAATGACTCCCCATGAGGTTCACAGCACCAGGTTGAAGAGGGTGCCGACGAGCAGGATGCCCGTGGCGACGACGCCGACGAAGACCGCGATCAGGCGTGGCTTGAGGACCTTGCGGAGGATGATCGTTTCTGGAAGCGACAGGCCGATCACGGCCATCATGAAGGCGAGGACCGTGCCGAGCGCGGCGCCCTTCTCGAGCAGCGCCTGGACGATGGGGATGATCCCCGCGGCGTTCGAATACATCGGCACGCCGAGCAGCACCGCGAGCGGGACGGCCCACCAGGCGCCCTTGCCCATGAAGGAGGCCATGAACCCGGTCGGCACCCAGCCGTGGATGGCCGCCCCGACGGCGATGCCGGCGAGCACATACGGCCAGACCTTGCCGACGATGTCACGCACTGCCTCGCGCCCGAAACCGATGCGGTCGGCCCACGTCGT
>DAONEV010000306.1:0-5239 GCA_035403265.1 Thermoanaerobaculaceae bacterium | reverse complement strand
CGCACGATCTCGGGGTAGCGCTTCGAGTCGAGGTTGGTGAGGTGCCCGACGTGGGCGTACAGGTTGGAGCCGCCAAAAGCCGAAATCCCCCAGTAGCCGAAACGCTGCCGATAGGCCGTCGCGTAGGCGCCAAGCAGCACCGCGAGCACTCCCAGGTGCATGCCGGCCAGGGTCGCGACTCGCCTCCAGGGTCGGCCGCCACCCACCGCACGCTGGGCGGCGAGCGCGACCAGGGTCACGGGCGCGAGCGCGATGGCGGTCGGCTTGACGAGCACGTTGGCGAACGTCAGTCCCGCCAGCGCCAGATCAGCCAGGCGAGCTGGAGGTCGAAGAGGCAGCGGGCCGTGTGCTCCGAGAGCATCGGAAGCTCAAAGGCGAGGTTTTTCTGAACGAACGTCAGATACCCGGCGACGACCAGCGGCACCCACGGAAGACGGAGCCGTCCTCCGAGGGCGGCGATCAGGGCCAGCGCCGAGATCAGCCAGAGGAGGTTATGCAAGACCAGCACGCCCAGCGGCTGGCCGACAGCGCCCATGCCCAGCGAGATCAGTGCTGGCACGCCGGCAGTGCGGATCTCCGAGAACGGCAGGAGGGGGTGGAGGACGGCGGGGTCCAGGTAGGACCGCGAGTCGGGGTACCAGGCCGGGACCTCGAGGGTCAGCGACAGGGTGAGCCTGGAAACGAGGCCGAAGACCAGCACCGCCGCCGTAAGGGCCCACCCGGCGCGGGTGAGCCAGAGTCGAGCCATCCCGTGCCGTGGTCCGTCTGTTGGTCGGGGCGTGGATCTGGCTGATGGCTCGACGTTTCCATGCTTGGGACCCGCTGGCCGTCTCAGGCTAGCACAGGCGGGGTCTTGGCCCGGTGGCCGCCACGGTCCGTCGGCAGTGTACGATCACACGGTGGCTGGCCACGCTCCGAAGCTCCTCATCCTGGCCACCGCCGGCCCCGAGCGGGTGCGGCGGGTGGCGGCGGCGTGGAGCGCCGCCAGGCCGGATGGCCAGGTGGTCGTGGGAGTCGCTGAGGCCGACCGCTGGCGGTACGCCGACTCCGGGGCCGAGGTCCTGACCCTGGGCGAGAACTCGCTCGCGCTCGACATGCCATGGGCGAGGGCACTCGTCGCGGGACGTGCCTTCGACCTGATCATCGTGCCCATCGGGGTGCCGAGACCGGGGTTTGCCCGACTCCCCGGCTTCGTGCTGGCGATCCGGCCGACCTCCGTGCGGGTGGAGACGTGGCTTGGTCTGCGCCTGGCCTCCCGAGGAGTCGCGTGGCTGTTCCTGGCGGGGCTGGTGCCGGTGCTGGATTGGCCGCTGCGGGCTCTGGTCGGGGCGGCGCGGGCGCTTGATGGCCTGGCGCTCCTGGCGCTGCAGGCGGTGGCCGGTCGCCGCCGGCGCGGCGTCACCGGGGACGGGCCGATCTGTCACGTCATCTCGAGCCTGGGGACCGGTGGTGCACAGCGCCAGGTGCTGGCGTGTGCGAGGCACGAGGCCGCCCGGGGCCGCGAGGTCCGATTGCTGGTCCTCACCGCCCACGGTGACCCCGAGGATGAGCCTTGCCTGGTCGTGGAGACGGTCTACGACCGCCTCCGCTCGACCCGCCTGCGGCACCTGCTGGCGTACGCCTTCCCCGAGTCGGCCCTCGTGCTTGCACTTACCGCGGCGCTGCGCGGGCTGCAACCGCGCTGCATCTGGAGCTGGCTGTTCCTCGCCAACGTCGTGGCGGCGCCGGCGGCGCGCCTGGCCGGGGTGCCATGGATCGTGACGTCGGTGCGCAATCTGAGTGCCTGGAAGAGTTGGTCGGACTACGGCCACTGGTGGTATCGCCGAGCCGACCGCCGCGCCGCGGCACTCTCGGATCTCGTCGTGGTCAACGCGCGTGCGCTGGTGGCCGACTACGCGACGTGGGCGCAGGTGAGCCCGGGGAAGCTGCGAGTCGTGCCCAACGGTATCGACGGCGAGCGCCTTCTCGCCGCGCCCTGGCGGGACCTCCGCCCCGAGCTCGGGATCGCACCGACGCTGCCCGTGGTTCTGACCATGGGACGACTGGCGCCCGAGAAGAACCAGGGTCTTCTCCTGCGATGCTCGGCTCGCCTGCTGGCCGAAGGGCTCGAGCACCGGCTGGTGATTGTCGGCCACGGCGAAGGGGAGGCCTCGCTGCGCTGGGAGGCGGCCGCGCTGGGTCTGGGAGCGGCGGTCATCTTTGCCGGCAAGACCTCGGAGCCCCAGAGCTGGTACCGCAGCGCCGACATCTTCGTCCTCTCCTCCGATCTCGAGGGAATGCCCAACGCCCTCATGGAAGCGCAGCTCTTCGGGCTTGCGGCGGTCACCACCGCGGCGGGAGGCGCCGGGGAGGTGGTGGTGGACGGGGAAACCGGGATCGTGGTGCCGGTGGGTGACGAGGAGGCATTTGCCCGGTCGCTCGGGCGCTTGCTCACCGACGAGCCGCTGCGCCACCATCTCGGCGTGCGCGCCCGGCACCGCATGCTGACCGAGCTCTCGCTGGAGCGGACGGTCGCGGCGATGGGCGCCCTCATCGAGACATCCAAGGAAGGTCGGCCGGGATGAGCCCAGCTCCGAGCCAGCTCGAGGTAGGCCTGGTGATCACGGCCCTGGGGTGCGGGGGTGCCGAGCGGATGCTGGCGATGCTCGCCAACCACCTGGCCGGGCGGGGGCATCCGGTGACGGTTTTTGTGCTCAACGAGCCCGGCACATTCTTCGAGCTGGATCCGACAGTCGAGGTGCGTACCTTCGCGGCGGCACCCGGGGCGGAGGGGAGCCGGCTGACCAGACCCCTGCGGCGGGTTCGCTGGCTGCGTCAGGAGCTCGGGCGGCGGCGTCCGGACGTGGTGGTGAGCTTCATCGATGTGGCCAACGTGCTGGCGCTGCTGGCCACCCGGGGAACCGGGGTCCCGGTGGTGGTGTCCGAGCGGACAAACCCCTTGCGCCACCGCGTGTCCTGGCCGTACCGGCTGCTCCGCCGACTCGCGTACCCGCGGGCGGCGAACGTGGTGGTGCAGAGCAAGGAGACCGCAGCCTGGGCAGCCTCGTTTGTTCCGGCCGGGCGGGTGAGGGTCATGGCCAACCCGGTGCGGGCCACCGAGACCGAAGGCGAGCCGGAGCTCGCGCTGCCGTCCCGCCGGTGGCTGGTGGGTGTCGGGCGGCTCGACCCCGTGAAGCGCTTCGAGGTGCTCATCGATGTCTTCGCCCCGCTCGCCGCGCAACACCCGATGTGGTCGTTGCTGTTGCTTGGCGAGGGACCCGAGCGTGGCCGCCTGGAGGCCGCGGTCCGGAGACACGGCCTCGAGAGTCGGGTGTGGCTGCCGGGCGCGGTTCGGGTGACCGACCCGGTGCTGCGCCAGTGCCATCTGTTTGCCCTCACCTCCCGGTACGAGGGTTTTCCCAACGCGCTGTGCGAGGCGATGGCGTGCGGTATTCCGGCGGTGAGCTTCGACTGTCCCACCGGGCCGCGAGAGATCGTCCGCGACGGCGTGGACGGCCTCCTGGTTCCAGATGGGGATGCCGGGGCCTTGCGGGCCGCTCTGGACCGGCTCATGGGTGACGACAGCCTCCGTGAGCGCCTGGGCGCCCGGGCGACCGAGGTGGTGACGCGGTTCGCCGCGGCCGGGATCCTGGGGAGTTGGGAGGCGCTGTGCGTCGAGGTCGCGTCCAGCGGCAACCAGCCGGAGCCACGGCACCGCGGTAGCATGGCCTGAGGTCCTAGGAGCGGCGATGTGCGGCATCACGGGGATGTGGCGGCGGGGCAAGGCGGATGAAAGCGTCCAGTGGCTCGGCGACACCGTCGAGGGGATGGCCCTGGCGCTCCGCCACCGCGGTCCCGACGACGCCGGCGTCTGGGTGGACGCCGCCGTTGGCGTCGGCCTCGGGCACCGGCGCCTGTCGATCATCGACCTCAGTCCGCTTGGCCACCAGCCCATGCACTCCGCTGACGGCCGCTTTGTCATGGTCTTCAACGGCGAGGTCTACTCCTTCCCGCAGATGCGGCGGGAGCTGGAAGAGCTGGGGCACGCCTTCCGGGGGCAGTCCGACTCCGAGGTGCTGCTCGCAGCGTTCGTGCAGTGGGGCGTGCCGGCAGCGGTGCGGCGCTTCGTGGGGATGTTCGCCATTGCCCTGTGGGACCGACGCGAACGTCAGCTCTGGCTGATCCGCGACCGCCTCGGCATCAAGCCGCTTTACTGGGGTGAGGTGGAGGGCGCCTTCGTCTTCGCCTCGGAAATCAAGGCCTTCGGCGCGTTCCCCGGGTTCGCGCGGCGCCTCGACCCCAGCGTCGTGCCGCTTTTCGTGCGCTACGGCTACGTGCCATCGCCACTGTGCATGTACACGGGAATGCACGGGCTCGAGCCGGGGTGCGCGCTGGTCGTCGGCGAGTCGCAGGAGCCCCAGGTCGAGCGCTACTGGGACGTCGTCGAGGTGGCCCGGCAGGGGGCCGCATCGCCATGGCGCGGCAGCGAAGACGAGGCGGTGGACGAGCTCGAACGGCATCTGGCCGAAGCGGTGCGGCTGCGCATGATCTCCGATGTGCCGCTCGGGGCGTTCCTGTCCGGGGGGCTCGATTCCAGCCTCGTGGTGGCGCTCATGCAGGCGGCCAGCCCGCAGCCGGTGCGCACCTTCACCATCGGCTTCCAGGAGGCGGTCTACGACGAGTCGCGGCACGCCGAGGCGGTGGCGCGGCACCTGGGGACCGACCACACCACGATGCTGGTCACCGAGCGCGACGCGCTGGATATCGTGCCCCTGCTCCCCGAGCTCTACGACGAGCCGTTCGCCGACTCCTCCCAGATTCCGACCTACCTGGTCAGCAAGCTGGCCCGTCACCACGTCACCGTCGCGCTCACCGGTGACGGCGGCGATGAGCTGCTGGCCGGCTACACCCGTTACCCGGTAGTGGCGGCCGACTGGGCGGCCCGAGAGCGCCTGCCGAGATGGTCTCGGCATGTGGCTGCGGCGGGTCTCGGGGCGATCACGCACCCCGGGCTGGCGTGGAGTCTGGGGGCGCTCATCCCTCTCCTCTGGCTGCAGCGCAAGCGTCTGGGAAGCCTGCGGGAGCGGGTCCGCCGGCGCGGTGTGCTGCTCTCCGACATGGCCTTCGAGCGCTTCTGCACCTTGCACGGCTCGTTCGTCCTCAATCCCGAGCCCGAGCTGTGGCTGGGAGCAGGCACCGGGGCGGTCGACAAGCTGCTGGCCCGCGGGGGTGGCGCCGAGCCATCGGCGTTGATCGAGCG
>DAONEV010000305.1:0-5270 GCA_035403265.1 Thermoanaerobaculaceae bacterium | reverse complement strand
TCGGTTGGGACGCGGCGCGACGCCAAACGCCCGACAAGGGGCCGCTGAAGCGGGGGGTCGGCATGGCGGCCGGCACCTGGGTCGCCGGCGCCGGAGGGCCGCCGTCCACGGTCATTCTCAAGCTCTTCGCCGATGGCTCGGCGAACCTCAACATGGGCGCCTCCGACATTGGCACCGGCACCAAGACCGTCATGGCCATGGTGGTGGCCGAGGAGCTGGCGGTGCCCCTCGACCGCATCCAGGTGGAGCACGCCGACACCGGCACAACCCAGTACGCCACGGCCTCGGGCGGCTCGAAGACCGTGCCCACCGAGGCGCCCGCCACTCGCGCCGCCGCGCTCGAGGTGAAGCGCCAGGTCCTGGAGCTCGCGGCGGAGGAGCTGAAGGTCCCCGTCGCCGATCTGCGACTGCAGGACGGCGCCGTGGTCAGTCTCAAGGACCCCGCGTTGAAGAAGCCGTTCTTCGAGCTGGGGGGGCTGCGGCGGCGCGGCGTGATCGTCGGTGTCGGCACGCGCGCCCCCAACCCGGAAGACCTCGCGATCTGCCCGTTCGCGGCCCAGTTCTGCGAGGTGGAGGTCAACACCCGGACCGGGGAGGTGCGCGTGCTGCGCTTCCTGGCCGCCCAGGACTCGGGGCGGGTCATGAACCGGCTCACCTACGACAGTCAGGTCATCGGCGGCATCACGATGGGCATCGGCCTCGCCCTCACCGAGGCGCGGGTGCTGGACGGCGCCCAGACCGGCAAGCTCGTCTCGGGCAACCTGCACGACTACAAGCTCCCGACCATGCTGGACGTACCCACCGACATCGCCTCGCTGCCGGTGGAGGTGCCGGATGTGCGCGCCAACTCGGCCGGCGCCAAGGGCCTCGGAGAGCCGGTCACGATCCCCACGGCGGCGGCCGTCGCCAACGCCGTGTTTGCCGCCACCGGGGTGCGAGTGACCGACAGCCCGATCAGTCCGGCCCGCCTCCTGCCGCTCCTGGCCACGGCCCGGAAGGAGGGTTGAGCCATGCCTTCCGCCTTCAGCTACGCCCGCCCCACGACCCTCGGCGACGCGATCCGGCAGGCCGGCCGGTACGGTGCCCGCATCCACGCCGGAGGTACCGACCTGCTGGGATGCCTGCGGGACGAGGTGCTCGGCGCCGAGACCGTGGTGAGCATCACCGGGTTGTCAGCGCTGCGCGGTCTCAAGCCGGCCAAGGACGGCGGTCTCCATATCGGGGCGCTGACAACCATCGCCGAGGTGGCCGCCGACCCCACGGTCCGGGCGCGCTACGCCGGCCTGGCGGAGGCCGCGTCCCAGGTGGCGAGCCCCCAGCTCCGTAACCAGGGCACGATCGGCGGCAACCTCTGCCAGAAGCCGCGCTGCTGGTACTACCGCGGCGATTTTCACTGTCTGCGCAAGGGTGGCGAGATGTGCTACGCCGCCGAGGGGGAGAACCAGGGCCACGCCATCTTCGGCGGCGACCGGTGCTTCGCCGTGCACCCGTCGGACACCGCCCCGGCGCTGGCGGCGCTCGGCGCCACCGTGCGCATCGCCGGCGCGGGCGGCACCCGGGCGATTCCGGTCGAGCAGCTCTTCGTGCCAGCCTCGAAGGATCCGCAAAAGGAGACCGTCCTGGCACCCGGGGAGATCGTCACGGAGGTCATCCTGCCGCCGGCCGCGGCTGGCCTGCGCTCCTCGTACCGTAAGGTGCGGGCGCGCGCCGTCTGGGACTTCGCCCTCGTCGGGGTGGCCCTGGCGCTGCGCCTCGAAGCCGATGTCGTCATGCAGGCGAGGGTATTCCTTTCCGGCGTGGCAATGGTGCCGTGGCGGCATTCGGGGATCGAAGCGGCTCTCACCGGCAGGTCTCTCGACGCCTCTACCATCGCCGCGGCCGTGGTGGCGGGCCGAGTGGGCGCCGAGCCGCTCGCCAAGAACGCCTACAAGGTCGAGATGCTCGGGGGCCTGCTGAGCGAGGAGCTGGAGCGCCTGGCGCGGGGATGATCGCCACGGCAGTACCGACCCGGGCATAATGGTCGGCATGGCAGGCAACACCTTCGGCACCGTGTTCCGAGTCACCACTGCCGGCGAGAGCCACGGCCCGGGCAATGTGGTGATCATCGACGGTGTGCCGGCCGGGCTGGTGCTGGACCTCGACCACCTGCGAGCCGAGCTGCGCCGGCGCCGTCCGGGCCAGAGCCGTCTCGTCAGCCAGCGGCAGGAGGGCGACGAGCCCGAGGTTCTCGCGGGGCTTTTCGAGGCACGCACCACCGGCGCCCCGATCGCCATCCTGGTGCGCAACCACGACGCCCGCAGCGCCGACTACGACGAGCTGGCGGAGGCCTGGCGCCCGGGTCACGCCGACGCCACTTACGAGCTCAAGTATGGGATCCGCGACCACCGAGGCGGCGGCCGTGCTTCGGCCCGGGAGACCGTGTCCAGGGTCGCGGCCGGCGCGGTGGCGAAGCAGCTTCTGGCCACCTTCGGGTGCCGGGTGGTGGGCTACGTCCTGCAGGTCGGGGACGTCGTGGCCGAGATTGGGGACCCGGCTGCCGTGACGCCGGAGCAAGTCGAGATGCTGCCGGACGGCAGCACGAACCCGGTGCGCTGCCCGGACCCGGCGGCCGCCGCGGCCATGGTGGCGCGCATCGACCGGGTGCGCCGGGACCAGGACTCGATCGGCGGCGTTGCCGAGATCGTCGCCACCGGCGTGCCCCCGGGCCTCGGCGAGCCGGTCTTCGACAAGCTCAAGGCCGACCTCGGCAAGGCGCTGCTGTCGATCCCGGCGGTGACGGGCGTGGAACTCGGCGTCGGCTTCGGCTGCGCGACGCTGCGCGGCAGCGAGTGCAACGACGCCTGGATCTCGGCGAGCCCGCCCCGCACCGCGACCAACCGCCACGGCGGCATCCTGGGTGGGATTTCCACCGGGATGCCGATCGTCCTCCGCGCCGCCGTCAAGCCGGCCTCCAGCATCGCCCGCGAGCAGGCCACCGTGACCCGGGACGGCATGCCAACCACCCTGTGCGTAAAGGGCCGCCACGACCCCTGCCTGCTGCCGCGCTTCGTCCCCGTCGCCGAGGCGATGGTCGCCATCGTCCTCGCTGACCACTGGCTGCGCGCCCGCGCGGGGGCCCCGCTCGTGCCCGGCCAGCAGTCCGGGCTCCAGGGCCCGCGAACGGGCGGCTGACTCGACCCCGCGTCTTGCATGTGACCTGAACACAGCGTCGCCCCTCGCGTCGAATCCCTCGCCTGACAGAGGTGGTCGAGCTCCACGGAGCCCTCTTCCGTTGTGCCGCGCCAGGCTCGGCATCAGGCGAGCGTTTGGTGGGCGGGCGCAGCTTGGAAGGAACCAAGGCGGTCACCAGGGAATCGAAAGCCCCCACCGCCTGGGTGGGGGCCTCCAACTCTCGACTCTCGACATCCGACCGGGCGGGCGGTGGCTCAGATATCCCCGTACAGCGGGAACGCCCTCGTCAGCTCCTCGACTTCGCGGCGGACCTGCGCCCACACGGCCTCGTCCTCGCTGCGTAGCACGCGGTCGATGAAGGCGGCGATCAGCTTCATCTCGGGGATGCCCATGCCGCGCGTCGTCACGGCCGGGGTGCCGATGCGGATGCCGGAGCCGATGTACGGCTTGCGGGTGTCGAACGGCACGGTGTTCTTGTTGACCGTGATGCCGGCCTTGCCGAGGCGGTCCTCGCCCTTCTTGCCGGAGATGCCGTCGGCGCCCAGGTTCAGGAGCATGAGGTGGTTGTCGGTGCCGCCGGAGACCATGTTCCAGCCGCGCGCCTGCAGCTCGGCGCAGAGCGCGCGGGCGTTGGCGAGGACACGTGCGATGTAGTCCTTGTAGTCCGGGGACAACGCTTCGGCGAACGCCACGGCCTTGGCGGCGATGACGTGCATGAGCGGACCGCCCTGCACGCCCGGGAAGACCGCCTTGTCGATCGCCTCCGCGAACTGGGCCTTGCACATGATCATGCCGCCGCGGGGGCCGCGCAGGGTCTTGTGGGTGGTGGTGGTGACGAACTCGCAGTGGGGCACCGGCGAGGGGTGCATCCCGACCGCCACCGGGCCGGCGATGTGGGCGATGTCGGCCATGACCATCGAGCCGACCTCGCGGGAGATCTCGGCGATGGTCGCGAAGTCGATGATGCGCGGGTAGGCCGAGGCGCCGCAGACGATGAGCTTGGGCTTGTGGGCGCGGGCCAGCTCGCGCAGGGCGTCGTAGTCGATCGTCTCGGTCTCCCGGCTGACGCCGTAGGGGACGACCTGGAACGTCTTGCCGGAGTAGTTGAGCGGGTGGCCGTGGGTGAGGTGGCCGCCGTGGGAGAGGTCCATACCCAGCATGACGTCGCCCGGCTGCAGCATCGCCAGGTAGACCGACATGTTGGCCTGAGCGCCGGAGTGGGGCTGGACGTTGACGTGGTCGCAGCCGAAGAGCTGCTTGGCGCGGTTGCGCGCCAGCTCCTCGGCGACGTCCACGAACTCGCAGCCGCCGTAGTACCGCTTGGCCGGGTAGCCCTCGGCGTACTTGTTGGTCATCACCGAGCCCATGGCGGCGAGGACGGCCGGGGACACGAAGTTCTCCGAGGCGATGAGCTCCAGCCCCTCGTTCTCGCGCCCTCGCTCGGCGCGCAGCGCCGCGGCCACCTCCGGATCGGTGGCGGCGACGATCTCTTCCTGCCGGGCAAAGTAGATCTTGCGTTCAACCTGGTTCATGAGGTCTCTCCTTTTGGCTCGATGGCCGCGACACGGCGCGCGTGGCGGCCACCCTCGAACGGGGTGCTCAGGAATAGCTCCAGGATCTGCTGAGCGACGCCGGGACCGGTGGTGCGTCCGCCCAGGCAGAGGACGTTCGCGTTGTTGTGACGGCGCGCGGCCTGGGCGGTGAAGGCATCGTGACAGAGCGCAGCGCGCACCCCCGGGTGGCGATTGGCGGAAATCGAGACGCCGATACCGGTGCCGCACGCCAGCACCCCGAAGTCGCCCTCGCCGGCCAGCAGCCGGGCCGCAAGGTCGTGCGCGAAGCCCGGGTAGTCCACGGGCTCGGGGCCGTGGGTGCCGAGGTCCACGACGTCGTGCCCGAGATCGCGGGTGTGGGCCGCCAGGAGCTCCTTGAGCTCCCACCCGGCGTGATCCGAAGCCATCAGAATGTGCATCAGATCCTCCCGCCGGGATGGTACAACGCCTCGTAGTCGTCGAGGGCGTAGCGGTCCGACATCCCGGCCAGGTGGTCGGCGATCAGGCGCACGAAGTCCAGCCGATCGCGTTTGCCGGCGGCGGTGG
>DAONEV010000304.1:0-5323 GCA_035403265.1 Thermoanaerobaculaceae bacterium | reverse complement strand
TTGGTGCACGATGCCGACGCCCGGCGGCACGACCTTGAAGGTCTCGAACGCCTGCTGGCCCCACTTGAGCAGCTCGTAGCGCTCGCGGTTGCGCTGGAACTCCAGCCGCATGTTCTCGGCCAGCGCCTCCGGCACGCCGGAGAGGTCCACCTGCACCGAGTGGTCGACGACCAGCTCGGCCGGAATCAGGGGCTCGATGCGGCCCGGGTCGCCGCCGAGCCGCGCCATGGCCGATCGCATCGCCGCCAGGTCGACCACCGCCGGGACGCCGGTGAAGTCCTGGAGCACCACCCGGGCCGGCTTGAAGGGGATCTCGACCTCGGCCGGGTGCGCCGCGTCCCATCGCGCCAGGTTGACGACATCGTCGGTGGTGACGTCGAAGTTGTTGCAGGTGCGCACCAGGGCTTCGAGCAGCACCTTCAGCGAGAACGGCAGGCGGGCGACGGGCAGCCCACGGGACTGAAGGACAGCGAGGCTGTAGATGTCGACCGGTCCGGGTGCCGTATCGAGGCGGCGCCGCACGCCGAAGACGTCGGTTCTGGGGGGTGTCGCCATATCTCCTCCTGAAACGTCACCGAAGCAGTGCGGCGTGACGAGCGGGCAGGTTCGGGTCGGCCAGGGTTTCCATCACGTAGTCGGAAAGTGCCTGGGCGGTGGCGCCGCTCGTGCGGCCGGTGATCCGGACCTTCTTCTCGAGCATCGTGCAGACGTCCAGGGCCATGTCGAGCCGATCGGCCTGGGCGACGAGGCCGATGTGCCGCAGCAGCATCGAGCCGGCGCGCATGAGGGAGGCCGGGTCGGCGTAGTCGCCGCGCCCCTCGTCGATCATGCGCGGCGCCGAGCCGTGGATCGCCTCGAACATCGCCCAGCGGCTGCCGATGTTGGCGGAGCCGGCGGTGCCGACGCCGCCCTGGAACTCGGCCGCCTCGTCGGAGAGGATGTCGCCGTAGAGGTTGGGCATCACCATGACCCGGAACTGGGTGCGCCGCTTGGGGTCGATGAGCTTGGCGGTCATGATGTCGATGTACCAGGCGTCCCAGGTGATGCCCGGGTACTCCTTGCCGATCTGCGCGACCATGTCGAGGAACATCCCGTCGGTGGTCTTGATGACGTTGGCCTTGGTGACGGCCGTGACCCTGTCGATGCCGTTCGCGTGGGCGTAGGCGAAGGCCATGCGGATGATGCGCTCGCACCCCTGGCGGGTGACGGCGGTGAAGTCGAACGCCAGGTCGTCGGTGACGGCAATGCCCTGCGAGCCGAGGATATAGGCGCCCTCGGTGTTCTCACGGAAGATCACCCAGTCGATGCATTCCTTCGGCACCTTGATCGGCCGCACGTTGGCGTAGAGGTCGAGGGCGCGGCGCATCGCCACGTTGGCGCTCTCGATGTTGGGGTAGGGGCCGCCCTTCTCGGGCGTGGTGGTCGGGGCCTTGAGGATGACGTGGCACGCCTTCAGCTCATCGAGCACGTCGTCCGGAATGGCCTTGAGGTGTTTGACTCGATTCTCGATCGTCAGCCCCTCGATGGTCCGCAGCTCGACCTTCCCCGAGCGGATCTCGTCCGCCAGCAGGTTGTCCAGCACCCGCATGGTCTGCCGCGAGATGATCGGCCCGATGCCGTCCCCGAAACAGATCCCCACGATGATCGGACGCACCGTGGCGAAGTCCACCGGCGGCTCGGCCGAGCGGAGCCTCGCGACCCTCGCCAACTGCTCTTCCACCAGCTTCCCGAAGTGCGCTGTCGCGCGATCGATGACCTCTGAAGACATGGGCCCCTCCTGGTAGGGCGAAACCCGGCCCGGGCGCCATTGCTTCCCGGCCTTGCCGGTCCGTGGTTCGTGGGCGGGACCAGGGAGGAGACGGGACTAGCATCGCGGCGTCGGACTGTTCTGCGAGTAGGAGAGTGCCATGAGCGACCGACCCCCCACCCGCATCGAGACCGACTCCATGGGACCCGTCGAGGTCCCGACCGGGCACCTCTGGGGCGCCCAGACCCAGCGCTCCCTGCGCACCTTCCGGATCGGCGAGGAGCGCATGCCGCGGCCGCTGATCCGGGCGTTGGGGCTGCAGAAGAAGGCGGCAGCGCTCGCCAACCGGGAGCTCGGGGAGCTGGAGCCGCGGCTCGCCGAGGCGATCGTGCGGGCGGCCGACGAGGTGATCGACGGGCGGTGGGACGACGAGTTTCCGCTCGTCGTCTGGCAGACCGGCTCGGGAACCCAGACCAACATGAACGCCAACGAGGTGATCGCCAACCGCGCCAACGAGCTGCTCGGCGGCGTGCGGGGCGCCAGGGCGCCGGTGCACCCCAACGACCATGTCAACCGGGGCCAGTCTTCGAACGACAGCTTCCCGACCGCCATGCACATCGCCGCGGTGACGGAGGTCCAGGGCCGCCTGCTCCCGGCCATGCGGCGCCTGGGTGACGCCCTCGGCGCCAAGGCCGGTGAGCTCCACGACATCGTCAAGATCGGCCGCACCCATACCCAGGACGCGGTGCCGTTGACCCTTGGACAGGAATTCTCGGGCTATGTCTCCCAGGTCAGGCGGGGCATCGAGCGGGTGGAGCGGGTCATGCCGGCGCTGCTGCAGCTCGCCCAGGGCGGCACGGCGGTCGGCACGGGCTTGAACGCCCATCCGAGCTTCGCCGGGACCTTCGCCCACGAGATGACCCGACTCACCGGCCTGCCGTTCGTGGCTGCCGGGAATTTCTTCGAGGCGCTGGCGGCCCATGACGCGGTCGTCGAGGCTTCCGGCGCACTCAACGTGGTCGCGGTGTCGCTGCACAAGGTCGCCAACGACATCCGCTTCCTCGCCTCGGGACCGCGCTGCGGGCTCGGCGAGCTGATCTTGCCGGCCAACGAGCCAGGCTCCTCGATCATGCCGGGCAAGGTCAACCCCACCCAGTGCGAGGCGCTCGCCCAGGTGTGCGTCCAGGTGTTCGGCAACCATGCGACGATCACGTTCGCCGGTGCCTCCGGGCACTTCGAGCTCAACACCTACAAGCCGGTGATGATCTACAACCTGCTGCAGTCGATCCGCCTCCTGGCCGACGCCTCGACGAGCTTCGCCGACCACTGCGTCGCCGGCATCGAGGCGAACCGGGAGCGCATCGCCGAGCTGGTCGAGCGCTCGCTCATGCTGGTCACGGCCCTGAGCCCGCATATCGGCTACGACAACGCGGCCCGCATCGCCCATCAAGCCCACATCGAGGGCACGACGCTCCGCGAGGCGGCTCTTGGGTTGGGCCTCGTCACCGGGGAGCAGTTCGACGCCTGGGTGCGTCCCGATGAGATGATCGGGCCGTCCCGCCCGCCCTCTCCTCCCGCCCACCCCGGCCGATGACCATCGGCCGCGACGTCAGCCGAGGCCGAAGCTCTTCGCGGCCATCTCGGCGATGGACTCGCCGATGGCGATCGAGGCCGTGGCGGCCGGCGAGGGGGCGTTGAGCACGTGCACCATGTGCTCGGCCTCGACGATCCGGAAGTCGTCCACGAGCTTGCCGCTGGGCTCCAGCGCCTGGGCGCGCACACCGGCGCCCGAGGGGTGCACGTCGTCGCGTCCGAGCTCGGGCAGGAGCTTCTGCAGCGCCTTCACGAAGGCCGCCTTCGAGAACGAGCGGTGGAACTCTCCGAGGCTCATGCGCCAGTACTTGCCCGCCATGCGCCAGAAGCCGCCGTAGGTGGCGAAGGCCGCGAGGTCACGCAGGGAGAGGGAGGTCTTCGTGTACCCCTCGCGCTTGAAGGCCAGTACGGCGTTGGGGCCCGCCTCGACGCCTCCCTTGATCATGCGGGTGAAGTGGACGCCGAGGAAGGGGAACTCCGGGTCGGGCACCGGGTAGATGAGGTTCTTCACGAGGTGCTGCCTGGCCGGGACGATCTCGTAGTACTCGCCGCGGAACGGCACGATCTGCAGCCCAGGGGCGACGCCGCACAGCTTCGCGACGCGGTCGGATTGCAGCCCCGCGCAGTTGATGAGGTTGCGGCAGCGCACCGGGCCACGCGTCGTCTCGAGCACAAACGCCGAGCCGTCGCGGGCAAGCCCGCGGACCCGGGCGCCAGTGAGGATCTCGCCGCCTCGCTCCTGGACGATGCGCGCATACGCCTCGGTCACGGCGGTGTAGTCGACGATGCCGGTGTAGGGCACCCAGAGGCCCTCGATCCCGGCACAGTGGGGCTCGTGCTCCCGGATCTGCTCCGGGGTCAGGCGCCTGATCTCGTCAAGGCCGTTGGCGCGGCCGCGCCGCTCGAGCTCGTCCAGGCGCGGGATCTCCTCGCTCGAGAGCGCCACCACCACCTTGCCACAGCGGTCGTGGGCGATGCCCCGCTCGGCGCAGAAGCGGTAGAGCGCCTCGCGGCCCCGGGTGCAGTTGGTGGCCTTCAACGAGCCCGGCTTGTAGTAGAGCCCGGAGTGGATGACGCCGCTGTTGTTGCCGGTCTGGTGGGCGGCGAGGTGGTCCTCGGCCTCGAGCACGGCCAGCGACAGCCGGTGGTGCTGCGTCAGCGCCATGGCCGTGGCACAGCCGACGATCCCCCCGCCGATCACGACAACATCATAGATTTTCTGGTCAGGCATCCGTTTCCCCCTGCTGGCGCGGCGCGAACTCGCACTGCTCGCGCATCGGCTGCACCACTGGCGGCTCGACGCCGGCCGCCGCGGCGATCTTGCGCAGGGTACCAAGAACATTGGCTCCGATGGGAATGCCGACCTCGCGGTGGATGAGGGTGCGGGCCCACTCCTTCTCGCCATGGACGAAGATCGTCTCCTGGTCGAACGCCTTGCGGGAGCCCTTGAGGCGGTCGATGTAGTCGTCCAGCCTTGCCTCGAACTGCTCGACGGGCATGAAACGGGCGATGTCGATGACGGCGAAAAAGTGCCCGACGTTCGGGAACACGGTCTTGCCGGCCTGGGGGTTGCCGTGCACGTCGTCGACGTTCGGACCGTACCCGGCGCCGGACAGCACCCCGCACAGGATGTCGACCATGAGGGAGAGGCCGTAGCCCTTGTACCCGCTGTACTCCTCGCCGCGCCCACCCAGGGGCAGGATGCCGCCGCCGATGCGCTCGATGAGGTTCTTGAGCACCTGCCCCGGGTTCTGGCAGTCGTAGCCGTACTCGTCCACCGCCCACCCGACCGGCATCTGGTGGCTGTTGCGGTCGTAGACCTCGATCTTGCCGCGCGGCACCACCGAGGTCGCCATGTCGAGCAGGAACGCCGGGTGGCGCCGGGTCGGCGCGCCCAGGGAGATCGGATTGGTGCCGAGCAGCATCTCGGCGCCGTGAGTGGGCACCACCAGGGGCGCCGAGTTGGTCAGGCTGATGCCGATC
>DAONEV010000303.1:0-5326 GCA_035403265.1 Thermoanaerobaculaceae bacterium | reverse complement strand
CTGGCTGCCGCGACTGGCGGCGCGAAGCCGTCACCTCGTGCTGGTGTCCGGGCTCCTGCTGGCCGTGTTACCGGCACGCGGGTGGCTGGAAGCGGTTCGCCTCACCGGCCTCGACCCCGCCGCCTGGTTTCACCGGCCGGCGCCCGTCGCGACACTCAGCACTGCCGCCGTGGTCATGGTCCCGCCCGCAGAGCCGGCGCCAGCCCCGACCCCCCGTCCCGGCCTGGGACCGTGCCTGGCCGGCGCCTGGCTGCTGGGAGTCGCGGCTGCTCTGGGTGTTGGGTGGCGGCGCGGGCGAATGGGTCGGGCGAACGGGATGCCCGTCTCCATCCAGGAGCAATCGGTGCTCGACCTCGCCCGCGAATGGCTCGGCGTGCGCCGGCGGGTGGCCATGGAGCGACGGGCGGATGCCCGGGTCCCCTGTGCCCGGGGGCTCTGGCGGCCCCTGATCGTGCTCCCGGCCAGCGACAATCTGACTCCGGACGAGCTTGCGGCGGTCGTGGCCCACGAGGTGGCACACGTGGCACGACACGACGTGGGGTGGGCGGCCGTGGCCGGCGTGGCCCGTGCGGTGCTGTGGTTCCATCCCCTGGCGTGGTGGGTGGCGGCACGCGTCGCCCGCGAGGCGGAGTGCGCCTGTGACGCTCTGGTCACGGCCCGGGTGGCCTCGGTCTCCGTCTATCTCGCCAGTCTCGCCAAGGTATGCCGACACGCCGTCCGTGCACCGCTGCGGGCGAGCTGCGCCAGCGGCGGCGCACTGTCAGAAAGGATGGCCCGCATGGAACGCGAGCACGCCCTGATGCAGCAACCCCGATGGCCCGCCTTCGCAATTGTCGCCGCCCTGGTGCTGGTGCCCCTGACGGTAGCCAGTGCCACCGGCCAACCGAAGCCCAGGCCGGTGCCGTACACGTGGTCGGCGAGCGTCAGCCGGGCGTCCGACGGCACCCTTGCCTGCGATGCCCGTGTCGTTGACGCGAGCTCCGGCGAGGTGGTGATGGAGCCTCGGGTCTTCTTCCGCGGCCGCGATCTCGCCACCGCAAAGAGCGGGACCGGGGAGCTCTCATTCGTCATCGAGGTGCAGGCCACGAGCGACTCGGAGGCGCAGGTGACATTCCGGGCCAGAAACGGCGACAAGGTGCTCCAGGAGGAGACCATCCACATCCCCATTGCCCGGCCCGAGGAGGAGTTGCCTCTGGCGTTCGGCAACCGGATGCAGGTGCAGGCCGACGGGACGACCGTGCTGACGGTCCTCGCCCACGACCGGGACGGCCGAGCCGAGGTCTGGCGGCACGACTTCTCGTGGCCGCTCAAGGGCGCCAGCGAGGCGACCGGGAGTCACGGGCCGATCGCCTTCCGGGTCGTGGTCCGGCCTCTGGAGGACGGTTCGGCCGCCATCGAGGTCACTCTGAACGAGCCCGGGCGGCCGGCGCAGATCTCGACCTCGAAGGTCTACCACCCCGACGGTCCGGCGAGCGAAACGACCAAGGCGGAAACCCACACCTACGGCCTGCGGGCTGGAATGGAGAGGCGCCCGGACGGCCAGTTGGAGCTGCACTTCCGGGTCGTGGTTGCGGCAGGAGCGGACGAGGTCATGAACGGGGCCATCCTCATGCCCCTTGTCGCACCGTTGGTGCGTGGGGTGCCACATGGCGATGACCGACTGCAGGTGAGGGCAGAGCCGGTCGGGGAGGGGACGGTTCGACTCACGTTGGAGGTCCTGCGGGAGGACCAGGTCGTCGAGACATCCCGCGCCGCCTTCAACTTCCTCCAACCCGAGGACCAGCCGCTCGCTGCGGTGGCCTTGCCGCCTTCTGCGACGGTGCGGCCATACGCCTGGAGCGTCGACCTGGCGCGTCTCCCGGCCAGGCAGTTGGTGGCCGCCGTGCAGGTGCGAGATGCGGCGACAGGGAGCGCCATCTGGCGGCCCGCGCTCCGCTTCGCCGTGTCCGGCAGTGCCGACGCCTCGGCCCGGGTGGGCGACGTCTGGCTACACCTCCACGCCCGCGGTGTGGACGTCATGAGCTCCACGCTCGACCTCGAGGTGGTGCGGGGAGGCGAGGTCCTGCAGCGGGAGTTCGGCTCCTTCAAGGCTCGTCAGGCGAGCGGGAAGGAGCTGCAGGACCGGACCACTTCCCAGCCCCTGTACGCCCTCGGTTTGCGGTGGAAGGTTCTCGGTCATGGGAAGACCCTCTGCCTGGCGACCGTCACGCGATCCGCAACCGGCGAGGTGCTCATGGAGATGGAGCACACCCTTGGCCGGGACGACTCGGCCTCCGACACCAAGGTGGTGGGCGGCCACACCCTGACCTTCAAGGTCGAGACGCCCGGTCGAGGGCCGGGGAAGGTCGAGCTCGTGGTGACTCAGGGAGACGCGGTGATCGAGAGGCAGGGGCACTCCCTGACCGCTCCGGCAGACACGCGCAGGGCAACCGGTCCGCCCCATCCGGACGGGATCCAGATGCACCTTGACGGCGCGCGACTCGGCGATGTCCTGACGACCTTCGAGCATGTCACCGGGCATCCGGTCCAGGCCGAAGTGCCCGTGGACGCAAAGGTCACCGTCTGGCTCGACGACGTGCCCTGGCCCGACGCGTTGCGGCAGGTGCTGGCCCAGGCGGGTCTCGTGTACACCTTCGACGGCCGGACAATCCGTGTCCGCAAGCCGTAGGGTTGCGGTGCGAGTCGCGCTGTCAGCTCCCCTGCAGCTCCCTCTGCGCGCCAGGCTCATGAGCCGTCGACGGCCAGCCGCAAGGTGAATGTCCCGGTCCTGGAGGCGGCGTACGGCACGGCTTCGATCGTATAGGTGCCGGGCTCCAGGGCCTTGATGATGCGGGCGTTGGCGCCATCGCCGCTGTCGTCGTCCGAGCCCAGCACGTTGCCATCCCTGCCCCTGCCAGCCAGGAGAACCAGGTAGTCGTCGACGGACGACTCGAGGTCGATGCGCACGGTGGTGCTGGAGGTCAGCGTGAAGCTGTAGTACTTCGCATAGCGACCTTCCCGGTGAACCGAGGGGCACTCGGTGGTCCACTCACCTTCCGACGAGGCACCGAGGCGGATCGTCGCCAGACATGGGTCAGCGTTCGCCTCCTCGGGCCGCGCGGCCGGGATGTAGATGGGGTCTCCCGAACGGTTGTCGATCACCGAGGCGTAGGCGAGGAAAGCGGCGCCGGCCGAGGCCGTGGTGAGCACCGCGAAGCCATCGTCGACGCCCTGGGTGGTCACACTCGAGAAGATGCGGTCGATCTGCTTGAACTCGAAGGCGCCAAGAGGGTAGCTCTTGGTGCCGACCACCGTGCCGTCACCCCTGGAGAGCGTCACGGTGATGGTGGCGGGGACCGCGGAGATGTTCACCAGGCCGAGGTTGGTCCGGAACCCCCGCGAGGCGTCGGCGGACTGGGCGAGCTGCACGAGCCGGGCCGTCTCGCCGGCCGCGAACCCGCGGGTTCCCGACACGCCTGGGATGAACTGACCGAACGTCCCGGTCGAGACGTCGTTGTAGGTCCTGCCGGTCACCATGACCTTGCCTTGGCTCGGCCGGACGCGGAGAGTGGCCGACCCGGAGAAGCCGAAGACCTGATCCAGCACGTCGGGATAGCGGATGCTGCGGCCCGGGTCGAGGGAGAAGCTGCGGCTGGCAGGCGACGGGTTGGGCTGGTCGCGCTTGAGAAGCTCGATGGTGAACGTGGCGCTCGCCGGGCCGGGATTGTGGATCTCCGGGTCGGTTCGCCAGTTGGTTCCGGCGGATCCACCCAGGTGGGCGGCGGCTGGGAGGTAGATCGGTACCCCCGCCACGGTGATGGTGCCGGTCTGCGAGCACGTCACCGTGCCGTTGTGGACCGTGAGCTGCCAGGTGTAGGAGCCGGACGAGGCGTAGATGTGGGTCGGATTCTGGACGGTCCCGTGGCTGCTGCCGTCGCCGAAGTCCCACTCAAAGGTGGAGGCGAGTCCGCATCCCGTCGGCGTTGCGACACCCTGGAACGTGAGCGCCGACCCGACGGAGCCCGACGGCGGCACGGTCGCGCTGCAGGTCAGGGTGCAACTGCTGTTGGTGGTCACCGTGGCGGTCAGAGTGTAAGGGGAGGCACGGTAGCCCTTGACGGCGATGTACCACGTCCCTGGCTGCAACGGACGGGGAGTCGAGGTCGGAGTCACCGTGATGGTCTCGTCTCCGGATCCGGTCAAGGCCGCATAGTCGTTGGTCGAGGCGTCGACCTGGGCGCCGAATCGCAAGAAGAGGTCGATGTCGGCCTGGGAGTTGGTGGTCCTGACCTCGAGGCGCACCGGATCGGCCGGGACGGTGATGGAGTAGTGCTCGTAGGCGCCCTCGGCAACGCTGTCCTGGACCGGCACGCCGCTGGTGAGGGCCGTGACGGGGTCCGCAAAGGCGATGTCGGCAGGTCCGGAGTGAAGCCCGCCCTCCAGGCCGGCGGTCGTTGCAGGTTCCTCGTCCTGACCCACCGGCACGACCTGAACCGGGTCGCCCGTGCGGGCGTCGATCACCGACGCGTACGCGAAGTAGGCGGCCCCGGGCGTGCTCGACGACACCACGGCGTAGGCGTCGTCGGCCGTCTTGCCGAACGTGGCGATGACGTCGTTGACCTGCAGGTAGCCGAACGGCTCGACGGTGTAGGCCGCCGACCCCAGTGCGCTGCCGTCGGCGCGGAAGAGCTCGGCTCGGACCTCGATGCGCTTGCTCGTGGCACTGGCGATGCCGAGGTTCGTGCGGAAGCTGGCGTTCTTGGTGAGGGCGATGAGGCGCACGGTCTTGCCGGTGCCGATCGCCTGTCCCAACGGGTAGCCCTCGATGTACTGCCCGTAGGTGCCGGTGGCGGCGGTGTTGAAGGTCCTGGAGGTGACGATCAGGGGCAGGCTGGAGCCGACCAGGACCGCGCCGGAGGTCCCCGCCTCGCCGAACGTTGTCTTGACCAGATCACCGAGCTTGACGGACTGGCCGGCCGGGATGACGACCGGAATGCTCGGTGTGTCGCTGTTGTCCTGTCCCTTCTTGAGGAAGAAGAGACGGGCCGAGGCCGACTCCCCGCCGGCATTGTGCAGGACCGCATCCGAGAGCCACATGGTGCTTCCGGATCCGGCGGTGTGACCCGAGGAGGCGACGAGGTAACGGTTGGGCTCGGAGGTCAGCGCGAGGGATCCCAGGGTCGTGCCGCCCGCCGGGTCGCTCCCGGCGCGGAGCTCGTCGCCGTCCTTGACGCCGTCGCCGTCGGAGTCGGCTTTTCTCGGGTCGGTGCCAAGCCAGGACTCGCGTGCATTCGAAAGGCCGTCGGCATCAGGGTCCTCGGCGCCGCTGGCGCCCAGGCCGAAGAGG
>DAONEV010000302.1:0-5356 GCA_035403265.1 Thermoanaerobaculaceae bacterium | reverse complement strand
GCCGGATCGGCCGGGAGCCAGATCGTTCTCACGGAGTGATCGGCAAGGCGGCGACCTTCCGGACGTTCGAGGAGCGCGCGGAGCATGGTCCGCAGGTCGGCCTCGTCCGGGGCGACCACGACCTCCAGTCGGGGATCGAGCAGGAGCTCGCGGCTGGCCAGGGGGTAGCGGCCCGCCGAGGTCGGGGCGAGGTTCTGTAGGCCGCCGCGGCGGAGCAGGTCGTCATGGAAGGTGCCGGGTGCCGCCACGATGAGCGGGTCCCACCACACCACATAGAGTGCCCGGAGGGCCGGAAGCCGTCGCGCCCGTTCGGTGGCGCGAGCGCAGCGATCAAGGACGGAGGCGCTCAGCCGGGCTCCGTCGGCTTCCCGGTGCAGGAGCGCTCCGAGCAGCCTGGATGCCTCGGCGAGACGGTCGCACGAGGTCACGTCGGTGGTGGCCACGGGCACCCCGAGCGCGGTGAGACTTTCCACGAGTCGGGGGTCGGTGCCGGCCGTGGTCGCCACGACGAGCTCGGGACGGAGCGAGATCACTGCCTCCACGTCACGTTCGTCAAAGCGAGCCAGGGTCGCGGCGGCTGGCGGGAAGTTGGCCGACCGGGGCACGGCCGGAAGCAGGGAGCCTGCACCCAGGGCGAAGACGAGCTCGGTGACGTCCGGCGCCAGAGTGAGGACGCGCGCGACTGGCCGGATCTCCACGGGGTGTCCGAGCTGATCCGGCACGACGAGTGGCGGGGCCCCGGCCACCCACGCCAGGACAAGAGCAAAAGGCCCACACCCCCAGGTGTGGGCCCGCTGTGACCAGGCGCGGACGCGCCTCAGATCACTCGCTCGAGCTCTCTTCCATGTCGTTGGGAATACCAAGACGCTGGCATGCCGCATCGTACATCTGGCGGGCCGCCTTCTGGGCGTTCTGGAGCTCGGCGATGCGCTGCTTGACACGCTGCAGCTCCTCCTGGATCTGGTTCTCCAGGTCGCCGATCTCCTGCTTGGTTACCCGGCGAGTTTCCTCGTAGAACTTGCGCTGTTGCTCGTTTAGCACCGCCATGTCGGCCCCTCCCTTAGGGATTGAATGCGATGGTCTGGGTCGTGTGCACCTTTACCTTCACACCGTTCTTGGTGGCAGGCTTGAACCGCCACGTCCGCACCGCATCGAGAGCGGTGTTGTCGAAGACCTTGGACGTCATGCCGCGTAGCACCTTGACCTCGCGCGCCGCCCCCGTCTCATCGACCAGCACGTCGAGGATGACCACGCCCCGCGGTGGAATCGACTGCCGGCGAGCGATCGGAGGATAGGCCGGCAGCGGCTTGGAAAGAGCCTCGGGCGGGGTCACGTCGGGGGAGAGCTCGACCAACTGACCGGGCTGAATGGCACCCTGGTCGACGGCAAGAGGCGCACGAGTCGCCACTGGCGCTGCGACCGTGGGGATAACCAGAGGGGCCGAGGTCGGAGGCGGAGCCACCGGCTCAGGCGTGGGCACCTGGGGGATGGCTGTCGGGGCCTGGGCCGCGGGTGTCGGGACGACCGCGGCAGCGCGGGTCGGAGCAGCGGCCACTGTCGCGACGGGCGGTGCCACGGCCGACGTCACGGTCGGCTGTTGGACCGGTGGGGCCACGACTGGCTGCTCGCCGACGGTCCCGGGCGTGGCCTGCTTGAGCCGGTCGATCTCCTGCTGGACGAGCTGACCGACATCGGCCGGGGTGGAGACCGGAGTCGGCGGCTGGCCGGCGCCGTTCTGCTTGTCCCGCGACAGGAAGAACCATGTCGCCACGGCGGCGATGGCAAGCACGGCAAGGCCCGCGATCAGCCCAACGGGGATGCTGCGCTTCGGTGTCAAGACCTGGGAGATCTCGAGGCTTGCAGCAGGTGCCGGAGTACGGGCAGGAGCGGAGGCGGGAGCTGGAGCCGGCTTCGGCTTCGCTGCCGAAGGGGCGGCCGGGGCCGGTGCGGGCTGCGGCTTGGGGGTAACGGCAAGACGCGCCGCCGGTGCCACCACGCTGCCACCTGACTTCTCCCGGTCCAGGAGCTCGGAGAGGAACGCTCCCAGCTCGCTCGCGCCCGGGGCGGGACGAATCGACTGCAGGATGTTGTTGAGGTCGGCGGCGAGCTCCGCGGCGATCTGGTAGCGTTCCTCGCGATTCTCCTTGAGCGCCTTCATCACGACACGCTCGACCTCGGGCGGAATGGCCGGGTCGAGATCTCGCGGCGTCGCGATGTGGGGCGACCGGACCTGCTCGAGGATCGAGAGCTCCGAGTCGCCTACGAAGGCCTTGCGGCCCGTCAGCATCTCGTACAGCACGAGGCCGAGGGAGAAGATGTCCGAGCGGTGGTCGAGATCCTTGCCCCAGGCCTGCTCGGGGGACATGTACTGCAGCTTCCCCTTCAACGCGCCGGCGCGGGTGTGGGACGCCTTGGACGCCGCCTTGGCAATGCCGAAGTCGCAAAGCTTGATGTCACCGTCAAACGAGATGAGGACGTTCTGCGGCGACACGTCGCGGTGAACCAGGACCATCTCGCGGCCCTGCATGTCCCGCTTCCGGTGAGCGTAGTCCAGGGCCGCCGCAAGGCGCGAGGCGACGAACATCGCCAGGCCGAGCGGGAGCCGCCGTTCCTTCTCCTCCAGCATGCGGAGGATCGACCGCAGGTCCTTGCCGTCGATGTACTCCATGGCAATGTAGTAGGACTTCTCCAGCTTTCCGAGGTCGTAGATATGGATGATGTTCGGGTGCTGGAGCTGGGCGGCCAGCTTGGCCTCGTCGATGAACATCGTGACGAATTCGTCGTTCTCCGTCAGATGCGGCAGGATGCGTTTGATGGCGACGATCTTCTGGAACCCCTCGACGCCGCGCATGCGAGCCTTGAAGACCTCGGCCATGCCACCGGTGGCGATAGGCTCGATCAGGTCGTACTGCCCGAATGGCGTGCCGACCTGGGCTGCCGGGACGGGTTCGACCGCCGGCTTGGATACGGGAGCTGCTGGCTTGGCCGGAGCCGGGGCCGGTTTGGGCGTCGGTCTGGGCTCGGGCGCGGCCACCACGGGCGGCGGTGGAGCTGGTCTCGGCGCCGGTCTTGGACCCCGGACGTCGAGCCCCGACAGGGTCTGCGAAAGCAGGGCGTCAACCGAAGCGCCGTTGGTGTCCTCGCGAACCCGGTTCTTGGGTGCATTGGAGCGGATGTCGGCCATCGTCGTCTCGAGGACGCGCTCGACGGCTGTGTCGGGTTCGACTGGTCGCACGCCACGGGCTACCGGGGCCCCGGGCGGCACCGCCGACTTGACCACGGCGGCTGGCGCCGGAGGAGCGGGCGCCGGCTTGACCGTGGGGGTGACCGAGATTCGCTGCGTGTCGGCCGGCCCAGGCTCCCCCTCGTCGCCGATCAGATCTCCGAAGAGCTCCTCCGAGGTCATGGTGCCGCTGTCGCGGGTGAGACCTGCGGTTCGTCGCAACGCCTCCAGGACGTCGGCACGGGTGTCAGGGCTGACTCCGCTGCCGCCGTCGCCCTTGGCGCGTTGCAGCAGCACCTTCACCTTGGCGAGGAGCTGCTCGTTGGAGAAAGGCTTGGCGACGATGTCCTGGGCGCCGAGGCGGATGGCGTCGGACTGGGGATCTTGTCCACTGTACCCACTCATGAGTACGAGGAACGGTGTGCTGCGAAGACCGGCGCGTGCGCGGAGCTGAGTGATGGCGTCCTCGACCTTGAGCCGGGGAAGGACCGAGGTGATGAGGACCAACCTCGGTTCTTGCTTGGCGCAGGCGTTGACGGCCGCGTCCACGTCCTTGGCAGTCACCAGCTCGCTCCCAAGCGGGAGGAGCGATTCGGTGACGCGTGCCACCGTCCGTGGTTCATAGTCGAGTAAGAGAATGGTCTGGCTCATACCTCCGCCGGTTCGCGCCGAAGCATCCTCGCCATTGTGGTGGGGCGGTCCTCTCAAGTCAATAGTCTCCGCCTTTCGCAGCGCCCAGAGAGGAGCTCCGACCGGCATGTCCGGCGGAGGGGTCGCAATGGGCCGGGGTCACCGCCGGGCGGTGTACAATTCCGCCAGCGGACCGCCAGGTGCCGTCGGGGGCTAGCATGTCGGGTCACAACAAGTGGAGCACCATCAAGCACAAGAAGGGCAAGCTCGACGCCAAGCGCGGCAAGCTCTTCACCAAGATCATCCGTGAGCTCACCACCGCAGCCCGGGAGGGGGGCGGCGACGCTACCTCCAACGCGCGGTTGCGGACCGCGATCGCCGCCGCCAAGGCGGCCAACATGCCTGGCGATACGCTGCAGAAGGCGATTCAGCGCGGCACCGGTGAGCTTCCCGGGGTGTCCTACGAGGAGGTCTACTACGAGGGGTACGGGCCCGGTGGGGTGGCGGTCATGCTGCAGGTGCTGACCGACAACCGCAACCGCACCACGGCCGAGATCCGGCACATCTTCTCCAAGCACGGTGGAAACCTCGGAGAGTCCGGGTGTGTCGGCTTTCTTTTCAAGAAGCAGGGGTACCTCATCGTCCCCAGGGGAGCGGGCTCAGAGGAGCAGGTCATGGAGGCCGCCCTCGAGGTCGGGGCCGAGGACTTCTATGCCGACGACCCCGAGCTCTATGAGATCTACACCGCGCCCGATCAGTTGCACCAGATCAAGGCCGCACTGGAAGCCCGCGGCTACGCGATTGAGCAGGCAAAGGTCGAGATGGTCCCCGCGACCCAGGTACGTCTGGAAGACCGTCGGGCTGAGCAAATGGTCCGTCTCATGGATGTCTTCGAGGACCACGACGACGTTCAGAACGTCTGGGCCAACTTCGACATTGACACCTCCGTGCTCGAGGCCGAGTAGGCCGATGCGGGTGCTGGGGCTGGATCCCGGCTCCCGCACCACCGGTTGGGGCCTGATCGAGGGGGACTCGCGATCCCTGCAAAGAGCCTGCTTCGGCTGCCTGCATGGCCAACGGGAGACGTCGCGGGCCAGGATCCTGGCGGGGCTTGCGGCCGAGCTCGACGGCATCCTGCAGCGCTGGCAACCGGATGTCGCGGCCATCGAGACTCCCTTTACCGCAAAATTTCCCAAGGCCGCGTTGGCGCTCGCGGAGACCCGGGGCGCACTCCTGGCGGTGTTGGGTCGCTGGGGCGGAGCGGTCGTGGAGTACGAGCCTGCCCGCATCAAGGCGGCGATTGTCGGCTACGGCCGCGCCGACAAGCACCAGGTGGCGTTCATGATCAGCCGTCATCTCGCTCTCGACGCACTGCCTCCGAGCGACGCTGCCGACGCCCTCGCTGTGGCCCTGTGCCATCTGCGGAGCGGCTTGCTGCCGGTCTCGCCCGCTGTCAAGACTCTTTAGAAATGTCCCCATCGTTAGCTCGATAGAAATGTCCCC
>DAONEV010000301.1:0-5374 GCA_035403265.1 Thermoanaerobaculaceae bacterium | reverse complement strand
ACTCGGAGTGCAGGACGTCATGGCGTTGATGCGTGACCACTACGAAGGCACGCCGATGGACATGACCGCAGGCGTGGATGCCGGTCCGTTCGGCTCTCCGCTCCGGTCCCGTCCCATGACGTTCCAGCTCGACGGCAAGCCGTTCTCGTGGGAGCGCCCGATCTCGACCCAGCAGACCGGTTGCTCGTACGTGGCCAACTCGCGTTCGTTCCTGCCCGACGAGGTGGGTGGCGTCCTCTGGTACGGCCTCGACGACACCTACACGAGCTGCTACGTCCCGCTCTACGCCGGGAACACGGCGGTGCCGCCGTCGTTCACCCAGGGCAGCCTGAAGCGGTTCTCCTGGGACTCGGCGTGGTGGGTGTTCAATCTCGTTGCCAACTTCTCCCAGCTCAAGTTCTCATACATGGTCAAGGACATCCAGAAGGTGCAGCAGGAGCTCGAAGGCAACTTCTTCGAGCTGCAGCCGGCGATCGAGAAGACCGCCCAGGCGATGCTGGCCACCGACCCCGAGCGGGCGCGACGGTTCCTGACCGACTACTCGGTCTCCGCGGGCGAGCAGGTCACCCGCCGTTGGAAGGAGCTCGCCGAGGCCCTTTTCACCAGGTACAACGACGGTTACGTCCAGGATGCCTCGGGCGAGCCACAGGAGCTTGGCTACCCCGAGAGCTGGCTCCGCGAGGTCGTCAGGGCCCGGCCCGGTCAGCTCGACCTCCCTGGCGACGAGGTGATCAAGAGCCCGGAGTCGTACTGATCGCCCAACCGGGATCTTCACCGCGACCCCCGCGGCACCGTTGCCACCCCGGAGCGCTCGCGGCGGCGGGCCGGGAGGGCAGGTCTTGACACACCAGCGCCGGCACGCTGGGATGCCGGCTGCAGCGTCCGCGCCGGGAGGTCGGCCGGAACGGCGGGAGGCCAGGGGATGACTGTGCACCGGCTCGACTCCATCTTCAATCCGACGCGCATCGCGCTGGTGGGCGTTTCCGAGAACCCCAAGGCGGTGGGCGGCACGGTGCTTCGGAACCTCGTGGGGTCGGGGTTTCGGGGTGCCGTCTACCCGGTGCACCCGACGCTGGAAGCGGTGCTGGGGGTGCCGTGCTATCCCGGCCTCGGGAGCCTGCCGCGGGTCCCGGATATCGCGGTGGTGGCCACGGCGCCCCCGCAGGTGCCGGCGGTGGTCGACGAGTGCGGGCGGCTCGGGGTGGGCGGCGTGGTGGTGATCACGTCGGGGTTCGGGGAGCTTGGCGAGGCGGGCAAGGCACTGGAAGGCGAGCTGCGCGCCGCCATGCGGCGCCACCCGGCGATGCGCGTCCTCGGCCCCAACTGTCTCGGCGTCATGGTGCCGCGGCTGGCGCTCAACATGACCTTCGCCGGGGCGATGGCCAAGCCCGGACACGTGGCGTTCCTGTCGCAGTCGGGAGCACTGTGCACGTCGGTACTCGACTGGGCGCTGGAGCAGGGGATCGGCTTCTCGTACTTCGTCTCGGTCGGCAACATGCTGGACGTGGACTTCGCCGACCTCATCGACTACGTGGCCGAGGACGACCAGACGGAGTCGATCATTCTCTACATGGAGTCGCTCACCAACGCCCGGGCGTTCATGACCGCGGCGCGCGCCTTCGCGCGCTCCAAGCCGATCGTCGCCTTCAAGGCCGGGCGCTTTGCCGAGTCGGCCAAGGCCGCCGCCTCCCACACCGGGGCGCTGGCCTCCGAGGACGCGGTGTTTGAAGCGGCGTTCGCGCGTGCCGGCGTGGCGCGCGTGATGGAGATCGACGAGGTCTTCCACTGCGCCGAGCTGGTCGGTCGCCACCGCCGGCCGGCCGGGGCGCGCCTGGCGATCGTCACCAATGCGGGCGGGCCGGGGGTCATGGCCACCGACGCGCTGATGGCCCGGGACGGCGTGCTCGCCGAGCTGTCGGCGGCGACCATGGCCGCGCTCGACGAGAACCTTCCCCCCGCCTGGTCGCACGGCAACCCCGTGGACGTGCTCGGGGATGCCCGTCCCAAGCGCTTCGCCAAGGCGGTCGGGATCGTCCTGGCCGACCCCGGCGTGGACGCCGTGCTGGCCATCCTCACTCCCCAGGCGATGACCAACCCCACCGGCACGGCGAAGGAGCTCGCCTCCCTGGTGGAGAACAGCCGCAAGCCGGTGCTCGCCGCGTGGATGGGCGGCGCGTCGATGCGTGACGGGCTGAAGGCGCTGGCGGCAGCGGGCGTTCCCGCCTATCAGACCCCGGAGGAGGCGATCAAGGCGTTCATGACCCTGGTCGCCTACGGCCGCAACCTCGAAGCGCTGTACGAGACGCCGCGCGACGTGCCGGTGAGCTTCACCCTCGACCGGGCACGCATCGGCGAGCGGGTGCAGGCGATGGCTTCTGCGAGCGGCGGCTGGCTCTCCGAGGCCGACGCCAAGGAGCTCCTTGAGGCGTACGGCATCCCCACGACGCGCCCGCGCCCGGCCAGCGACGCGGAGGCCGCCGTGGTCGCCGCGGAGGCGATCGGCTATCCGGTGGTGCTCAAGCTTCAGAGCCCGGACATCACCCACAAGTCCGACGTGGGCGGCGTCGTCCTCGGCCTGCGCGACGGCGCCGCGGTGCGCGCCGCGTACGAGCGCATCGTCACCACGGCGCGGCAGGCGCGCCCCGAGGCGCGCATCGAGGGCGTCACCGTGCAGCCCATGGCCGACAGCCGGGACGGCGTCGAGCTGATCCTCGGCGCCAAGCGGGACCCGGTGTTCGGGAGCGTCATCCTGGCGGGCCTGGGCGGCATCGCCGCCGAGGTCCTGCACGACCGCGCCCTCGGCCTGCCGCCCCTCAACGAGCGCCTGGCCATGCGGCTCCTGGAGTCCCTGCGCTCGTACCCGCTGCTCACTGGATTCCGGGGTCGACCCGCAGTGGACCTGGACCGCCTCGTCGAGACCCTGATCCGATTCTCGTACCTGGTGGCCGACCTCCCCCAGGTGCGCGAGCTGGACGTCAACCCCCTGCTCGTCACGCCGCATGGCGTGCTGGCGCTCGACGCCCGGGTGCTGGTGGACGCGGCGCCGGCGATCGCTCCTGTGGAGCGGCACTACGCCCACCTGGCGTTGCGGCCCTACCCCGAAGAGTACGTGAAGCAGGCGACGCTGCGGGACGGCTCGACGGTCCTGCTGCGCCCGATCCGCCCGGAGGACGAGCCGATGTGGCTCGACCTGCTGGGCTCCTGCTCGAAGGAGACCATCTACGCCCGCTTCCGCTACCTCTTCCAGTGGTCGAGTCACCAGGTGGCGACGCGTTACTGCTTCATCGACTACGACCGCGAGGTGGCGATCGTCGCCGAGGTCGGGGAGGGGAGCGAGCGGCGCCTGGTCGGCGTCGGACGGCTGGTCGCCGAGCCGGACCTCACCAGTGTCGAGTACGCCGTGCTGGTCACCGACACCTGGCAGAACCAGGGCCTCGGCCAGGAGCTGACCGACTACTGCCTGTCGATCGCTCGCGGCTGGGGGATCAAACGCGTCACCGCCCAGACCTCCAGTGACAACCTCCGGGTCATCGCCATCCTCGGCGAGCGCGGCTTCGCCCTCGAGGACGGCGACGAGGGCCTGGTGAACGCCACCCTCGACCTGTCAGAGCCCCTGTAGGAGCGGCATTCCTGCCGCGATTCGCCCGTGGGCGGCGCAGGTCGCGACAGGAATGTCGCTCCTGCAAGACGGGTGGGTGCGGACCTGCGGGCCGCGCCTGGAGTTTGAGGCCGCTGCGGAGATCCTGGTGCCATGCGTGGCCTGGAATGACCGACTCACAGGAGCTACTCAGGCGCATCGTTGGTCACCCACAGATCGCTGGCGGCAAGCCGTGCAGTCGTGGCACCCGTGTCCGCGTCACCACCAGCCTCGAGGGCTGGCCGAGGGGCTGTCGCCAGAGCAGCTCGCTGTCGAGGGCATCGCCCGGCGTTGGTCTTCAGCGGCGCCCTGGCCCGGGAGCGCACCGGGAAGCTTGCTGCAGAAGGGCCTTGCTGGACGAGAACCTCTCGCGCTACCTCACCATTAACCCTCGGATGGGCGCGGACGTCCTCCAGATGGCCTGGGTCGACATACGGCGACGAGCCTCGAAATGGACGATCAGCGGTGAGTGATCATTGGGCCGTGACGGTTGGTGCTGCGGTCACTCCGGCCAGGCGTGCTGCTTGAGGGCTTCGAGCACCACGGGGCGCAGGTTGTGGAGGCAGTCCTCGATGCTCTTGGTCTCCTCGGGGGACGGACCTGGCGGGTCGGTGCGGTAAACGCGGCCGGCGAGGTCCTTGTCGAGGGCGATGTTGCCGAGCGCGACCAGGCGGAGGAAGCCGATGACGTGGTCAGTCATGGCCTCGATCGCCTGCTCGTCGTCGAGGGATGGGTCGGAGCAGATGCGGTCGAGGTGCTTGGCGGTGGCGATGAGCGAGGCGTCGACGAGGCCGCGCTGCTCGTCGGGGTCGAGGCGGGCGAACGAGCTGTAGAAGCCGGGCGGGAGGTGTCGGACAGGGAACGCCTGGCGAAGCTGCGCCGCCTGCTCGGCGGTGGGGGTCGTGATCCTGGTCATGGAGCGCCTCCGGATAGCCCAGGATACACAACTCGGTGGGCGCGATCGTCGCGCCTGCGCCTGCGGCGCCGAAACGCGATGGAGGACCATCGCGTCCGCCTCTTGGACCCGGGTCGGGCCAGGTCGTGGTGGCCTGGGACGAGGCCCCGACCCTACCGCAGCATGACGAGGACCTGAATGAGGCCGGTGCCCGAGGGCAGCGCCTGGAGTGCCTTTCCGAGGACGGTGCCGGGGGCGGGATTGGTGGCCGGCATGGCGTGGCCAGGGGTTGGGGAGGTGGTGAGGAGGTCGCCCACGGCGATGGCGCCGAAGCCCGCGTCCACCTTGCACAGGACGATGCCCGAGAGGGCGACGGGGGCGCGCACGGGCGCCGCTGCGTCGGCTTCGGGCTCACCCGTGGTCTTGCGGGGCGGAGTGGTGCCGAGGACGACGCCGGGCTCGCCGGCGACGATTCCGACGACCGTGGGGTCGGCGGCTGAGGTCGAGGCCTTCATGAAGCCCGCGTGCTCACGGTCGACGACGATGACGTCGCCGGTCTCCACGGTCCCTGTCACCTCCAGGGACCGCGCCAGCTCCGAGCTGGAGGGCCTGAACGAGCGGCCGTAGACGTCGCTCTCGCTGTCCGCGGGAGGCGGAGCCACAGCCATGCTGGAGGGGACCGGGGCATTGCCTCGCTCCGGGCTCGGCGTGGCCGTCGAGGCGGGTGTGGACATCGTGGCAGCGTGGCCACGGGTCAGGTCGTGGGAGTACCCCAGGAGCTCCTTGACCGGTGGGTCGACGGCGGGGTCGTACTCGTGAATGGCCGCCTTGAGCGCCGCGGC
>DAONEV010000300.1:0-5440 GCA_035403265.1 Thermoanaerobaculaceae bacterium | reverse complement strand
GGTCTTGGGGGGGAACGCGGCCCCTCGCGAGGGACCCCTGGCGACGTGCTCGACCGACCTTATCGGGTGGTCACGGGGGTGGTCACGGGGACGGTCTCGAGGTGCCGAACCGACCGTCGAGGGTGATCTCCGGCGACCCGCTCGACCGACCCTCTCGGGCGGTCCGGCGGGGTGGTCACTGGGACGGTCTCGGGGTGCCGAACCGACCGTCGAGAGGGACCTCCGGCGACCCGCTCGACCGACCCTCTCGGGTGGTCCGGCGGGGTGGTCCGGCGGGGTGGTCACGGGGGCGGTCGCGAGGTGTTGAACCGACCTTCGAGAGGGACCTCCGGCGACCTGCTCGACCGACCCTCTCGGGTGGTCCGGCGGGGTGGTCACTGGGGCGCTCGCGGGGGGTGGTCGCGGGGTGCCGAGCGGACCATCGCGAGGGAGTAGCCGCACCCCATCCCGGCCACCACTGATGGACGCATCGCGGGAGTCGTCGGCAAGGCGGCAGCCGACACTCGTACACCTTCGTGGAGCACCCGGCAGGGGCACTCAGAGCGGCTAGTCCGCCGGGCCGGCGGGCGCGGAGGCGGCCGACGGAGACCGCCGATGGGCCTTGCCGACGGCCGCGGGAGGCCATCCGTCGCGTCGTTGATTCTCACGATATATCGTGACAGCGATTTCGAGTTGTTCACTCGCTTGTCGGAGTCAGTCTCAGCCGGACAGATCTCAGTTCACGAGATATCGTGACGTGGATTCTGACCTGTCTTGAGGCGGGAATGGGTCGGTCTGGTCGTGGCAGGAGACTCGTGGCAAGAGGGAGCACCTGGTCGGTGGCGAGACTCGAGCAGGCGCGCCCGCGAGGTCAGAGAAGGGGGGCGCGGAGCATCCGAACCGACCACTCCCGACGCCCGCGCCGGAGCTTCAGAACGACCTCGGTTCCGGGTCGCCCCTCGAGTCTCCGGCCGACCTCCAGGAGGTCCTCGGCGCCGACTTGGTGGCCATTCACGGCCAGCAGTTCGTCGCCCTTTCGTACCCCCGATCGGGCCGCTGGAGAACCCACCGCAACGGACATCACCCGGACCGATCCGCCGACGCTCTCGAGCTGGATCCCGGGGTGGCTGTACTCCCACGGCCGGTCGGGCACGTCGCCGTGTCGAGGGTCCAGCCAGAGCACCCGCCGAGGGTAGTCCAGGACGACCCGGAAGTGCTTCAGGAACGAGTAGCCGAGGAGCCCGTCCGCCGGCCCCTCGATCACGGTCGCGAGCGTGGCCGGAAGGTCTCCGTCGATGACTGCGGCATCCATCCCGGACCGCCCGAGACCACCCTCTCTGGGACCGATCTCTAGGCGGGGGACACGGACCATTTCGGCGGCCGCGTCGCCCGAGAAGGTCGGGGCCCCGAGGCCCCTCAGTCGCGGCCACGATCTCCATGCCGGCAGGCGACGGTCGATCGCCTGGCGGAACAGGGTGGTCTTGGTCGCCCCGGTGTCCACGATCAGGTTGAGCTCGGTCGGACGCTGCCCCGGCCGGCCAGTGACCCGGACGACCACGATGATCTTGCCGTCCCCGGCGAGCCGGAAGGGAACCGCGATGGCCGAGGGCGAGAGAACCGACTCCGGAAGCCCCGACCGCCCGGGAGCCGCCGCACGCCCCGGCGGCAGGATGACCAGGTCGCCGGAGCGGTAGTCCACGACCAGGACCCGGTCGCGGACGAGCGCCTGACCGAGCAGGCCGAGGACGGGACGCCCGGTCACTCGTCGGATGATGCCGGCGTCCACGATGAGCACGGGGGAGACCTGGTCCATCTGGAGAGTGCCGAGCTCGATCCGTTGCAGGGGGCGCCGGGCCAGCCCAACGGGCTCCCCGACCGCCGCCGAGTCGGTCAGCCCCATGGACAGCGCGAGGGCGAGGTCAACGGCGAGGTATCCGGCTCCGGTGTCGAGAAGCATCGGCCCGCTGGTATCACGATCGGCGGACCGCAGCGTGGCCTCGACCAGGATGGCTCCGTCTATGTCCTCGAGGCGCAGGACCTGCGTGCCTTCCGGCCAGCGCACCGACCGAAGGTCGGTGGCGCCAATCTCTTGCGACGTAACAACATTACATAACAATATACTACAGCATATTGTTGTGGCAATGATGGCAGCCAGAATCGGGATCCGACCCCGCCACTGGATCCACCGATGGCCGCGCGGGAGTGGCACGGGTCAACCACGCAAGCGTGATGAGTCCGTGCGGATCTCGACCCCCTCGCTGCCGGTGTCGAGCATGGTGCAGCGGCCGGTGAAGTACACGCCAGGTTCCAGGGTCACGCTGACCGCAGCCACGTCACCCTCGACGTGGGCGCCCTGCTTCATCTCGAGCGCTCCGAGCGCGCGGATGTTCCCGTGAACGCGCCCCTGGATCATCGCCTCCTTCACCTCCACGTCCGCGCGCATCAACCCGTGCTCGCCGATCTCGAGTCGATCGCAGCCGAGGATGTCCCCCTCGAATTCCCCGTCGATCCTCAGAATTCCGTGGACCATGAGGGTGCCGCGAAAGCTGGCGCCCACCCCGATGATCGCGCTGGGAGCCGGAGCTTCGTCAGCGTCGGAAGAACGAGTCCGGAACTTCATGCCCACCCTCCATGGAGTACGACCACCTTGGGCCACCGGTGTCGTCACGCCCGACCGGGAAGCGAGATCACATCACGCCCCAGGCCTCGAGCAGCCGTTCCAGATCCTCCTGCCCGTAGTACTCGAACTCGACCTTGCCGCCCTTGCGCCCGGGCGTGACCGTCACATGGGTGCTGAACTTCTGCTGCAGGCGGACCTCCCACTCGCGCATGCCGGAGGCCTTCTGCGAGCGAGGCCGGGAGTGCAGCCGGCGCAGCTTGCGACGGACGAAGGCCTCCGTGCGCCGGACAGAGAACCCCTTCGCCTGGACGTAGCGAGCGGCCATCACCAACTCCGTCTGCTTCTCGATTGCCAGCAGGGCGCGAGCGTGCCCGGCGGTCAATGTTCCACGTGAAACCATCTCCTGGACCTCTCCCGGCAGCCCAAGGAGACGCAGGGAATTCGTGATGGACACGCGCTGCTTGCCCACGCGCTCGGAGATCTGGTCATGGGTCAGGCTGAGCTTCTCGACGAGCGTACTGAAGGCCTTGGCCTCTTCGATCGGATTCAGGTTCTCCCGCTGGATGTTCTCGATGAGGGACAACTCCATCATCTCGCGGTCGCTTACGCTCTTGACGATTGCAGGGATTCTGCTGATACCCGCAATCTTAGCAGCGCGGAGTCTGCGCTCACCGGCGACCAACTGGTAGCCCAGCGATCCGGGATTCCTCCGCACGAGGATGGGCTGCAGCACACCCGTCGCCTTGATGGAGGCCGCCAGTTCCTGGATAGCCTCGTCATCGAAGAGCGTCCTCGGCTGGTAGGGATTGGCGTCAATCTCGCCGAGCGGGATCTCCATCCCGCCGGCAACCTGCTCGTCAGTCGCCACCGCCGTTGACGACAGTGGCGGAATCAGTGCCTCCAGCCCGCGCCCCAGTACCTTCCTAGGCATGCTCCAAGACCTCCCGCGCCAGCTCCCGGTAGCTGTCGGCGCCAGTGCTGTGTGGATCGTAGAGAACGATCGGCTTACCGAAGGACGGCGCCTCACTGAGCCGTACGTTCCTTGGTATTACTGTGCGGTACAATCTCTCAGCGAAGAACTTCTTCGCCTCGTCCGCCACCTGTTGGGAGAGATTGAGCCTGGAGTCGTACATCGTCAGCAGCACCCCCTCGATCCTCAGACCGGGATTCAGGTGGTCCTGCACCAGGCGAATCGCGCCAATGAGCTGCGTGAGCCCCTCGAGCGCGAGGTACTCGCACTGCAGCGGAATCAGGACCGAATCCGACGCGGTGAGCGCGTTGACCGTCAGCAGACCGAGTGACGGCGGGCTGTCAATCAGGATGTAGTCGTACTGGTCGCGGATCTTCGCGATGGCGTGCTTGAGACGCGTCTCGCGCGCCATGACGCCAACCAGCTCGACCTCGGCGCCGGAGAGACGCTGGCCGGAAACGGCCACATCCAGGTTCGCCAACGCGGTCGGCAGTACAGCATCCGCCAGTTCCACGCTGCCGAGGAGCACCTCGTAGATCGAGTTCTTCTGATCGTTGCCGTTGATTCCCAGTCCGCTGGTCGCATTCGCCTGCGGATCAACGTCAATGATCAGGACCCGACGGCTCTCCTGTGCCAGGCAGGCGCCCAGGTTGATCGCCGTGGTGGTCTTGCCGACGCCACCCTTCTGGCTGGCGACCGAGATGATTCGTCCCATTCCATTGAGCTCGGTTTCTGGTGGGGGAACTCAGTTGCGCGGGAGCAGGTGTCGCACGCGGTAGGATAGCAGCGAGAACCGTGGGGAGACAAGCTCGCTGTTTCACGTGAAACAGGCAACGGCTAATCAGTCTATCAGACCGTCTTTCTTACGAATCTGACCACAGAAGTCTGGCCGTTTCCCACGTCGAAGGCGTCCGCCGGGTCCCAGGAACGCTCCCAGCGCCGGTCGTCGGCCATCTCCTGCTCTCGCCTGCTGCCCTTCCAGAGGTACGCCGAACCACCACCGACCACCCAGTTGGCCGCAAGAGCCAGAGTCGGAGCCAAACGGATGGTGGCTCGTGACGTGAAGGCATCGAACCTGCCCAGCCTGCTCTCCTCGCCAAGAAGCAACTCGAGCCGTCCGAGCTCCACGTTCAGACCAGACAATCCGATCTCTTCGAACACCTTGCGAAGGAACAGCGTCTTGTTCCGCCGCGACTCCACCAGCGTCCATCGCTCTCCAATCCCGGCGATCGCCAGGGGAATCGCCGGGAATCCTCCTCCGGATCCGAAGTCCATGATCGTCTTCGGCCCCATCTCCCGGATCCAGGCGGCTGGCGCGAGCGACTCGAGGATGTGCCGCTCGACGAGCCGGCGCTCGTCGCTGGCCGAGATCAGGTTCGAGAATCCACGGTTCCACTCGAGCAGGATCTCCGCGTATCGCTTCATCCGTGGCATCGCGGTGGTGGGATCCGACCCGGCGCGAACGAGCTGCTCTTCCACGAGCGACCAAGGCTGGCGCCCGAGCAACGCGGCGGTGTTCCGCGGAGGCACCGGGCGCGCAGTTCCCACGTCGCGTCCAGCCTCTACCTTCTTGGGAAGGAATGAGCTACGAGATTTCGCTTCAGTCCGGCCACGCCCCGGCCGACCATTGCCGCGACGATGGCTTCCCTGCGTGGGTCTCATCGGGCGGCCACTGGACAATCCCGGGCGCGCAGCACCGGCAGGGCCCGACGAGCGCACCCGGGCGCCCGGACCATTGCGTCCCGGCCGACCATTGCCGCGACGAGGGCTTCCCTGCGTGGTTCTCATCGGTCCGCCACCGGACGATCCCGGGCGCGCAGCACCGGCAGGGCCCGACGAGCGCGCCCGGGCGCCCGGACCATTGCGTCCCG
>DAONEV010000299.1:0-5440 GCA_035403265.1 Thermoanaerobaculaceae bacterium | reverse complement strand
CCTGGCGCTCGTCGAGAGTCAGGGCATCGCCGGTCCAGGAGGCGTCGGGGTAGGCGGTGGCGACGTAGTTGAGGAAGGTGAGGATCTCCCAGCAGCAGTCCTCCTTCATCATGCCGCGCCAGGTCTCGCGGTAGTGCCTGGCCAGGTACTGCCAGCCCTTCTGCACCATGTCCTTCGGCACGTCGATGCCGAACTCGGTGGCCCTGGCGAAGCCGTGCATGAGGTAGAGGGTCATGTACGGCGAGGGCGGGCCGCCCTCCCACCAGGGGAAGCCGCCGATCGAGGTCTGGGCCTTCTGGAGCTTGGCGAGCGCCCCGTCACGGTTGGCCTTCGCGATGCGCGGGTCGAGGACGTTGACGGATCCCTCGCCGGCGTCCGTGCCGCCCTTCGCCTGCACGAGCCAGGGCGTCTCCTCGAGCGCCATCCGGCGGTTGGGATCGGCGGCGTCGAAGGTCTCGAGCACGGTCTCGCGCTTCGCCATTTGCTCGGCCATCCTCGCGACGGCCGGGTAGTCCTGGTAAACGGACGAGACGATGCCGGTGGAGAGGAACCGGTTGAGTGTCTGCTCGGTGCACTCGTACGGGTAGTTGACGAGGTAGGGGAGCGCCGCCAGCACCTGGTAGAAGAGCTGGGCGTCGACGGTCACGACCATCTGCTCGTTGATGAGGCTCGGGTCGCCGCCCTTGGCGAGGTCGTCGAAGCGCATGACCCGGCGGTCGGCGTTGCGCAGCGTCACGAAGCGCGACTGGGCGAGGTGCATGCGGGAAGGCAGCACCGGCAGCGGGCGCAGCTCCCCGTCGGAGAGGTCCCCGGCGGAGGCCACGACCTTGAATGCGACCTGCCCGACCCGTTTGGGTGCGGTGAGGTCGAAGGAGAGATTTGAGCCGCCACCGGCCTTGACCGCGAAGTCCCGCACTGCGTCGGAAGCCTTCAGGCCGAAGTCGGCAAGCAGGCTCTGGTTGGTGTCCGGATCGAGGATGTCGAAGGCGAGGCGGCCCGCGAGGTCCTTCTCGCCGGCGTTGTTGACCACGACCTTGATGACGGCGCGGTCGCCTTCGCGCAGGAACCGCGGCACGTACGGGCGGACCATGAGGTCCTTCACCGAGCGCGTCTCCTTGTAGAGGGCGCCGGCGCGCAGGTCGCGCGTCACGGCGTGCACCCAGACGTTCCACGAGGTCACGGAGTCTGGCACGGTGAACTCGATGGAGGCGGTGCCGTCCGGCCCGGTCAGCAGGTGCGGTTGCCAGAAGGCCGTCTCGGCGAAATTGGAGCGCATTTCGGTGGCCGGGGCCTCCGGCGCGGGCTTGCCGGGGCCCTTCTCGTCCTTCTCCGCCATGGAATCCATGCGATCGCCGCTCTTGGTGAGTACCTGGATCTCGGACCCAACCTGCATCGCCGGTGCGGCTGCCATGGGCGCCGGCGGCGGCGCGGACTCCGGCATGCCGCCTGAAACCCCGAACGCCATCTTGCGCATACGGCGACCCGGACCACCGTTGCCATAGCCCGAGAAGAAGATCAGCCGGTCGGGCTGGAGGTTCGGCGGTGACGGCAGACCCGGGAAGGAGGAGCTCTCGAACCTCTGGCCCGAGGTCTGACCCAGGCTCGGCTGCAGCATGACCGGCGTCAGGTGGCTGGGGTAGAAGGAAAGCGGCGAAGGTGGGTTGTGCGGGGCGAAGACGTCAAGGCTACGGTCGTACATGTACGCCAGGACCTCGGCGGCCCCCGCCTCGGCCGGCCGGCCGTCGGCGGTCTTGACGGTCACGCGCCAGGTTTCCTGCCCCTTGGGGCGCAAGCGGTCCCGGAACGTCGCGAAGCTCACGGCGAGCACGCGGTCGTCCCACGGCACCGAGATTGGCACGATCTGCTGCATGAGCTGGAAGTCCCGCGCCGCCGACAGGACGACCACGAACCCGCCCCGGTCGGCCTCGCTCATGGGGATCTCGACCACCGCCGGGTCGCGTCCCGCCACCAGGCGGCGGCGGTCGATCAGCGCCCCGTCCCGGAAGCGGTCCAGGAACAGGAGCTGGCCCGGGATGCCGCTGTGCACCAGCAACCGAGCCGTGCCGCCCACGCCCACCGAGTCAACCGCCGAGCGCAGGAGCATCGGCAGGGTGAGGTGGGGGCTGGCCGCTCCGACCACCAGATCGCGGCTGGTCTCGTAGCTGGCGCCGAACTCGTCCTGGGTCGTGTAGGTCAGCCGATAGGCCCCTGCGGTCATCGCCGAGAGCTGCACGGTGGCGCGACCGGCGGCGTCATGCTGGCAGGTGCCAGTCGCGATCTGTCGGCCCAGGCCCCACTCGCGCAGGGTGCGCTCGGGCCGGTAGTCGGGGGCCCAGCGCGGCTTCTGTCGGTCGCCGGGCGTCGTCGAGCGGGGATCCAGCTCGGGTGGCTGAGGTAGGCTCTCCTCGGCGGGAAGCACGGCCTGCGCGGGTTGAGCCAGCTCGTGCAACGTCCATTCACCGGCACCGGGGCTCGGGCCGCCGTCCAGGGAGGTGCGCACGATGGTGCCCTGCTGGGGTTGCCCGGCCGGGATGAAGCCGCCCCCGAGGTCGAGGCTGGCCTCCACGGCCACAAACCCGAGGCGGAACGACCGGTCCGCGCTGCGGGTCTCGCCACCCTCGTCGGTGACGTCGGCCGAGAGCACGAAACGATAGGTGGTCTCCTTGCTGGTCTGGGCGAGGCGCTCGTCGGCGCTGGGTGTGAAGCCGACCTTGAAGGTGCCGTCGGTGTCCAGCTTCGCCTCGCCGGTCGCCACTTTCTGGCTGCCCGTGGTCGGCCGCCCCCACCAGTACCACCACCACGGGTAGACCGGCTCGCGAGTGATCCGCCACCGTACGGCTCCGGCGGTCACCGGCAGGCCGAAGTAGTAGCGGGCCTCGCCCACGAAGGTGGCCGGGCGGTTGAGGCGCAGGGCGCCCACGGGGTCCTTGACGGTGACCTCGAAGGTCGGGCGCTTGTACTCCTCGACCCGGAAGCTGGTGCTGCCGTTGGAGGAGCACTGGAGCGACCAGGTCCCGAGGGGACGCCCGCCGGGGATGACCAGCTCGCCGGAGGCAGTGCCGTACTGGTTCGTGGTGAGCAACGCGCTGCCCACGGTCTCGCCGTTGGGGTCCTTCAGGTCCACGCTCGTCGAGGCGTCGGGCACGGCCTGGAACCGTCCCTTTTCCGCGACCCCGTGGAACACCAGGACCTTGAACAGCACTTTGTGCTGCGGGCGGTACACGCTCCGGTCGGTGTAGACGAGGGCGCTCGTCCTATCCTCGCTGGGCGATGGCTGCGAGAAGCCGAGATAGCGGTCGTCGAGCAGCACGTCCGCGCCCCGCTCGGCCACGAGGAAGTAGCTCTCGTTGCGCCGCCTCTCGGTGCTGTCGAGGCGTACGAGGCCCTCGGCGTCCGAGACGAGCGTCTTCGTCCTGTGGTGCCCTTCGCGCCAGTCTCGCTGGTAGAGGTGGACCTGGACGCCGGCCAGCGGCTCCCCGGTCGCCCCTGCGATCACCCGCGCCTCCTGGCCGCCAGTCGCGTCGTCCCGGCGCACCAGGACCAAGTCGGTGAGCGTGAACGTCACCGCCAGCAGCTCGTTCTCCGTGGGTGCGAAGTCCTCCCGCGCCGAGGACACCACGATGTAGAACCCGTGCTCTCCGAGCTTGGGGGTCACGAACGTGCGGTGGGAGCGCAGGTCGCTGGTCGCCGGTAGCTCGTTCTGCCACCTGGCCACCGGCTCATTCGCGGCCACGAGGTTCCGGATCTCCTGGCCGTTGGGCACGAGGTTCCAGTCCCGGGCCTGCTCGACGAACTTCACGATGTCGGTGCGGTAGGCGCGGAAGTAGAGCCTGGAGAGGTTCCGGTGCGTGACCATCAGCGAGCGCCGGCCGGCCCCATCGGTGCTCATGCTCGCGACGCTGTACTCGGGCGCCTGGAGGCGGGCGACGATGCTGCGGCAGTGCTGGCCGCCGGGTGAGGCCGGGTACGCCTTCTCGCCTTGCCGCGCGAGGTCTCGCGCCTTCACGAGGCTGTCGGGGTTGTTTTCGTTCTCCACCATCTGGGCAAGCTGCGCCGTGCCCTCGGCCCACCACGGCACCTGGCGGAAGCCCGGCAGGCGTTGCTCCAGGTCGGTGCGGATCGCGACACGATCCTCGGCCTCGGTGAACGACGCGCGCAGGCGCATCAGGCGCTCGAGGCGCGCTTCGAGCTGGGCCTGGGGGCGCCCGGCCGCCTTCGTCCACGCCTCCTGGTCGTCCAGCACGGCGCAGATCTTGAGCAGCGGGTGGACCGCCGGGTCGTCCAGCTTCAGGTCGGCTCGCTCGGCCTGGCTTTCCTGCAGGAGCTTGCCAAGCCCCAGGGCGTACGTCTCGTTCTCGTGCTCGGGCCGCCAGTAGGACGTGTCGGCCAGCAGCTCGACGAAGAGGTAGGCCACCGCGTCGCGCAGCCGCCCGCGTACCTCGGGCGGATAGGTGTTCTGCTCGATGTACTCCGAAAGCCGTCCGATCGGCACGTCCGAGAGCTTCTCGCGGCGCGACCAGACCTCCAGGTAGGCGCGCACGGCGGCGGAGTAGATCTCCTCCATCGTCCACGCCTTGAGGTCGACCTCCGTCTTCGATTCCACCTTCTCGCGCTGGCGGATCTCCCAGCCATAGCGCTGGGCGTAGGTCACCAGGGCGTGCGCGAAGTAGAGGTTCAGCGTCGCTCGCGCCCACTCGTCCGGGGGCCACGGCTGCTCCTTGAGGTGGCGCACCGCGGTCTCATAGCCGTGGAGCGCCATGCCAAGCTGCGTCTCCTTGACGAGGGCGCGCGTCCACTCCTCGGTCTTGCCGGCGCGCTGGGCCGCCTCGCGGATCTCGGCCACGCCCTTCGCCGCTTCGGCCATCTTTTCCTCGTCGATGAGCCGGTCGATGGTCTTCCAGGAAGGCGGTTTGCTCACCTGTGGGCTCCCTCCGGGCGCCGGGCTCGGCTTGACGGCGGTCGGCGCTCCCTGGCTACTGCCTCCGCCGGCCGTCACCAACAGCACGACGGCGAGGCACGCAAGGACGATGGCGATGAACATCGTGACGCGGCGGAAAGAGGTCTTCTCGCTCATGGCAGTACCTTTTGACAGCGTAGCGCAGAAAACGTTCCGCCAGACTGCGCCGGCAGCGCATGGGCACGGTTCGGGTCCCGGCCGCGGACCGGGGCACGCCGCGACGGATGAGCATTGCCGTGGGGGCTCGCTGCAAGCCACTGGCTGGCTGCAGGCCGAGCGATGAGAGACCGTGATGACAACCGCCACTTGGACGCGGAGAAGGAATGCGGCAGCTCGAGGCGGATCGGCAAGTCGAGGTGGTGAGGGCCGGGCAGGAGATGCGGAGCTCAGGCATCAGCTTCGAGACGAGCGAGGCGAGGTCAGCGAGGTCGCCCGTGCCGTCCGCCCAGCCACAAGGAAGTAGAGGAAGCCAACCGCCAGCAG
>DAONEV010000298.1:0-5446 GCA_035403265.1 Thermoanaerobaculaceae bacterium | reverse complement strand
AGCCGGTCCACGAACTCGCCGAAGTCGGCGTCCGGCGCACTCGCCCGGAACCGCTCCGCCAGCGGGTGCTCGGGCGCGATCGCCATGAACGTCGCACCGTGGATCGTGTCGACGCGCGTCGTGAAGATCGTGATCGGCTCGCCGGTGCCCTCGAGGCGGAACACCACGTCGCACCCCTCGGAGCGGCCGATCCAGTTGCGCTGCATGGTCTTGACCTTCTCGGACCAGTCCGGGAGGCGGTCGAGCCCCTCCAGCAGGCGGTCGGCGTAGGCCGTGATCTTGAGGAACCACTGCTCCAGCTCGCGCTGCTGCACCGGCGTCTGGCACCGTTCGCACGCCCCGTCCTTGACCTGCTCGTTGGCGAGCACCGTCTGGCACGATGAACACCAGTTGACTGGCGAACGGCCGCGGTAGGCCAGGCCCTTCTCCAGCATGCGGTTGAAGAACCACTGATTCCAGCGGTAGTAGGCCGGGTCGCAGGAGGCGAGCTCCTTGTCCCAGTCATAGAGGATCCCCCAGCGCCGGAACTGCTCCTTCATGCGCCCGATGTTGGACTGGGTCCACTCGCTGGGGTGGATGTTGCGCTTGATCGCCGCGTTCTCGGCCGGCAGCCCGAAGGCGTCCCAGCCCATCGGGTTGAGGACGCGCCGGCCCTGCTGCAGGAACATCCGGAACATGCAGTCGCCCAGGATGTAGTTCCGGCCATGACCGACGTGCAGGTCGCCCGAGGGGTACGGGAACATCATCAGCATGTACAGGTCCTTCTCGCCCGCGGTGTCCACGGACGCGAACCCCTCGCGCGCCCAGATGTCTTGCCACTTGGGCTCGAAGTGCTGCGGATCATAGGGCAAAGCCATGCACGCCTCCGGCGTCGGATTGTATCGTACCCCCGCCTCCGCCCAGGTGAGAGGAGACCGAGATGGGGCTGCGGGCCGGGAGTCTCCCGGAGAAAGCGGAAGGCCTTCCAGTTCCTCCGCCAGGCTGGGTCCTAGACGCCGAGCAGCTCGGCTCCGCTCCTGGCAAGGAGGCCGGCGAGCCCGCCCGTGGTGCCATCGGGAACCAGACGGCCTTCGCCCATGAACAGCGCCACACAGTCGCCGGCCGCGAGCACCGGGTAGACAGCCGCCTTCTCCATCGCCGTGACGCCCAGGGCAGGCAGGATCACCGCCATCTCCTCGGCCGCCAGGACGTCCAGCTCCACCGGCTGGCGGCCGATGATCGCCTCCTCGAACGCCGAGATGCCGCGCGAGATCCGCACTCCCGAGCCCATGGCGAAACCGTACCCTCCCAGGGACTCCAGAGCGGCGTCGCGCACCCCGAAGAGCATTCCCCTGGCGTAGAAGCTGGAGGCGAACCGCAGGAGCGACGCGTGGGTCTCGGCCGGCGAGGAATCCGCGTGGAGCGCCACGAAGAAGTCACGAAACGCCTCGCCCTCGCCGGGAACCTCGGAGGGCCGGCGACCGAGCAGACGCTCCACGAGGTATGTGACCTCCTCGCGGAACCAGCGCGCCGCCTCGCCCAGCTCGCCCGCCGGGGCCGGCAGAAGGAAATCCACGCCCGCCATCACCGTCTGGTGCCGGAGATGCGCATCGGCGACACCTCCAACCCACAGCACGGGCACGGGCGGGTGCTGGTCCGCGGCCCGTTGCGCCAGCGCCAGCCACGGCTCTGCCCGCCCCGCCAGGGTGGTCGAGGTTGGAACGTGAACAATCAGGACGTCGGGCGCTGGGGCCTCGGGCCAGCCGGGCTGGTCAGTGAGGTCCAGCTCCCAGCCCCGCTGCCGCCAGTCGTTGCCGACCGCGCGGTAGGGTCGGGAATCGGCCGTGACGACGACGATGCGGGCGGCGGCGGCCGGCAGTTGCACCTCGGCAAGCGAGTCGCGCAGCTCCGACAACGGATCGGCGGCCGCGGGCGCCATCGGGCCACCGGAAGGCTGCCATCGCAAGCTCCCCTGAGCACTCTCGTCGACCCCTGCCAGGAAAGCATCCTGGCTCACCCAGTCCACGAGGCCGGCGGTGGAACCCGGCCGGAAGCAGAACGTCCCGGCCCGCCCGAGCGCCGCCCGCACAACCCGCCGCTCCGGGTTCCCTGCTACCTCGCCGCCCCGCACCCAGAGCCGCGCCTTGCCGGCGGGAGTGTCCAGCTCCACCACGCCCTCGGCGTCGGCGGAGGCGAGCAGCCTGAAGAGCTCCCTCAGACCGAGATCGGTAAGTCTGCCGACGATCGACTTCACGAGCCCACCTCCCCGACCTGGTGCAGGTCCAGGCGCACGATCCCGGCCGCACCCAGCGTCAGCTCGGCCTCCCGGAGCCTGTCCCGCTGGGGCCAGACCAGACGATAGCGACCGGGAAGCAGCCCGGAGAACACCACCTCGCCGTGCCCCCGGCGGACCCAGCGCGAACCGTCAGGGCTGTAGAGCGCAGCCCACATCTCGCTGGCAGGCGCCCCCGCCAGGCACTGCACCGTGACGCCCTGGGACGGGAGCACCCGCAGGCCGTTGCGCACCGGCACCCCCACGTATCCCTGCTCATCGATGCCCAGGATTCGGATGCCGGACAGAGGAGCGCCCTCGGCGGCACCCCGCATCGGGACGTACCGAACGCTGACGATCCCCACGGCGACGCCAGGGTCGAAGGACACCCAGCCCAGACGGTCGAGCCAGGCCTCTCCCCACCGGTGCCACTTGACTCCCCGCTCCCCGACCACCACGCCGTGCACGACTCGCGCCGGGATCCCCACCTCCCGCAGCAGGCCGACCGCCGCGTTGGCCCGCCCGGAGCAGCGCCCGTGGCCCCGGGCGAGGACGCTCTCCGCGTCCTGCGCGCCCCGGTCCTCGTCGTCGAGCACCACCCGCTGCGAGACGAACTCCACGACCCTGACCAGGTTCCGCCATGAGTCAACCGGAGTCGTCAGTAGGCCACCCAGCTCAGCCGGGAGCTGAAACCGGGGTTGCAGCAGCAGGCTGGCCGGCTTGCTGTCGAGCCGGGGGTTCCGGGCTGTCGGGGCCGGCCACTCATCGAGCGTCTGTGCGAGGCTGCTCACGGTCACCAGGGTGCCGTCGCTCCGGGGCTCGATGCCGACCACCAACCCGCCGCGGTCTCCGCTCTCGACCCGCGCCGCCAGGCCGGTCGGGAACAGGTAGTGGGACTCGTCAGCGCCGGCCGCGCCAGCCGCGAGCACGCCAAGTGTCACGACGAGACCGAGTCGGGACCGCATCGTCACACCGCAGGGGCCCCCCGGTGCAGGTACCCGTCCAGCACCCCGTTCACGAACTGGCTGGAGCGCTCGCTGCCGAATCTCTTCGCGATCTCCACCGCCTCGTCGATCACCACCGCTGGCGGGGTATCCGGTGCGAAGAGCAGCTCGTACATCGCCAAGCGTAAGATGTTGCGGTCGACTGCCGCCATGCGGTCGAGACGCCAGTTGTCGGCGTGCTCTCCGAGGCGGGCGTCGATCTCGGGTTGCTTCTCGATGGCGCCGCGCGCCAGCCGGGCGGCGAACTCCTGGATCGGCGGCGGCGCCTGCTGCAGCTCCTCGAACGCCCGAACGATGGTCTCCACGTCGTTGCCGGCCATCTCGTGTTGGTAGAGCATCTGCAGGGCCAGCTCGCGGCCCCGTCGCCGCATGCCCATTCCCTACTCCCCAAGCCGGCGGTAGAGCTGGACCATCTCGATGGCGGCCAGTGCCGCCTGCCAGCCCTTGTTGCCCGCCTTGGTGCCGGACCGTTCGATCGCCTGCTCCAGGTTCTCCGTGGTGAGGACACCGAAGGATACCGGGATTCCGGCTCCCAGGCCGACCTGTGCCAGGCCCTTGCTGACCTCGGCGGCGATGTACTCGAAGTGAGGCGTGTCACCGCGGATCAGCACCCCCAGTGCGATGACCGCATCGACCTTGCCCGAGCGCGCGAGCCGGTCGGCAACCATCGGCAGCTCCCATGCACCCGGCACCCTTGCCACCGTCAAGTCCTGGTCACCGGCTCCGTGCCGGGTGAGGCAGTCCAGGGCGCCTTCCACGAGCTTCCCGGTAAGCAGGTCGTTGAACCGGCTGACCACGATGCCGAAACGGAGACCCTTTGCGTCCAGCACTCCTTCGTATGTGCGAGGCATTCTTCACTCCCAGGACAGATTCTAGCCCACATTCGCCGCCGGGGTCGGGCGCGAGGACGAGCCGATCAGGGAGCGCCCAGCCCCGGCCGCCCGTCCAACGACCGGAGGGAGAGGTGACCTGCGGCGATCACCCCGACGGCCAGTCCCCGGCCTGCCGCTATGCGGTGCGCACGAACTGGGTGCGGAACTGGCACTCCACCTGACCGACCATGATGGTGTCGCCGTTGTGCAGCTTGTGCACCCGCACCCGCTCGCCGTTGACGAGGGTGCCGTTGGAGGAGTCAAGGTCGACGACGTAGAAGTCTTCGTCCTTGGGCACGATCTTGAAATGCTGGGCCGACACGGAGGGATCGTCCAGTGCGATGCTGTTGACCCTGGGAGCGCGACCCACCGCGACGACGCGCGTGGGGTCGATGGCGAAGCTTCGTTGCGGTCCCCGCGGCTGCCGCACCACCAGGATGACCTGCTCGGAGAGAGCGAGCGTCTTCTCCAGCCGCTCCTCGAGTGGCTCCTTCGAGAAGACCGACGGATCGAGTCCGATCTCCTCCTCGGCAAGCGGGCTGGCCGGCAGCGCCGCCGGCGCGTCGCGCTCCGCCTGGCGGAGGTCGAGCCTCTCGATCTTGCACATCGAGCACTCGCTCTCCCAGGCCGGGATCGGGTTGCCGCAGTCAGGGCAGATGCGCTCGGCGGCGGCCGCCTTGCGCCGCCAGGCCAGGATGCCGATCACCAGGGCTCCAATCGCCACCGCACCGAGAGCCAGCAACGCCCAGTCGAAGCCGCCGGAGACGCGGCCCGCAGGAGGCACCTGGACAGGCACCCTCACCGGCGCCGGGGTCGGTGGAGGCACAGGGGTCGGCCGGGGCGTCATCGTGCGCGCCACGGCCTGCCTCGCTCGCCCCATCACCGCCTGCACGTTCGAGGAGGAGGCGTTCGCCAACCCACCGAGGTACTCGCCGCCCGAGAGCACGGCGAGACGCCGCAAGGTGCGGGCGTCCACCTTGTGCCCGGTCCCCAGAGTGAGAATCCGCACCGGCCGGCTGGCCAGGAGCGCCGTCAGGTCGACCATCGTGGCTGCCGACCCCTCGTCTCGCCCGTCGGTGACCAGGACGATCACGCCTCCCTCCGGGATCTCACGAGCCGCCGTCACCAGCGCGTCCAGGAGCACGGTCGAGCGACCGCTCGGGCTGATCCTCCGGAACGCCTCGATCGCCTGGGATGGTGAGCCGGGAAGAGGCGAAAGCCATCTCACCGCGTCGTTGAACTCCAGGACGCCCACCGGGGCGTCACCGGCAAGTGTGGCGAGGATCGGCCCCAGGAGGTCGCCCGCCGCGCCGCCGAAC
>DAONEV010000297.1:0-5466 GCA_035403265.1 Thermoanaerobaculaceae bacterium | reverse complement strand
TCCCATCCTCGGCTACCCCGACGACATAGATCCAGTCGTGGAGATTCGGGAACAGCCCCTCGTAGGCGGCAGGCAGCGACAGGGTGCTGTTCTCCACGGCCGTCGAGGATAAGCGTGTGGCACCCGATGTCAAGGAACCAGCGCAAGAGCGAGGTCCTGACGGCGGTTTCGGCCTGACACCCGGGGTCGCGTGGCTCGAAGGGGTGAGGATGGGTGTGGCGGGGGCTGTGGTACCGTCGGGACATCGGCTGGAGGTGCGGTCGTGGAGCCACCACGAAAGCCTGCGATGCGGTCAGTGACGCTGCGGGTGGGGGCGGAGGAGTGGGCGGCGCTCCAGGCGACAGCGGCCGATCAGCGGGTGATCACTCCGAGTCGCTTGCGAGGAGGGCCTGGGGGAGGTCCGTCAACACCGGCACGCCGTCCCGGTAGTCGATGCGCCACACACGATCGAACTGGGGGTCGGGCCACTTCGTGTACGGAGGCTTGGCTCCCAGGGCCCTGGCCAGATCGGGCAGCCTGTCGTGGCGCCAGGACACCAGCACCACGGCTCCCGCGTACTCGCCACCGAGCAGGAGCCTCGCCAGCCGCTTGGAGTCGTAGTCGCCGAAGTCGCTGTTGATCGGCACCTGCAACGTCTCGCTGAGCGGGACCAGCGTCTCGACCGGGCGGTTCGACCTCTTCCCGACGTGCGCGGCAAACAGGAATGCCGGTCGTGGCAGGTTGTGGGGCGGTGCAGCATCCGGGCCGCCAAAGAGCTGAGGGAGCCGCTTCGCCCTTTCCACTCCCAACCAGGAGAGGTGAGAACCAACCGGTGGCTTTTCCGCGTGTCGGATGAGCAGGACGGTCGCAGGCGATCGACTCGCCGGCCCATCCGCTGCCGCAACGAAGACAGGTGTCAGCAGCGCGACCAGCAACGCAACACCAAAGCCCGAGCGGCGGATTCTCCTGCAAGCTGACGGCATGGGCGACCACCTCCGGGCGCAATCCTAGACGATCGAGGTGGTGATCAGACAGCCGGCGGCGCGGCCGGGCCGCGGGTGAGGCGCTCCGCCGCCAGCCGATGCACCCCGAGTCCTATTCGGGAAGTGGGTTGTCCGCCAGCGCCCGGCCCAGCAGGTCTGCCGCCTGGCGCGCCAGCATGGCCCGGTCGGCGGCGTCCGGCGCGATCCTCGCGGACCCCAGGATGAGCGCTCCCTTGACCTCCCTGGCGCGGGCGTCGCCGGGTCCGTCGCGAGTGCCTTTTCGGTGGCCGCCAGGCCTGTTCGAAGCGCGGTCTCTCGCGCCCCGGTTGCACGCCCTGCAACCCGGCCTCTACCAGTGCCCGCTCGCCGAGACGGCGGAGTTCTTCTCCTTTGGCACCAACGACCTCACCCAGACCACCTTCGGCGTGTCGCGCGACGCCGCCGGGAGGCTCTTGCCGCTGGTCCTGGCGCGGGACATCTGGCCGGCGGACCCGTTTGCGTTGCTCGACCAGGACGGCGTCGGCCTGCTCGTCGAGATGGGCACCCGCAAGGGCCGCGGCACCCGTGCGGACCTCAAGGTCGGGACCTACGTCGAGCACGGCGGCGACCCGGCCTCGGTGGAGTTCTGCCACCGCGTGGGAATGAACTACGTGTCCTGCTCGCCGTTCCGCATCCCGGTGGCGCGTTTGCTCGGGTATCGCGGCGCGCTGCAGTGCGTGCTCGATCGCGGTGCGGGCGCGATGCGCACGGCAAGCGCCGACCACCGTAGCCTCGGGGAGCCCCCTTTCGGGTCGGTGCAGGAGCGTGCGATGGAAACGTCCACGCCTCATCGGTGCGCCATGCATCGGGGGTGGGCGCGAAAGTCCCCGTTGACAGACGCTTGAGCCACGCCTACCGTGGCGGTCAGTGAAACGCCCTATCGCGCCAAGAAGGGCAGCACAGGGCTGTGCGGTAGCCGAGCTTTGCCGACTCACATCCCATATGCCGCAAGGCATCTCGGCGAAGGAGAGTCCTCCCATTCAGGTCGAGCGGCCGTTGAAGAGCAACCTCAACTGCTCTCCGTGCCCCCGTGCCGCGCTCGAAAGGAGCCCCTATGATCCGGCTGTCTCTTGCCACCGCACTGATCATGGCCTTCGCGCTCGCAGCAGCCCCGGACATCGCGCAGGCGCAGGCCATCGAGTCGCCGGAAGCGGTGCTCGGCTCCGCCATCACCTACCAGGGCCGACTGCTCGATGCCGGCACAGCCGCGACCGGCAGCTACGACCTTGAGTTCAGGCTCTTCGACGCCGAGCAGAGCGGTAGTCAGGTGGGGAGCACGATCACCAGGACGAGTGTCGCTGTCGTTGACGGGGTGTTCACGGCAACCCTCGACTTCGGCGCCTCGGCGTTCGGATCGGCCGCACGCTGGCTCCAGATCGGTGTCCGAACCGGAGGCACCTCCGGAGCGTTCACCACGCTTGCGCCGCGCCAGCCGGTGACACCGGCGCCGGCCGCGCTCTATGCCGGCGCGGCCGTCCCGACCGGCCCTGCCTCCGGCGCGCTCTCCGGGACCTACCCGAGCCCCACGCTTGCCGACAATTCCGTGACCTCGGCCAAGATCGCCGACGGTGCAGTCGCGCCCGCCGACCTCGCGGCTGGCTCGGTGACGCAGCCGAAGCTCGCAGCGAGCGGTGCCTCGGCCGGCAAGGTGCTCGGCACGGACGGCTCCAACCTCGTGTGGCAAGTCGTCGGCGGTGGTGGCCTCACGCTCCCGTTCTCCGGGGCGACGCCAGCCGGCCCGGGGTTCACGGTGACGGTCGAAAACGGCGCCGGGCTCGTCGGGGCGAGTCACGGAGGCCCCGGGGTCAAGGCCACCGGGCCCGATGCGACGGCGGCGGCCGAGAGCCAGCAGCTCCTGCAGCTCGTGCGGCCCGGCGTCTCCGGTGGGAAGAAGGCCAACTCGGCCGGCTTCCTGGTGGGGTCGTTCGAGGCGGGAAACACGGGCCGCGGGCGTCTCGACGTCAACCTCAACGCGAAGGCCGACGCCACCAACGACTACGGCGCCGCCCCCGAGACCACGGTGATGACACTGCAGGCCGACGGCAAGGTGGGGATCGGCACCACGGTGCCCGCCTCCACGCTCGACGTCAACGGCACGATGCGGATGCCGGCGACCACCGCGACGGCTGGCACCCCCACCGCGGGCGTGCTCTACCTGGGTAGCACCCCGTTCCTCCACAACTTCGCCCAGGACGGAGCCCACGCCAATACCTTCGTGGGCGAGGAAGCCGGCAACTTTACTACGGCGCCCTTCGGGTACAGCGACGCCTCGCACAACACCTCGGTCGGTTTCAGGAGCCTCAACGCCAACACCTCAGGGCGCTTCAACACGGCGATCGGCGCGGAGAGCCTGGCCGCCAACTCCAGCGGTGGCGGCAACACCGCCCTGGGGGCTGCGGCGCTCGCGGGCAACACTTTGGGAGACGGGAACACTGCCGTGGGGTTGAGCTGCCTCGAAGCCAACTCCGGGTCCGCCAACACCGCTCTCGGGGCAAGTGCCGGAGCGGGCAACACCAGCGGCTCGCGCAACGTCTTCCTCGGCCACTACGCCGGGGTCATGGAGACCGGATCGGACCGCCTGCACATCGCCAACTCGAGCACCTCGACCCTGATCTACGGCGAGTTCGACAACCAAAAGGTCGGCATCAACACGACCGCGCCGTGGGACACTTTCTCGGTGGTGGGTGGCGTGCGTGTGGACCAGGGCAACGTCACAGGCAGCGACTTCTTCTCCGGCGCCATGCTCAAGTTCGGCTACGGCAACACGGGAGAAGGGGTCGGCTCGGCGCGGACGGGGACGGCCAACGTCTATGGCCTCGACTTCTACACCCAGGCGGTCAACCGGATGGCCATCACCAACTCAGGCCTGGTCGGCATCGGCGACACCGACCCGTCCGTGACGCTGGATGTGAATGGGCAGATCCGCTCGCGCCCCATGTCAGGCATCGGATCGGTGTGTGCCGACGCCAACGGCGTGCTCGGCGGCTGCCCGTCCGATGCCCGGCTCAAGACGAACGTGGTGCCGCTCGCGGAGGAGAAGGACGTCCTCTCGGTGCTGGAGGGCCTGCGCGGTGTGGCGTTCGACTGGAGCCCCACGGGCGTCCTTGCACACTCGGGAGAGACCCGGCGCGAGATCGGCTTCATCGCGCAGGAGGTCGAGCAAGTGCTGCCGGAGGTCGTCCGTGTCGGTTCGGATGGCTACCGTTCTCTGGACTACGCCAAGGTGACCACCGTGCTGGCCGAGGTCGCCAAGGCGCAGCAACGTCAGATCGTGGCGCTCCATGCGCAGGCCGACGCACAGGCGAAAGAGCTCGCCAGGCTCGGGGCGGCGCTCGCCGAGCTGCAACGCGAGCGCGCCATCGAGGCTCCGGCTGTACGCTGAGGCCGTTCCCTCGACGTAGCGCGCTCAGGCCATCCGCGCCCACCTCGCTGCCACCTCCGAAGGTGGACGCGGATGAGGGTCATGGTCGACACCTGCGTGTGGTCTCTGGCACAGGCCCGCCGCACGCCGGGCCGCACACCAGCCGTCGCGACCCTGCGCCGGCACTCGTCGAGCTGGCCAAGGGCCTGGAGATTGCCACGATCGACGCCCTGATGGCCGCCAATGCGGCGGGACCGGACGCAGCCGTCCTCACCACGGACGCCGGCTTCGAGCGCATCGCCGAGATCGCCCCCCTGCGCCTCCTGCACCGACACCGCGGCCGCGTTGAGGCACCGAGTACAATGCCAGGAGAACAGGTGAGAGCGTGAAACCTTGAGGAGGTCTCTCATGGATCGCAGTCGGGTGTTGGTCCGGCTCTCGTTGATCCTGCCGTTGGCCTGGCTGCCGGCGGCGCAGGCGCCGGCACAGGAAGGCGAGCTGCCACGTCCCGCGGCTGCCAGCGGTGCACCGGAGGTGGTGAGCTACCAGGGGCAGGTGAAGGTGAGCGGCGAGCCGTACACCGGCACGGGCACCTTCAAGTTCGCTCTGGTGAGTCTGGGAGGCGTCACCACGTACTGGACGAACGACGGCACCGCGAGCGGTGAGCCCGCCCAGGCGGTGAGCCTGCAGGTCCGCGACGGGCTATTCGACGTGCTGCTGGGCGACACCACCCTCGCCCACATGTCCGCGCTGCCCGCCTCGATCTTCGCCGGCACCGAGCGCTACCTGCGCATGTGGTTCAGCACGGATGGCAGCACGTTCACCCTGCTCAGCCCCGACCTGCGCCTCGCCGCCGCGCCCTACGCCCAGCAGGCGCAGGAAGCGAGCAACACCGACCGGCTGGACGGGCAGCACGCCAGCGCCTTTGCCGGCACGACGCACACCCACTGGGGACAGAGCTGGACCGGCAGCGGCATCGGGCTGGCGCTGTCAGGCGGGACAGACGGCATCTGGGGCAGTGGCTCGACCCGAGGGGTGTCCGGCGCGAGCAGTGCCAGCGGGGGTCACGGCGTGGAGGGCGTCGCATCCGCCACCAGCGGCAAC
>DAONEV010000296.1:0-5474 GCA_035403265.1 Thermoanaerobaculaceae bacterium | reverse complement strand
CCGAGATGACGATGCGCACGGCCGAGGCGGACCCGGCGCGGCCGCGCACCGTGACACTGGAGACGGCGACCGTGCTGCCCGAGGCAGGCTGCAGGTCGGAGATTGCGCAACCGCCGAGCGCCACGGTAAAACCGCGGGTCAGGCGGCTCTCGTTGCCCGCCGCGTCGGCGACGACGATGTCGAGGAAGTGCCCGCCGTCGGTGCTTGCCGTCGCCTCCACGGCGCCGGCCGTGACGGGAAGGACGTCTCCATCCAGGCGGACCAGGGGTGGCCGCGCGAAGGCGCTCCCGTCACCGATCTCTACCCGCAGCGCCACCGCCTGCGAGAACGTCGCGCCGTCATGCAGCGGCTGGCCCTCGGCGAGGACGAGCACGGCCGGCGGCGTGCGATCGCAGGTCACCGTGACGGTGGCCTGACCGATCCGCCCCTGTGCGTCGGTGGCCTGGACGCCGAGGACGTTCGCCCCCTCCTGCAGCGGCACGTCGAGGACACGGAAGGCCCCGCTGCTGTCCAGGGCGGCGCTCACCCCGCGCACGGTCACGGCCCCGCTCGGGACCGCGCTCGGCCCCCCGAGCACCGCGCCGGCCACGTCGATGGCGGCTCGGTTGGTCAGGACACCCTCGGCTGGCTCGGTGATAACGACCTTCGGACCCCCTGACCGCACCATGACCGTGAGGACGTCCTGCGCCGTTCGCCCACGCCTGTCGACCACCGTGGCGGCCAGTGTATTGAGCACGTCGGGATCGAGCGTCAGGGCCACCGTCCAGGTGCCGCCGTCAAGTGCGGCGTCCACGCCGTTGACGGTGACGTGGGGAGTGTCGCCCGTCGCGGTGCCGCTGGCGGTGATTTGTGCCGAGGGGAGCTCGGCGCCGTCCGCGGGGCTGGTGATCTCAATTGTAGGTGGCGTCTGGAGGTCGACGTGGAACGATGCCGCGGCGGACGCGGAACGCCCCTGGGCGTCGGTCGCGGTGACCTGGAGAACGTACGTTCCCGTCGCGTCGATCGGCGAGCCCGGGTCGTAGTCGGAACCGTTGAGCCTGGCCGCCACCCGCGCTTGCGAATCGTTGACTCGCACCTCGGGCGTGACGGCCCTGGTGAACACGGCGCCGTTCGCGATGGGCAGCCCGCTCTCGATGATCTGCACGCTGAGAGCGACCGACCGCACGGAATAGGTGCGGAGGTACGTGGAGCGGTGACCTGCCTGGTCCTCGAGCACGACGTCGACCCGATTGAGGCCCTCGGCCCACGCCACCGGCGTCAACGAAAAGGTGCCTCCGGCAACCTGAGCCTCGACACCGTTGATCACGGCCTTGGCCAGATCCGGGTCCGAGGTGCCCGAGAAGCCGGCCGGCCCTTCGGTTAGGGTTGCGCCCTCGGCTGGTGCCGTGGAGAGCAGAGCCGGAGCAGCCAGGTCGAGCCGGAAGAGCGAGTGGACCGCCACCTGGCGGCCGGCACAGTCGGTGACCCGCGCCACCACGAGGTGCTGGCCTTCCGCGTCGATGAGCGTTCCCGCCTGATACGCGGCGCCGTCGAGACTGAGCTGCGGTGTTGCCTGAGGTGTTGCAGGCGCGTCGGTAATCGTCACACGAGCCGAAACCGCTCGCCCCAAGAGGACCGGCTGCGTTCCTGCCGGAGGTGCCTCGCCGCTCGCCTGTCCGGGAAACGGTGCCCCGTCGAGGGTGAGTTGGAGGGTCGGTGCTGCGGCGTCGAGGGGGAAGCTGCGTGAGAGCCGGGTCGTGTGACCCAGGCTGTCACTGGCCACCGCGGTGATCACGGCCGTGCCATCCGCCGAGCCCACGTCCACCCCAGCCGCGGACCACGAGTGCCCGTCTTCTGCGAGAACCGCCGAGACCGCCGTGGGCGCACCCCCGGCCGGAAGAACCTCCACGACGACGGGCTGCGGCTGTCCACCTTGTCCGTTTGCCGGAGAGGCGTCCGAGTAGGTGCCGCTCACCGTCACCGGCTGACCGGCGACCAAGCATGCGCCAGTCTGGAGCGCAGGCTGGGTGATGGTCACGAACGGACCCTCGATGTCGCCCGACTCTCGCGTCACGGAGACTGCCACCGGCGTGGCCCGCCCGAGCTGGTCGGTAGCGGTCGCGACGATCTGATTGGCACCCATCGCCAGTGGCACGTTGGCGGCCGAGAATCGTCCGCCGTCGACCGTGACTATGGGACCAGATGGAGCGCCGTTGACCGCGAGCGTCACACTGGCCAGGTGGGCATCCGCGACCGGACCGGCCACGGTGACGGTGGGGTCGGTCGTCGACGAACCGCTGGCCGGCGTGTCGATGCCGATCGACGGCGGGACGGTGTCGACGTCCAGCGATGCGGAGAGCGGGGCCGTTCCGCCGCAGCTCTGCGCGACGATGCCCAGCGTCTTCATTCCGTCGCTTCCAAGAGCGAGTCCCTGGAGGAACCAGGTTCCAGCCGAGGGCAAGAGGGCGGGAGTGCCGTTCACGGTCACCGTCGTCTCCGGTGAGACGGTTCCCGCAAGATCGACGACCGACTGCCCCACCAGCGAGCCGGAAGGCGGAGTCACGAGCGCCACCGATGGCGCGGGCGGCACAACGTGCCGCTCGACGGTCTTCGAGTTGCCACCCTGGTCGACCGCGGTGGCGATGATCAGTCCGCCGGTCGCCGGAGTGAGGTCAACAGTCGTCTGGAAGCTCCCGTTCGGTTGCACCGCGACGGCTGCGCCGTTCACCGCAAGGGTCACCGCGGTCTCCGCGTCAGAGATCAGACCACTGACCTGCACGCTGCAGGCGGGCACCGCCTGTCCCTCGGCCGGCGAGCTGATCGTCACGGTCGGAACCATGTCGTCGATCGGCCGTCGCAGCTTGGCGTTCCCGGCCAGAGTGACTGACTTGCCGAAGACGGCACCGTAGTAGTCGCCGTTGGCCTGGAGCGCGACCGGCGCTTCCGGGGCGTAGATGTAGCCGTTCATCTTCGCGTTCGAGTCGATGCTGACCTGGTTGCCGGAGACCCACAGACGCAGGCGGTAGGGGGTGATCTGGGCGTTCACCTCGCTGTTGGCGCTGATGCTGACGTTGCCGAAGCAGAGGATGCGAACGGCACCACCAAGGGTGATCTTGGCGTTGGCCGACACCGTCATCTTGCTGAACAGGAACGTGCCCGCTGGCACCGCCAGAGTGTCGTTGGAGGTGACCGTGAGCTCCCTGCCATCGGCACCACCGAGCGGGACCTTGTTCCTGGAGGTGCGCGGGATCGAGCCGTTGTCGTTGGCGGCAAGCAGCGCCGCCTTGAGGGCGACCAGATCGATGGGATGGCAGTCGAGGACCTGGGAGGCTTGACTGGTCGACCCGGTGACGGTCCCATTGCCCTGGCGCACGACCTGGTATCCCGGGCCCGGTGTCGCGTTGCCGATCACCTTGCCGTTACCCTTGACGACGATGCCCTGGTTCGCGCGCACATGGCCGAGGTTCGTCGGGCGGCTGCCTGCCGGCATGCCCTTGGAGCTGACCTCGGAGTTGCCGTCAACCACCAGGGCCTGGCAGGAGAACGCGGCGTAGTCCGTCAGCGGCGGCCGGAGGGCAAACGGGTCCTGCACCTGGGCCAGCGACGCGGTCGCTCCCCACAGCCAGGCCACCAACCCCAACGACATTCCGAGACGGAGCCGCGCCGCTGTCTTGATCGGTCCTCGACCCACCCCGATCACCAGGACGCGGCCACCTCCGCTCCTCCCAGGACAGCGCCTTTCGTTCTCATCCCCAGGCATGGCCCACTTTCGGCCGATCGCGTGCATCGACATGCTCACTTTCGGCCTTCGTTTCCCTGAACCCTGCTCATGGCCCGGTTCAGCTCGGCCTCACTTTCGGCTTGCGCAACCATCGCCTCAAGTGGATGTGGGACCCGCCGGAAACCTTCCGGGACCTGCAGGAGCTCGGCTGGAAAGGCCGGCAGGCTCTCGAGCTTCGAGACCTCGTCGACAATGCGGGTGCCACCCACGGTCACGCGGTCGGTGCGGATCACCACTCCGCCACCGCCCCACTCCCGCGCCGCAGCGACCAGGTGGGAAGCACTCGTCTCGCCTTCCTCCAGAGGTTCGCCGACCACCTCCTCGTCGAGCTGGCGGATCGCGCTCTGCCCTTCCTGACCGAGACGCGCTTCCCCGTCGACCCAGACGTCGACAGGCGGCGTGTCGCTCGGCTGGCCAGGAGTTGTCCGGACCGAGACCCTCACGTGCCGGACTCCCGGCCGTCTGAGAACGCCCGGGAAATCGCCACCAGTGACAGAAGCCGCTGCTCCACCAACTGGCGCCTCCTCGAGGACGATCTCCGGCTTGCTCGCCGCGGAGCCTTCGCGGGTCGCGCGACCGGCGCTCGCCCCACCCGAAGCCTCGAGCCCCTCAGCTCGCCGCAATCGCCGTCGGAGCTCGGCGAACCGGTCGAAGCCCAGCACGGAGTAGGTCCCCTGCTCCGCCCGCACCTCGACCAGCTCGTGCCGCGCGAAGTCGACGATCATCCGGCTGCGGTCGGGCCGAAGCGAGACAATCCACGAGCCGCCGTAGGTGTCGGCGACCGCAGGCGTCCGCAGCACCTCCTGCCCGGCCGCGACCTGAACGACCTGGTGCTCGACAACGAACGGCTTCGGAAAGATCGGTCTTGCTGCCGGTGTCTGGGCACCAACCGTCGCCGCGGTCCAGAAGGCGAGGACGCCGACTCCAACGATCCGAGCACCAGCGCGATCACGCATGACAACGCCGCTTGTCAGCGCCGCTCGCACTGCACCCTCCCGATTCGACGCTACCATGTCGGACCCCCTGGCGTCGCGATGTGGGTGGTCGCGTGGATTGCCCTGCCTGGGTTCCAGGCATTGGACCTGACGAACGAAGGTGTCGGTGAGGCGTTGGGTCCTCCAAGCTCGGCGACTCCGAAGTCACCCAGGAGCACGAAGCTCCCCCAGATGATGTCAAGGGCGGCCCCTGGCAGCGGGGTGTGGGAGATGAATCCGAGGTCCTCGCCACGCAGCTCCACTCCGTCGCCCTTTCGGACGATGGCGACAGCGTCGCCCTCCTCATGCGTGTCGTCGGACCCCCGGATACCGATCGCGACCGGAGGCTCCCCGGGTCCCAGCTCGACTTGCTGCTCCAGGACCAGGGGCACCGATGACTCCTCGGTCAATCGGTACCGGAAGACTCTGAAGGTGCCGTTGTCGTTCGTCAGCACCCAGACCAGGTAGCCCTCGGCCGTGAGGTCGATGACCGCACCCGCCAGATTCGGCAGCCGGTCGACCTCCGCTGTGCCGTCCCGGAGCACGGTGAATACAGGATCACCCGGCTCCTGCAGTGGGGGAGCGAACCGGACGACCGCCAGGCTGGTGGGATCCCCTCCAACGGCGATGACCCGGTCTCCTGCGATCACGCCGTTCGCGACCAGTGCCGCTCCAAACAGGTTCACCCCTGACAGGCCAGCTACCGGGACCGGTGCCCGCTGGTCTCCGTGGTGAGCCGG
>DAONEV010000295.1:0-5518 GCA_035403265.1 Thermoanaerobaculaceae bacterium | reverse complement strand
TCGGCGGCGATCATCAGGAGGCCACCGGCGACCAGCCCCACCACCACCGGACGGGAGCTAAACAGGTGCGCCTTGATGCTGCCATGGAGGAGCGCCCCGAAGACGAAGGCAGGGGCGCAGGCCACGGCCAGGTGCGCCCAGGTGAGGCCGGGCTCGCCGGGACGGGGCCACAGCGCGCGGCCGTGCAGCCCCTCCACGGCCAGGCGCCAGAACCGCTTGCGGTACAACCACATGACTGCCAGGATGGCGCCGAGTTGGATGAAGATCTCGAACGTCTCGGCACGCTCGCCGGTGAAGTGGAGCCACTCCCCGACCAGGATCAGGTGCCCGGTCGAGGACACCGGCAGGTACTCGGTCAGGCCCTCGACGAGGCCCAGGATGACGGCAAGCCAGAGCTCGTGCATCGCCGCATCTTACGGCATGGACATCCAGGGAGAGCCTCGTCAATAATGGACCGCCCCGGCCACTCCCCGCGCCCCCCGGTCCAGGCTATCCACGTGGGCGCGACGGCGCCGGTGCCAGGAGGTGCGATGTCACCGGTCTACTGGGTCGTCCTCGGTGTCGTGACGGCATTTGCGCTGTCCGCGGTGGGCGCCCTGGTCTGGGCGATCGGGCAGGGGCAGATGGAGCACTTCTCGGCCGGCGCGCGCAGCATCTTCGACGCCGGCGAACCGGTCGGCACCCCCACCGACGCCTTCCCCGGCACGGCGAGGAGGGGCGAGGGATGAGCACTCGCGCGCCGGCTGCGGAGCCGACTGTGACCCTCCGACCGGAGCTGGCGGCCCGGGCCGAGATCGATCGCTCCTGCCGGGCACCGGTTCTCGTCTTCGCCGGCTCGGCCGTGTTCTGGCTAGTTGCTGGCAGCCTCATGGCCCTGCTCGCCGCGATCAAGATGCACACACCTGGATTCCTCACCTCTTGGGAGCCCTTGACCTTCGGCCGCGTACGCCCGGTGCACCTCAACATGACCATCTTCGGCTGGGCCTCGATGGCCGGCATCGCCGTGCTGCTCTGGCTACAGGCGCGCCTGGCGCGCGCCCGGCTGCCCTTTCCGAACCTGTTGGTCGCCGGCGGGGTGGTGTGGAACGTGGCCCTGGCGGCGGGCCTGGTCGAGATCAGCATCGGGCACGGCACCTCGGTCGAGTGGATCGAGATCCCGCTCTTCTGGGCGCTGGGCTTCGCCGCCGTCTTCGCGGTGGTGATGGCGGCCTCCCTCACCATGTTCGGCCGCCGCAAGGTGGTGCACGTCTACGTCTCACAGTGGTACCTCTTCGGGGCCGTGCTCTGGTTCCCGTTCCTGTACCTGATGGCCAATGTGCTCATCCACGGAGGCTTCACGAGCGGCACCACCGCCGCGGCCACCAACTGGTGGTTCGCGCACAACGTCCTTGGCTTGTGGCTCACCCCGATCGGCCTGGCGACGATCTACTACCTCATCCCGAAGGTGATCGGCGCCCCCATCCACTCGTATCACCTGTCGATCCTGGGTTTCTGGTCGCTGGCGCTGTTCTACAACTGGGCCGGCACCCACCACCTCATCGGCGGGCCCCTCCCGGCCTGGCTCGTCACGGTCGGCATCGTCGGCTCGGTGATGATGTTCGTGCCCGTGGTGACGGTGGGCATCAACCACCACATGACGATGGTCGGGCACTTTCACCGGCTCAAGGACAGCCCGACCCTGCGCTTCGTCGTCTTCGGCGGCATGAGCTACACCGTGGTGAGCGTCCAGGGGTCCCTCACGTCCCTGCGCAGCATCAACGAGGTGAATCACTTCACCCACTACACCATCGCCCATGCGCATCTCGGCGTGTATGCCTTCTTCTCGATGGTCATGTTCGGCGCGCTCTACTACATGTTGCCCCGGCTCACCGGCCGGGAGTGGGGCTCGGCGCGCCTCATCAAGCTCCACTTCTGGGCCTCGGCGCTGGGGATCGCTCTCTACTGGGGCCCCCTCACGATCGGCGGCTGGGTGCAGGGGCTGCACATGAACAACCCCGACCTGCCGTTTCTGAGCATCGTGAGCGGCACCATTCCCTACCTGTGGGGTCGCACCGCCGCGGGGGTGCTCATGACGGTCGGCCACTGCGTCTTCGGCTGGCTGGTGCTCGGGATGCTGCAGCCTCGCCACGCGACGGAGCAGGCGACCCAGCCATCAGGAGTCGCCCAGCCCGGGGAGGTGGAGGCATGAACCGGGCCGTCTGGCTGTACCTCGGCGTGCTGCTCACCGTCATCTCCTCATTCGTGGGCCTTGTTAGAATCCCCGCTCGCCAGCTCCGTGGCCTCCTGCCGATCAAGGACGACCTGGGCGTCGAGCGCCCCCAGCGTCCTGATGGCGGCGTGCTGGCCGGGCGTGCCGAGTACATCGGGCTCGGGTGCCTGTACTGCCACAGTCAACAGGTGCGGCCAGAGGAGTTCGGCGCCGACCTGGCCCGGGGCTGGGGCTCGCGGCGCACCGTGGCCCGCGACTACATCTGGGACGTCCCTCCGGTGATGGGCACGATGCGCACCGGTCCCGACCTCGCGAACATCGGCGCCCGCCAGCCCAGCCCGGCCTGGCACCTGCTGCACCTCTTCCGGCCACGCCTCACATCCTCCGGCTCGACCATGCCGGAGTACCCGTTCCTCTTCGAGTCGCAGCGGGTCGAGCTGCAGCGACCCGCCGAGGCCCTTTCCTTCCCCCAGGGTGAGCCCCGCCAGGGCTGGGTCGTAGTCCCCACGCAACGAGCCAGGGACCTCGTCACCTACCTTCGAAGCCTCGACCACTCCTACCCGGTGCCGGAGGCGCGATGATGACCGCTGACCCTTCTGATCGCGCCCGCACCGAGACCGAGGACCACGGCGTCATCCGCCTTCACGAGCCGATCGCCCGTGAGCTCGAGGAGCCCCGGGACGGCTTCGAGCCCACCCCGATGTGGTGGGTCTTCGGGGTCATGGCCCTGCTGGGATGGGGGGGGTGGTACCTCGGCACCTACTCCGGCAACTGGCGAGCCGACGTCTATGACGAACGTCCGGGGGCGGTCGTGGCCTCGCTGGCCCCTGCGCCGCCGGTCGACCCCCTGGTGCTCGGCAGACGCCTCTATGCCAACTGCCAGGCCTGCCACCAGGCCGATGGCCGGGGCGTGGCCGGCAACTACCCACCTCTGGCCGGCTCGGAGTGGGTGACGGGCGATCCCGAGACGGTGGTCCGCATCCTCCTGCACGGCGCCCAGGGCGGTCTGGAGGTGCGGGGCAGGACCTTCAACCAGGTCATGCCGGCCTGGAAGCACCTCAAGGACGAGCAGCTCGCCGCCCTGGCCACCTACGTGCGAAGCTCGTGGGGCAACTCCGCCGCCGCCATTCCCCGGGAGACCGTGGCGGCGGTGCGGGCCGCCACTTCTGGCCGGACCCAACCCTGGACGATGGCGGAGCTCAAGCAGGTCGGGCAGGAGCCTCCCCAGGTCAGTGCGGCCGGGAGCTGAGGTGGCAGGTTGACGCACCCGGCTTCGCCCAGCGAGGGAACGCGCTCCCTCGACGGGACGACCTGCTGCGCCGACCCCCCGATGCCTGTGACTTCCCGCGCCGCCTGGTGGCGCATCGGCATCGGGGCGGTGCTCGCCGCGAACAGCATGACCCTTGACCTGGCCATCAACACCACCCAGGCCGATGCCGCGACACGACGGGCCGTGCACCTCGGGGTGCTGGTCGCCACGGCTTTGGTCTTCGCGCTGCTCGGCGCACCTCTTGCCGCCGCATCCTGGCGGGAGATACGCCGCCGGCGGCTTACGATCGAGGCGATGTTCGTCCTGGCGATCACGGGCGCCCTCGGCGCCTCGCTGGTCGCCATGCTGCGGGGCGAGGGCGCCGTGTACTTCGAGGTTGCGGCCATCTTGCTGGTGGTGTATGGCCTTGGCCAGCAGCTCGGCCACACCGCGCGCCGACGCGCCATCACGGCCGTCGAGGCCTGGCAACGCGACCTGGCCTCCTGCCAGCTCGTGGAACCCGACGGCCGGGTGCGGGCGGTTGCGGTGGCCGAGGTGCGTCCGGGCCAGGTGGTGGAGGTGCAGCCCGGACGGCTCATCCCCACCGACGGCGTGGTCGTGACCGGGGAGGCGTTCGTGCACGAAGCCACCCTCACCGGCGAGCACCAAGCCGCCGTCCGACGGCCCGGGGACCGGGTCTGGGCCGGAACTCATGCCGTGGACGGCTTGCTGCAGGTCCGCGCCACCTCGACTGGCACCTCGCGCCGCGTCGACGCTATCCTGGCCGCGGTCGAGCGGGCCCGGGCCACCCCGGGACGTCTCGAGCGCCAGGCCGATCGTTTCATTGCCGCATTCCTGCCCGTGGTCGCCAGCGTGTCGTTCGTCACCGGAGTGGGTTGGGGCCTGGCCCGCGGCTGGACCATCGGGGTGTTCAACGCCATGTCGGTCCTGCTCGTGGCCTGCCCCTGTGCGCTCGGGCTCGCCACTCCTCTCGCCGTATGGCGCGCCCTGGGAGCGCTGGCGCGCCGGGGTTTCGTCCCCCACTCCGCGGATGCGGTCGAGCGCCTGGCGGCGGTGCGCACGGTCGCGCTCGACAAGACCGGCACCATCACCCGGAGCACGAGCGGCCTCGCCGACCTGGTGATGCATCCGGACGCGCCGCTCTCCTCTCACGAGCTCCTCGACGCGATCTCCCGGCTCGAGGCCGGCAACCCCCACCCCCTGGCTTCGGCGTTTGCCGGGCGTGGCGGCGGAGCGGCCTCGCGATGGCGACCGGAGCGGGTCCGGGTGCTGCCGGCAGTCGGCCTGGAAGCGGAGATGGTTGAGGCTCAGGGTCGGCGCCTTGCGCTCAGCCTGGGTGCCCCGGCCCACCTGTGTGCCCACGGGGCGCTGGCGACCGCTTGGGATGAGCTGAGGCTGCGCCTCCACCCGGGACTCCGGGGGCAGGAAGTGGTGGTCCTTCTGGACGGTCGGGTGGCGGCGGCCGCCCTGGTTGCCGAGCAGCCCCGCCCGGGATGGCAGGCGCTGCGTGACACCCTGGTGCCGCTCGACGTCGAGCTCGTGGTGATGAGTGGTGATCCCGGGGCGGCCCGGGCCGAGCTCGGCGACGTGGAGGTGCTGGCCGGCCTTGGCCCCGAGGCCAAGCTCAGGGAGGTCCAGCGGCGCCAGGATTCCGGGCGACCCGTGCTCTTCGTGGGGGACGGGGTCAACGACGCCGCCGCGATGGCCGCCAGCTTCGTGAGCGTGGCGCTGGAAGACGGGGCTGAGCTGGCACGGCAGGTGGCCACGCTGAGCTGGCACGGGTGCTGCCTTCAGGACCTCGCATCGGGCCTCGCCGAGAGCCGTGCGGCGGTGCGCACGATCCGCTCCAACTTGCGCTTCGCCGCCGCCTACAACGTGACGGGCGTGTCCCTGGCTGCCGTCGGGCTCCTCCACCCGATTGTCGCGGCGCTCCTCATGACCTGCTCCAGTCTGATCGTCACCTGGCGCGCCGCCGGTCTGGGCGATGACGAGGAGCTGGAAGCGAGCGAAACGCCCGCATTCCCCGTCACGGCGGAAGC
>DAONEV010000294.1:0-5539 GCA_035403265.1 Thermoanaerobaculaceae bacterium | reverse complement strand
CATCACCATCTGGAAGCTCCGCACGATGGCCCCGAACGCCCAGCAGTTGCTCGAGGAGCACCTGGCGACCGACCCCAGGGCCCGGGCCGAGTGGGAGCGCTCCTTCAAGCTCACGCACGATCCCCGGGTGAGCGGGTGGGTCGGTCGCCTGCTGCGCCGCTTCTCGATCGACGAGCTTCCGCAGCTCTGGAGCGTCCTCATCGGCGACATGAGCCTGGTGGGCCCGCGGCCTTTTCCGGACTATCACCTGGCCTCGTTCCCGCCGGCTTTCCGGGCTTTGCGCGGCCAGGTGCGGCCTGGGATCACCGGGCTCTGGCAAGTGGTCGTGCGGGCCGAGGGCGGCCTGGAGGAGCAGCAGCGCTTCGACACCTACTACATCCGCAACTGGTCGCTGTGGATGGATCTCTACCTGCTGGGGCGAACCGGCGCGGCGGTGCTGGGCGGACGCGGCGCCTACTGACCCTCGGCCGCTCGCGCCTGACTACGGCACATAGCCGCGCTCCTGCTGGCCGGGACGCACGAGGCCGCCGCGCAGGGGAACGACCTTCCAGTCCGTCCGTATGTTATTCGTCGCACTTGGTTTGGACCAGAGAAGCGCACGCCGGACACCGCCTGTGGGAGCGCCGGCCCAGAGCACGAGCGCCAGGACCAGCAGACCAAAGAGCCAGGCCACCGCCAGGCGGCCAGTCGACGGAGCCTCCCGCCGTGTGAGAGCGGCACGGGGCAGCCACAGCCAGGCGGCCACCGCGGCCGCCGCCAGCACCACGCCGGTCGTGATCAGGGGCAGCGGTCCGGGCCTCCAGCCGAGGAGGAGTGAGAGCAGGACCCAGATCGAGGCCGGCCCCAGCGCATGCACGGCGACGACCGCCAGACGCCGGGCCCGGCTGAGGCTGGTCGGCAGGTGCCAGAGGCTTCCCGAGAGGCGCAGGATGGCCAGGGGCGCGGCCACCGCCCCGGCCAGCGCGCACGCCCCCAGGAAAGGCATCGGCGGTACACCGAAGAACCGTTCCAACCCACGCACCGGCCCATCTGCCAGCCCGAGTGGAGGCGCCCAGCCAAGCCCCAGGACGGCCAGCGCCAGGGCGAGGTGGTTGACCAGCAGCTCGCCGCCCCATTTCCTGCCGGTCGGTACGAGCACCGGCAGCGCCATGGCCAGCCCCGCGGCAAGCAGGGCAGGCGCCAGCCAGTAGCCCCAGAGCGCGGCCCGGGATGAGGCGAAGGCCACGTCTGGTTGGTTGACCAGCGCCCAGGGGACCTGTCCCAGCGGGAGGCTGATGCCAATGAAGCGGCCCCCCGCCAGCAACACCCCCATCCCCTGGACTGCTGCCAGCAGCAGCCACGCGAACGGCCACGCCACGGCCGCAACAGCCATGGAGAGCAACACGACCCGACCGGAAAGGGGACCTGATGGCATTATCGGTATGATAGCTCCATGTGGCGATGGGTGGTTCTCACGGTAGCTCTGGCGGCGCCGGCAACTGCAGGGGCGCAGGCGGTCTCGGAATGGCGAACTTCGGGAGGCTTGCCGCTCGTCGTCGTGCAGATGCCGGGCGGTGACCTCGAGCACCTTGCGGTGGTCCTCCCGGCGGAGGCGCGGCCACCCGACCGCCTGGCGGGAGAGGCGGTACAGGTCACGCCGCGGCGCCTCGCGCAGATCGTCTCGGTGAGCCCGAGCGAGCTGCGGCTGGGCCCTGTCGTCAGCGAGCTGCTCGGCGCGCTGCGGAGCAGCGGAGCCACGGCGCTCGTCGCGGCCGGCCCACTGCCGGCGCGCGACCTCGAGGGTCTGCTTGAGGCGGCCGAAGATGTGCCGTGGCGCCCGCTCCCCCGCCTGCGCTGCCCGGCCGTCGACGGTACCCTGGAAACCCTGGCGGGCTCGCCTGAGCGGGTCGAGCTGGAGCTCGGTTTGCCGGGCCCGACGGATCCAAGGCTGGCCCTGGTCCCTTCCCTGGTGCGGTGGATCGAGCAGGACCTTCGCCCGGTCCTGGCGGGAGCGCGCGGCGAGCTCGACCTCTCCGGTGGCTGCGCGCGCTTGCTTCTGCGCGTCCCGGCGGGCGAGCTGCCGGCTCGCGAGGCTCTGTATCGGCTTCGGGCCGAGCTGGCGGCGCTCTCGCTACGCACGCCGTCGCCCGAGGAGTTGGAGGCTGTCCGCGCCGCCGGCTCCGGCCGGGCGGGCAGACAGGCCATCGACACTGCCGCCGTCGCCCGCGAGGTCGTGGAGTGGGTGTCCCTCGGAGGGCTGGCCGCCACGGTCCTCTCGGATCCCCCCGCAGACGGCCCGGCCCTAGCCGCATTCGCACGTGAGGTGCTGGCCGGCCATGCCGGACGGGCGACCGTCGTGGAGACCGAGCGGCGTCCACGCCCACAACCGAGTGAGTCGCTGGAGAATGGGGCTCTACTCTCCGTGGGGTGGCTCCCAGGCGAGCTGGCGATCGTCGGCCTTGCCCTGGGCGGCCTCGACCCCCACGCGGGAGCCGCGGTTCTGGACGGCGCCGCCGGCGCCGCGGCCGAGCGCGGATGGTCCACCCGTCGCCTCGACGTGCTGGGGGTGCCGGCGCTGGCGCTGGCCGTGCGGGCCGGTGAAGCGAGCGAGGCGATGGAGCTCGTGACCGACTCCGTGCGGGGTCCCCAGCCGCCGGCCGTGGAGGGCATTTGGGGCGAAGCGATGCATGCCGTGGGTCTGGCCGCGTCTCCCACCGCTGAAGCAGTTTCCCTCGCTGCGCGCCTTCCCATCGACGCCGAGGAGGGCGCCGAGGCGGCACGCAAGTTTCTGGGCGAGCTGCCGCCAGGCTCCGTGCGGGTCGGAGCAGCCGGCGGCGAGCGACGGCTCGTGTGGACGCCTGGACCCGAGGCGGCCACGATCCTCGCTCTCGCCGACATCGAGCCCTCGGCCACCGGGGCCCTGGCCGTGACGATCCTCCAGATGCGTGCCGCCGAGTTCGGTGTCGAGCTGCACCCGCTGGCTCCGACCGGCCGCCTGGTGGTGGCACTGGTGGCCGGCGGCGAGAAGACAGTCCCGGCCCTTGACGCCCGCGGCGCGGTGATCTGGAAACGCCTGCTCCGATCGGTTGAGGCCCCCGAGCTGCTGGTTGCCACCGGGCGGACGTTGAACGGGTTACTGGGAGACCTCGCGGTCCAGACGGCCCGACTGGCCGCCAGACCGTTCCTTCCCGCGGATCTGAGCGAGGTGACGCTGCGTGCGGTCACGGCCGGCGATATCACCCGGGTGCTTGGCGGGCTGCCGCCGTGGACCGAGCTTCGGCGTTTCGCCCGGGGGCCCGCGCCAGTCGTGGCTCCGGTCGGCAGTGTGAGAAGATCCCCCCCTGGCGCGCCGGTCACACCTTGAGCGCGCGGGAGGCAGCATGGCGACGGCCCCAGCCAACGTGAGCAGTCAGCTTGAGCTTTTGCTGAAGGGCGCGGTGGACGTCATCCGCGTCGACGACCTGCGCGAGCGGCTGCAGGTGGCCGCTCGGGAAGGGCGAAGTCTGACCGTCAAGGTGGGCTTCGACCCCTCGGCTCCGGACCTCCATCTTGGGCACACGGTCGTCATCCGCAAGATGCGGCATTTCCAGCAGCTTGGCCACCGCGTGGTGTTCCTGATCGGCGACTTCACGGGGATGATCGGCGATCCGACGGGCAAGAAGGTCACCCGGCCACAGCTCTCGCGGGAGCAGGTGCTGGCCAACGCCGACACCTACAAGCGGCAGATCTTCAAGCTTCTGGACCCCGAACGCACGGTCATCGACTTCAACTCACGATGGCTTGGCCCGCTCTCGAGCGAGGAGTGGATCCGACTCACCGCGAGGGTGACCCTGGCGCAGATTCTCGAACGCGACGACTTCTCGAAGCGCCTCGCGGCCGGTGATCCGATCTCCCTGCACGAGCTGCTCTACCCGGTTTCCCAGGCCTACGACTCGGTGTTCCTGCGAGCTGATGTCGAGCTCGGAGGCACCGATCAGCTCTTCAACCTCCTGGTCGGCCGCGACCTCATGGGCAAGCTGGGCCTGCCGGCCCAGATCGTCATGACCCTGCCCCTGCTCGAAGGCCTCGACGGGGTCGAGAAGATGTCCAAGTCCCTCGGCAACTACGTCGGGGTCGAGGACCCACCCGAGGAGATGTTCGGCAAGCTCATGTCGATCTCGGACCAGCTCATGTGGAAGTACTGGACGCTGCTCACCGACCTTGACCCGGCAGGCGTGGCGGCCCTGCAGCGCGCTGTGGCCGGCGGTGAACGCCACCCGATGGACGTCAAGTTCGAGCTCGCGCGAACCATCACGGCGGACTTTCACGACGCCTCGGCGGCCAAAGCTGCGGAGGCCCACTTCCGCTCGGTCCATCAGCGCCGCGAGGTCCCCGACGAGGTCCCCGACCTACGGCTCGTGAGCACAGAGCCCACCATCGTCCTGACCAGGCTGCTGGCCCTTTCCAAGATGGCGAGCAGCAACGCCGAGGCTCGACGGCTCGTGGAGCAAGGGGGTGTGAGGCTCGAGGGCGAGGTTGTGCGGGACCCTCAGGCCGTCGTCATCACGACCCCGGGACGCGCGTACCTCCTCCAAGTGGGCAAGCGGCGATTCGTCCGAGTCAGGTTCGAAACGAACTCCTAGCCCGTGGACCCCGGTGGTCTTCCTCAACGTGTGTGGAGTGGACGGTTGGCGGAGGGTCCGCTTTCTCCGACAGGTTCCTAGCGCTCCCCGTCCGCGTCCTGGGAGAGCCCGTAGACGCTGATCGAGAAGTAGGTGGGCCGAAAGCCCTTTTCCTGGCAGAGCTGCCGCAGCCGGTCGTCCACCTCGGAGTCCCAGAACTCCATGATTTTCCCGGTCACCGTGCAGATCATGTGGTGGTGGCTGCGGCCCGGCACGACCTTCTCGTAGACGTAGTTTTCTTTGCCAAGACGCATCTTGCGCGCCAGCCCGCACTGCACCAGAAGGTCCAGGGTGCGGTAGACGGTGGCGCGGGACACCCGCCGCTTCTGGCTGCGCAGGCGGAAGAGCAGTGAGTCGGCATCCAGGTGCTCTTCGGTATTGAACAGCTCATCCAGAAGCATGAGCCGTTCCTTGGTGACCTTCAGGCCGTTCTCCCGCAGGTAGTCGATGAAGATCTTTTCTGCGCGCTTCATGGCACCCCCCAGTTACCACGTTCTTGAGACTTCGACTCTAAAGCTACGCTGCGACGCCTGAGCTGTCAAGCTCTGGCGTCTGGTTTGGGCTCGGTGGTCGGGGGCTGGCCTGGCGCCGTCATCTTCACCGTTCCCTCGACCACTCCACCCTCGTCCACGACAAGAATGGGTGTCGAGATGTCGGCCGTGACCCGTCCCGAACGGTGCACCACGAGCCGCTCGCGAGCCTTCACGGAGCCGCGCACCGTTCCTGCCACGACCAGACGTGCCACCATGATCTCGCCTTCCACGACGCCGCCCTCCCCAACCAGGAGCTCACCGTCACTGCGCACCGTCCCGGTGGCCTGCCCGTGGACCCGCAGCAGGTCCGAGAACACGATGTCCCCTTTGATGGAGCAGCCTTGATCCAAAAAGCCGTTGAGTGTA
>DAONEV010000293.1:0-5560 GCA_035403265.1 Thermoanaerobaculaceae bacterium | reverse complement strand
CACCGAGAAGGTCCGCGTCGCCATGCACCGCACCGTCAAGAAGGTGCACGAGGACCTCGGCCGCTACCACCCGAACACCGCCATCGCCTTCCTCATGGAGCTCGCCAACGTCATGGCGGAGTGGCAGAGCAGGGCCTCCGGGGATGCAATGCGGGCAGCCTACGAGGCACTCCTCCAGCTCCTGCACCCGATCGCCCCGCACACCACCGAGGAGCTGTGGCAGCTCACCGGGCACCCGTCGTCGCTGCTGCGGTCGGGATGGCCGACCTGGGACGAGGAGCTCTTGGCCCGCCAGACCGTCACCGTGGCGGTGCAGGTGAACGGCAAGATGCGCACCACTGTGAGCCTGGAGCCCGGGGCGGATGCCGTCACGGCCACCGAGGCGGCGCGCGAGGCGGCGGCCAGGTGGCTGGGTGCCAAGGAGGTCGTCAAGGTGATCCACGTCCCCGACAGGATGGTCTCTTTCGTGGTGCGAGGATGAGGATCCCGCTGGGGACGGGGTTGGCCCAGAGGAGCGGCGGGGCCAAACGGGGGCGCCCCGTTCGGCGCGACGTGTGGCGGGGACCCAGTGCCTGTGTTGCCCTCGCGGGGATGGTCCTGGCGACCGTGGCGATGGCTGGATGCGGATACGGGCTCGTGGGGCTCTCATCGAACCTGCCGCCCCACCTCGAGCGATTGTGCGTGACCCCGTTCGTGAACCAGACCGAGCGCCCGGAGCTCGAGCAGCGGCTGGCCGAGGCCCTCACCCAGGAGTGGGTCAAGCGCGGCCGCTTCCAGCTCGTGGCGGCCCCCGAGGAAGCCAACGCCGTCCTCTCCGGGACCATCGTTGCGGCCGTCAGCGCTCCGGTGCGGTTCGATGCGCAGGGCCGCGCCACCGAATACCAGCTCACTCTCATCGCCGACGTCCAGCTCGTGGACCGCAGCGGCGAGAAGCCGGTGACGCTCTGGCACGACAAGCGGTTCGCCCGCTCGACCTCCTATGCCGTGACGATCAATGCCACCGACTACTTCGACCGAGAGACCGAGGCAATCGACGTGCTTTCCCGGGACTTCGCGCGCGGCCTGGTGGTGTCGATCCTGGAAGGCTTCTGAGGTTGTTCGTCGCCGAGTGCTTTGTCTCGCTGCAAGGGGAGGGCATGCTGGCCGGGACGCCGTCGTTCTTCGTGCGTCTGGCCGGATGCGGCCTCCGGTGTACGTGGTGCGACACGCCCCATGCGTCATGGCGACCGGAGGGGCGGCATCTCGATGTCAGCGAGTTGCTGGAGCTGGCCGCCGCCAGCCGCCAGCGCCACGTCGTCGTGACAGGCGGTGAGCCGCTGCTACAGCGTGACGTGCCCATCCTCACCGGTGGCCTGCGTCGCCAGGGGCAGCACGTGACGGTCGAGACGGCAGGGACGATGTTCCGGGAGCTGGACTGTGACCTGCTGTCGCTGTCACCCAAGACCGCCAACTCGGATCCGGGTGGCCCGTGGCGCGATCGTCACCAGGCGCGGCGTCGTCAGCTCGAGCCGGCTCGGCGGTTGCTGCGGCTCCACCCCGAGCACCAGGTCAAGCTCGTGGTGCGCGGCGAAGATGACCTTCTCGACCTCCTGGGGATGATCGAGAGCCTCGGGGTGGATCCCGGACGGGTCCTTCTGATGCCGGAGGGAAGGACCGCGGCCGAGGTGGCGTCTCACGCCAGGCAGGTGGCGGCGCTGTGCCTCCGTCTGGGTTGGCGGTTCGGGCCACGCCTGCACCTCGAGCTGTTCGGGGCGGGGCGGGGCGTGTAGACGGGAGGGCCTCGATGGACGAAGGACCACGCGCAGGTCGGTGTCGAGGGTGGTGGCCCGGTGTTGCCGCGGCCGTGCTGCTGCTCGGAGGGGTGTCGTGGGCGCTGCCTCCCAGAGCGGGTCAGGATGGAATCAACCCGGGTCTCGGGACGCCACCCCCTACCCTCGTCCGGCGCTCGCCGGCCGCCACATGGCGCTCACTGCTGGCACTCGGGGAGAGTCGTTCGTGGGGGGATGCCGCACATCTGCTCGATCTCTCCGCGGTCCGGGAAAGCGACCAGCGGCAGGTCGGCGAGCAGTTGGCGCAGCAGCTCGTCCAGATCCTGGCGCGGCTGGGCACGCGTCGGGACGCGGTGACTACCGATGATGCGGAGGGGCCGGTGGTGGAGGGACAGCCGGCCGGACTCGTCGTCGCCGCCCACTTCGACCGGTCTGGCATCGCGGGAGAAATCGTCCTGCACCGGGTCGAGGACGCGGGGCGTGGCGAAAAGGCCTGGCTGGTCTCCGACCGCACCGTCTCGAGCGTTCCCTTCTGGTATCGGGTGCTGGTCAAGGGCGAGCCGGCGAAGGGGGCCGAGCCCGTCAACCCCGGTCTGGGTCCGACGCCGCCTGAGGTCAGGCGCGGCACGCCTCGTGAGACCATGGCTGGCTACTTCGACGCGTGGAACGAGGGGGCCTTCGACCTGGCCGCGTTCTACCTCGACCTCGCGGCGATCCCGCCGGCGCAGCAGCGGGCCGAGGGCGCCCGCCTGGCGCGCAGGTTCAACCTCGCGCTCCAGAGGATGATGTGGGTCGACGTCGAGTCGCTCTCGGACCTGCCGCTCGGGACTCCCGAGGCGGGCGTTCCGGAGAGCGAGGAGCGCCTCGGGACCGTGAAGCTCCGGCGCCGCGAGGTCGAGCTGCACCTCGCGCACCGTTGGGATCCAGAGCTCGGGCATGTCTGGCTCGTCTCCCAGCCGACCGTCGCCATGATCGACCGGCTGTACGCCGCACACGGCTACGGCTGGTTGGGCGACCACGCGCCAGGAGTCCTGTTCTCGGTGAGCCTCTGGGGGCTGCAGCTCTGGCAGTGGGCAGCGCTCCTGGTGGCGATCACCCTGGGCTGGGTGGTGAGCCGGCTGCTCGGCCGCTGGCTGGTGCGTCTGGCCGGACGCCTGGCGGCGCGCACGCTGGTGACCTGGGACGACGCGGTCGTCCGGGCGATGGACGGTCCGGCGGGTCTCGTCGTGTGGGCGGTGGTGCTCGTCGCCGTGTCGCCGTGGCTGGGGTTCTCGCCGGGCGTCAGGCTGGTCGCCTTCACGGTCTGCAAGCTCCTGGGCGTGATTGGTTTCGGCTGGATGGCCCTGCGCCTGGTGGACACCACGGCCGAGCAGATGCGTCGGCGCTCCGGGGTGGACAACCAGGTGGGGCTCGGATTCGTGCCGATCTTCGTGCGCTTCGGCAAGGCCCTGGTCTTCATGCTGCTGGCGCTGCTTTCTCTGGACGTGATCGGCATCAACGTCGTGGGTGTCCTCGCCGGCTTGGGGCTGGGAGGGCTCGCCATCGCGTTCGCCGCGCAGAAGACCCTCGAAAACGTCTTCGGCGCGGTCGCGATCGCCGGTGACAGGCCGTTTCAGGTGGGGGACTTCGTCACCATCGGCACGGACCAGGGGACCGTGGAGGACGTGGGTCTGCGCTCGACGACGCTGCGCACGCTGGCGCGAAGCGTGGTTTCCATCCCCAACGGCGTCGTCGTGGCGGGGCGGGTCGAGAACTTCTCCGCCCGCGACCGCATCGTCTTCAATCCGACCCTGGGCCTCGTCTACGAGACCAGGCCCGGTCAGCTCCGGATGGTCCTCGACGGGTTCCGGGAGGCGCTCCGAAGCCACCCGAAGGTCTCCCAGGAGGGCCTCCGGGTGCGCTTCCGCTCGTTCGGCGACTCGTCGCTGAACGTCGAGGTGCTTTGCTGGATCTCGACAGTCGCCTACGACGAGTACCTGGAGATCGTGGAGGAGCTCAATTTCGCATTCGCGGAGGTGGTCGAGAAAGCCGGAAGCTCGTTTGCCTTCCCGACCCACACCGTCGTCGTGCAGCGAGGGAGTGCCCGTGGACCTGCGTAGCGTGATGTCTGGACTGTCGGTGTTTCTCGTGGCGGCGGTGAGCGTCTCGGGCCAGGGCCTGCCCGGGTCGGTCGAGGTGGGGGTCGCCACCGGCAGGCTCTACGGCGGGACGCTGGCGGCCGGCGCGACTCGCGCCTTCGACGAGAAGACGAAGGTCGACGACCAGATCCTGAAGGGCGCCTGGCTGGCGACGCAGCTCACCCCGAGCTGGGGCCTCGAGCTGGCGATCCGGCGGTCGAGCACCAAGCTGACCAGTGTGGCCTCGGGGATCTTCTCGTCGCGTCCCGCCCTGGCAGCGATCGACGTGGCAACTCTCGAGGGGTTGGCGCTCCGGATCTATCGCCGCGGCTCCTTCCACCCCTACCTCGGCGCTGGCCTCGGCATCGCCAACCTGGACATCGACGCGGCCGATCTCAGCCTGCGCGACAGCAACCGGCCCAGCGCCACCGTGTGCGGAGGCGCGCGCTTCTACGCCGCGCGCTGGGTTGGCTTCCGCTTCGACGTGCGCGGGCGTGGCGTGTATCTCGGCGAGCGCTGGCACAACGACGACGGGTGGCGCGACCACGGCCGGTGGCTGGTCAATGCCGAGACACAGCTCGGGGTGTTCCTGTCGTTCGGAGGCGGACAGTGAGGGCGACCCTGGGGCTCGTGGTGGCGCTCGTCGCCGCGCCGGTGGCAGGCCAGACCATCGACTGGCGCAGCTCGTTCCTGTTCTACGGTGACAACACCGAGTTCTTCACGCCCTACCGGAAGGGCGAGACGATCCTGGGCTCCTCGTTCACCACCGCGCTGGCGTTTCGGGTGGGGCCGCGCAGCGAGGTGGTCGCGGGTGTCTTCGGCGACGTTCGCAGCGGCAGCGGGGAGAGGGTGGACGACGTCAAGGCGGTGCTGTCGTTCCGCCACCGCACCGCCACCTCGCTCGGCGTGTTGGGCACGCTGGTGACCGAGAACCGGCACGGCTACCTGGAGCCGCTCGAGGCCACGACCCTCGAGCTGACGCGGCAAGTCGAGCAGGGCCTGCAGTGGGTCGAGACCCGCGACCGCTGGCGCGGCGAGGCGTACGTCAACTGGCAGCACCTGAACACCTCCGAGAGCCGCGAGATCTTCGACTACGGCATCGTCGCGAGCTGGCGGGCGTGGCGCCGGCTGCATCTGGAAGGCCAGCTCCACGGCCTGCACCACGGCGGGCAGCTCCACCAGGTGGGCCCGGTCACGAACAACGTCGTGAAGGCCGGCGGAGTGCGGGGCGAGTGGGATCTCGGCGCCGGCCTGACGGCACGGGCGGCCGCGTTCTACCTGTCGAGCAACGGCAAGCTCGATCCGTACCGGGCCGGTCCCACCGTCGCGGGACACGGAGTCTACCTGCGGACCGGCCTGACGATCGGCCGGGTCGGTGAGGCATCGGCGATCTGGTGGCGGGGCCGCGACTTCATCTCCACCGAGGGCGACCACAATTACGGCTCGGTTGGCAACGACGGCGTCTTCTACCGCTCGCGTCGGACCTACCAGGAGCTGGCCTTCGTGCACCGCCGCAAGCTCGGCGACCGTGTCGAGCTGGCTGCCGAGGCCCGCCTGCACCGCATCGACGGCGACGTCGACTACTCCTACCGCATCGTCGTGCGCGCCCCATTCGAGCTGCGCCTGCGCTGAGGGCGTCTCGGAGTCGCGGGGGGCGGGCACCTCACCCTGCCC
>DAONEV010000292.1:0-5585 GCA_035403265.1 Thermoanaerobaculaceae bacterium | reverse complement strand
TACGGGGACATTTCTATCGAGCTAACGATGGGGACATTTCTAAAGAGTCTTGACAAGGCCAGGGACCTCCGCCCCCTACCCGGGCCTCGGACCTCGGGCCTCAGGTCTCGGCTCCACCACCCACCCAGGCTCAGGGCTTCAGGCTCAAGGCTCAGGGGCCACCACCCACCCGGGAAGCCGTCGTGTGGTCGCCTACAGCCAGCGCCGCCGCTTTGATCAGGTGCACGAGCGGCGGCTTGTGGTCCCAGACCTCCCGGTACAGCACCTTGCCGCTCAGGATCTGGCTGCCCGCCGTCAGGTACACCCCCGAGTCGATGTGCGGCACCACCCCGGTGGACGGGTGGAACGCCCGCGCGCCCACGAAGAACAACGCGGCCGAGAGCGCAAGGGCGACGCCGGCCCGATGCATCAGGCCGGGATGCCACTCACCCATCGGTCGAATGGAGCGCAGCACCGCTGAATTGTACCGGCACCCCAGCGACAACGACCGGCCTCACGCCATCCTGTGCCCTGGGTGGAGCTCTCCGCCCCACTTGCTCTCTCGCACGCGCCGTCACTTTCAACGACCTTCCCGAGAGTGTCAAGAGTGGCGGACCTGGCACCGCGAGTCTCAGCCTCCGAGGAGGCGTGTGACACGCCAGAGGAGAAGCAGCAACCCTGCGGCAAGTGAGATGACACCGCCGACCATTGCCTGATGCGACTGAACTGACAATTGGAATTCGCGCGGGAGTGTTCGCTTAGTCTCCCTCCAGCGTCGCTCGCCTAGGTATCCAAGAATGAGGAGAATCGCACCGGCCACCAGTAGAGCTAGGGGCAGAGCGAGCGGATGTTCAGCGCTAAGCAGGTAATCCATGGCCCCTGGTCCTCTGGAGTACTTGCCCCGGACACGAATCGACCTGGGCCCGTTTCTCTCTACTAGACCACTCTGAAGGCGTCAGCGGAGCCCGCCTCGGAGAATGCCGCCGCCATCTCGACCTGGCTTTCAATGATTGTCCTCCCTATGGGTTGTGCTCTTTCTCCGGTTCGGTCTGCTGGTTGGAAGGAGTTGCTTGGCCCTGTGGGGGGTCTGTGACTCTTCGGTGCCTGGTCCGCCACTCTTGACGTTCTTCACTCCTTCCTTCCCGGTGCGCGGTGTGCCTGCGATTCCAAGAGCCCGCACTGTCTTTGCCCGGGCTGACGATCCGGAGTTCGGACGACTTCCCACGGTGCCTCACACAGCTCCAGACGGACTCGCGGCGTGAACATGGCAGGAGCCCATCCGAGCGCGACGACAAGCACCACCCACCTGGCTCTCCACCTATTCCCAATTCGGGTGCACGCTCATGGGGTGACGGCCTCGTGCAGGGCGCGATGAACCGCGGCTGCCGCCTTCTGGCCGACGACGGCGCCGAGGGCGTCCTGAGACGCGGCGCGGACGCCGTCGAGGGAGCCGAAGATGGTCAGGAGCTTCTGGGCGCGGGCCGGGCCGATGCCCGGGATGGCGAGGATCTGGGTGGCCATACGGCGGGCCTTGCGGCGGCGGCGGTGTCGGGTGACGGCGAAGCGGTGCGCCTCGTCCCGCACCTGCTGGAACAGCAGCCGCACGGGGTGGCTCCCGCCCAGTTGCAGCGGATGCTTCCGGTCCGTGAGGTAGATCTCCTCCAGGCGCTTGGCAAGGGCGGCGACCGGCAGCAGACACCCCAGCTCTTCAAGAGCCGTCCGGGCCGCCCCGAGCTGGGCCACGCCGCCGTCGACAAGCACGAGGTCCGGTAGCGGCTGGCTCTCGGCCACCCGCCGGGCGTACCGCCGCCGCACCGCCTCGCCGATGGCGGCCGGGTCGTCGGCGCCCTGCCCGGACCGCACGTTGAAGGAGCGGTACTCCCCCTTCGCCATGCGCCCGTTCTCCCAGACGACGAGAGAGACCACCTGCGCCTCGCCCTGCAGGTGGGAGACGTCGAGGCACTCGATGCGGCGGACGGGCGCGGGCAGGTCGAGGGCCGCCGCCACCGCCTCACCCATCCGCTCGGCATCGCGGCGGGGATGGCGGAAACGCAACCTGAACGCCTCCCGGGCGTTGTCCGCCGCGAGGTCCCGGACCCGTGCCCGCTCACCCCGTTGCGGGCAGGCCAGGACAACTCTGGTGCCGCGCAGCCCGCGCAGGAAGTCGGCCACGACCTCGTGGTCGTCCGGCAGGACCGACACCTCCACCCGCTCCGGTACCGCCGGGTTGGCCTCGTAGTACTGCACCAGGAAGCTCGACATCAGCTCGCCGTCCGGGGGCTGGTCGAGCCCTTCCCAGTGGAACTCCCGCTTGTCCACCAGCCGGCCGTCGCGGTACAGCAGCACGGCCACCGTGGCGTCTCGACCGTCGCCGGCGACTCCGATCACGTCCACCGACCCGGAGCCCGCCAGCTCCACGTGCTGGCCGCGGGAGAGCTCCTCCAGCGCCTGCAGAAGATCGCGATAGCGCGCCGCCCGCTCGAACTCGTCCTGCTCCGCGGCTCGCCACATCTGGGTCTCCAGGCGCGGCCGCAGCTCCTCGTGGCGTCCGTCGAGGAGCATCACCACCTCCTCGACCGCCTCGGCGTACGCCTCGGGAGTGGTCAGGCCGGCCACGCACGGTCCCAGGCACGCCCCCATGGCATGGTAGAGGCACGGCCGAGGCGCCGTCCCGTCAATCTCCAGGGTGCAGGTTCGCACCTGCGTCCGGGTGCGGATGATCTCCATCACCCGCGCCGCCATGTGGCGGCCCAGGAACGGCCCGAAGTAGCGGTGCCCGTCGTCAAGGATGCGGCGCGTCAGGAAGGCGCGCGGCCACGCCTCGCCAGTGGTGAGCTTCACGTAGGGGTAGGTCTTGTCGTCGCGCAGCAGCACGTTGAAGCGCGGCCGGTGCTGCTTGATGAGACGGTTCTCGAGGATCAGCGCCTCGACCTCGGTGCGCGTCACCACGAACTCGAGGTGGCGCGCCCGCCCGATCATCGCCGCAAGGCGGGGCGCCAGATCCCGGGAGAAATAGGAGAGCACCCGCTTGCGCAGGTGCTTGGCCTTCCCGACATAGAGCACCTTGCCGCGGGCGTCCTGGAACTGGTACACCCCGGGTTGCTCCGGGGCCTGCTGGGCGCGCTCGAGAAGTGGGTGCTGGTCCATCTACATCACTCCCACCCAAGGGACTTGCGACACGGCGGCGGTCAGAATGGACCGGCGAACATCGGGAGCGTGGTCGGGTCCTTGGAAAGGTCGTCCACCACGGACGCGAAGGCGATCAGCTTCGCCCCCGCGGTGTCCAGACGCAACTCCGCAAAGGCGAACCCGGTACCTGGGGGCAGCACCTTGTCCTTGTTGACTCCGACCCGCTTGTTGGGCGGCACGCTGCGGGTCAATGACCCGACCTGGGCGCCTCCGTTGTCGAAGAACCGAACCTCCACATTGGTCGTGACGCTACCCACGTTCACGAGCTCGAGGTTGGTGTAGTAGGGGGTGTCGGACCTCATCCCGGCAATGACGCCGACGTTCCCCTGGGAGAGGGCCTGGCTCGGGGTCATGCCGACGTAGCCCTGGCCGTAGGTCGGGCTCCCCGCCGAAACCTGCGAGTAGGTGCGCGCCAGGGGGTACAGCGGGCCAGAGCCCGTGACGACAAGTGCCCCGACGTCGTCGCCGGGCAGTCCAAACAGGCTCTGCAGGACGTTCTGGAAGAAGAGCTGCTGCCTGGCGCCGATCTCCCGGCTCTGGAAGTAGGTCTGGCTGGTGCCGTAGAAGGTGAGCTGGGCGGTGACCGGGCCATCGGATGGATTGAGGACCCCGAGGTCGGAGTACCAGACCGCCGGAGAGTACCCGGGCCACCGGGCAATCCCGGACACGAAGAACGGCTGCGCAGTGCTGGCCGCCGGGATGAACAGGGGCACCGTCGTCGGGTCCTTGGACGCGTCGTCGATGACGGATGCAAAAACCAGGACCTTGCCCTCAGCGGGGGTGACCCGCACCTCGGCCCAGACGCCTGACTTGCCTGAGGGCAGCACACTGGTCGCGCCCACCCGCCGGTTCGGGTCCACGGTCTTCGTCAGCGTCTTGACCGCTGCACCGGTGCTCTCGTAGAACTTCACCTCGACGCTGGCCTGTGCCTGGCCAACGTTGACGAGCTCGATATTGGAGTAGAACCCGGTGTCGCTGCGCAGGTTCGCAAGGTACCCCACCTGGCCCCCGGCGAGCGCCTGGGATGGGGTCATGCCCACGTACTCCTGGCCATAGGTCGGGCTGCCGGCCGTGACCTGGGAGTAGGTGCGCCCCACCACCAGGGAGGGCTGGGTGCTCTCCACCTTGAGGACGCCAACGTCATTGCCGGCCACCTGGAAGAGGCCCTGGACCACGTTCTTCCAGCTCACCTGCCGGTGGGCCTCGACTCGGGCCGTCGTCGAGGGTGAACCGCTGTTGCCGTAGAACGTCAGGGTCAGGTCAGAAGCCACGTCGGTGGGATTCGCCACGGCCACGTCCGAGTACCAGATGGCCGGCGCGAGGCCCGGTGTCCGGGCGATCCCCGACACGAAGGTGGTGAAAGAGGGACCCCCGCACTGGGGTGTGTACCGTAGGGTCAGGTTCGGCGACCAGGCCGAGCTGCCGCAGGCGACGTTGGCCCGCACCCGCACGTAGAGCGTCGACGCGACGGTGTCGCTCACCGTGAGGTCGATGGAGGTGCCAGCCTGCTCGAAGAAGTCCGGGCTGGTGAACCCTGCGTTGTCCGAGGCCTCGAGGGTATAGGACGCCGCGCCATCGACGGCGCTCCAGGACATCGTGAAGTCCTGGTTCGCACAGAGCGCCGGCGGGTTGGAGGCCAGGCCTCCGGGCGCCGCCGGGACACCGCAACCTTGCTGCAGGCGCTGCAGCGCCGCCTGGGCGTTCACGAGGTTCCGGGAGATGCCGTTGCGACCGTCTGTGATCGCCTCGCCGCTATTGATGAGGGCGTCCCGGATGGCGCGCGGCGAGACGCCCGGCTGCGCGCTGGCCAGGAGGGCCGCCACGCCGGCGGTGTAGGGGGTTGCCGCCGAGGTGCCGTTGAAGCAGTAAGTCATCACCGGCTGCACCGCACCCGGCCGCTGGAGATCCGTGGTGATCGTGCAGTCGGCCGGCGCCCACACCGCCAGCTTGTCGCCGGAGTTCGAGTAGCAGGCGATCTGCTTCTTCGGCGCCGGCGTGTCGTCGCACTCGCCCGACCCGCAGGTGGTCGTCCAGCTTCTGGAAGTGCGGTTGGTGTTGTACACGGCGCCCACAGCCATGGCCGAGCTGACGCACGCCGGAAAGGCGACGCCGGTCGGACAGCCGTCGTTGCCGGCGGCCGCCAGAACGAGGACGCCTGAGTTGATCAGCGTGTCGAAGGCGACCTTGTAGGACGGCAGCTCCTCGTCGCAGTTGCCGGAGTTTGGCGGCCAGGCGTCGGGGTCGAGCCCGCCCAGCGAGAGGTTGACGGCGCGGATGTTGAAGGGGTTGCCGTCGGCCACACTCTCCACGACCTTGTCGATCCCCTTGAGGACCGACCCGCCCTGGGATTTGCCCTCCGCATTCATCACCCGCACGGCCGCGATGCGCGCGTTGGGCGCCACGCCGTCGACGCTGCC
>DAONEV010000291.1:962-5631 GCA_035403265.1 Thermoanaerobaculaceae bacterium | reverse complement strand
ACAGCCACCCCAGCCCCGACGTCGACCCGGACGCCCACCAGGACCGCAACGCCAGCCAGTACACCGACCGCGGCAGCGCCGACGCCAACCCAGACCGCCACTCCTGCGCCGACGCTGACCCGAACTCCTACCAAGACCATGACGCCGCTCAGCACGCCCACACCCGCATCGACACAGACGCCCACACCCGCATCGACACAGACGGCCACTCCTGCGCCGACGCTGACGAGAACGCCCACCAGGACCGCAACGCCAGCCAGTACACCCACTGCGGTGGTGGCGACGCCAACTCGCACAGCCACCCCAGCCCCGACGTCGACCCGGACGCCCACCAGGACCGCAACGCCAGTGAGTACCGCCACGCCGACGCCGTCTCAGACGGCCACCCCGGCCCCGACCCTCACCCGAACGCCGACCAGAACCACGACGCCAGCCAGCACCCCGACAGTGGTGGCGCCGACGCCAACTCGGACAGCCACCCCAGTCGCGACGTTGACCCCAACGCCCACCAGGACTGCCACGCCAGTGAGCACCGCCACACCGACGCCGTCTCGGACCGCCACCCCTGCGCCGACTCTCACCCGAACTCCAACCGCCACGCCGACCGCGACTCCAGCACCGACTCCAACTCCACTGCCTTACCCGGCGGACCTCTTTGCTACCCGGGGCGACTACACCGACAGAGTCATGTTGACGTGGTCCAGCGTCCCGGGAGCGACGTCGTACAAGCTCTATCGCCGCAACGGCACGGTTCCTCAGAGCCTTCTTGTGACCCAGGCCGGGACCGACTACGACGACTACGCCGTGGTGCGCCCGACCAGCTACTACTACGCCGTTTCCGCGTGCAACGCGTCTGGATGCAGCCCGCAGTCGCCCGAGGTGCTTGGATACGTAAACCGATCGTAGCGTCGCGCGACGCGGCCGACAGGCGGGCCTCATGACTTCCCGGCCCCATTGGTTGAGGGTGGGAGAAGCTCGCGCCCGCAGATGCAGGCCTTCATGCCGGGACGTGATGTAGTGTCCCCCTCACATCGAGCTACCGTCGCCTCTTGTTGGGCGCGGCACTCGACGGGCCTTTCTGGCCGAGGGCCGAGGGGGGGGCGCCATCACGCTGGCAAGCATCGTGGAATGCAGGTGGCCAGAAGGGTCGGCGAACCGGGGTAGAATGCCCGCCGTGACGAGCCTTGTGGCCGAGCCCGTGTTTCGGAACTACGCCGGGAAGCACCCGACGCCGTGGGAGGACGTGCAGGATCTGGTGACCTACTGGCACCTGCTCCTCAACCTCGTGCATCGCGACCTCACGGTGCGCTACAAGCGCTCCGTCCTCGGCTTCTTCTGGACGCTGCTCAACCCCTTGCTCATGATGGTGATCCTGACCATCGTATTCTCGACCTTCTTCCGCGGAGAGCTGGCTCACTACGAGACGTACTTCCTCTCCGAGTACCTCGTCTGGATGTTCTTCGCTCAGACCACGGCCAACTCGATGGCCAGCCTGGCGTGGAACGGGCCGCTCATGAAGCGGGTGCGCGTGCCCAAGACCATCTTCGCGCTGTCGGGAACCGTCGCGGGCCTTATCAACCTGGGTCTCTCGTGCGGGCCGATGCTCGCCATCATGCTCACCGTGAAGTCCCCGGTCCGGCCGGCGATGTTGTTTCTTCCAATCAGTTTCCTGATCATCGCCCTGTTTACCCTGGGCGTCAGCCTCGGCCTTTCGGCCCTGGCCGTCTACTTCGACGACGTGGCGCAGATGTACCAGGTCGGCATCATGGGCCTGATGTACCTGACGCCGATCATGTACCCGAAGACCATCATCCCCAAGCGCTTCATCTGGCTCGTGAACGCCAACCCCCTCACGCACCTCTTCGAGCTGGCCCGTTACCCGGTCTACTTTGGCCAACTGCCGCCGTTCCACGTCGTCTGGGTCTCGCTGGCGGCCGCCGTGGGCGCCCTGGCCATCGGCTGGACGATCTTCCGGCGGCTGGCCGGCGGGTTCTACCTCCACATCTGATGCTGCCATTCGCTCCCTCCGTGGCCATCGGCCTTCGTGACGTGGCAGTCCGCTTCCGCGTGCCTCGGCGGCGCATCCCGACCCTCAAGGAGTGGGCGATCCGCCGTGTCACCAGCCGGCTACTCTACGAGGACTTCCGGGGTCTGGACGGGGTCAGCATGGAGGTCGCGAAGGGCAGGTCCCTGGGTGTGATCGGCGCCAACGGCGCTGGCAAGTCGACGCTGCTGCGGGTCATCGCCGGCATCCTCACGCCCACCGACGGCGAGGTCGTGGTGCGGGGACGGGTGGCGCCCATCATCGAGCTGGGGACCGGGTTCGACCAGGAGCTCTCCGGCCGCGAGAACGTCTTCTTCAACGGCGCCCTGCTCGGGCGCTCCCGGGCCGAGATGCGGGAACGCTTCGACGCCATCGTCGACTTCGCCGAGATCCGTGACTTCATCGACGCTCCGCTTCGGACCTACTCGACGGGCATGGCGGCGCGGCTGGCGTTCTCCGTGGCGACCACGGTGGACGCCGACGTCATCCTCCTCGACGAGATCCTCGCCGTGGGCGACGAGGCGTTCACGACCAAGTGCCGCGAGCGGATTGCGTCGTTCCGACGCGCCGGGGTGACCATCCTGTTCGTCTCCCACGACATGGACGCGGTCCGTTGGCTCTGTGACGACGCTTTGTGGCTGCGCGACGGCAGGGCGGCGGCAGTGGGGTCGGCCATGGACGTGGCCGCCGACTATCGGCGCTGGATGGGCCGGGACAAGCCCACGGCGCGCCGTCTGCACGGGGCCGATGAGACCTGACTCCCCACTCCTGCCCAGCATCGACCCTGAGCGCCGCCTCGACGAGCTGGAGCGTAGCCTGTGGCTCACCACCAACGAGCTCGAGCGCATCCGTCGCTCGAAGTGGTGGCGCCTGGGCGAGCGGGTGCGCACCCTGAAGGGGTGGCTGTGGCTGGTCACCCGGCGGCTCACGCATCCCGTCGAGACGGCCCGGATTGTGGCCGCCCGGCTGCTGCCGGTGCGAGTGCGGGCCCGGGTGGTGCGCGCCGTGCGGCGGGCGCCGCGGGCGGGCCAGGAAGCAGCGCTGCCACTTGACGCGCCGGCCATGCGATTTCTGGCGGCGTCCGGCGCCACGGCCGACGGCCCGCCGCGACCCCCGATCTTCTGCCTGCCGCTCCTGGAGTGGCGCGACCGTTACCAGCGCCCGCAGCAGATGCTGGCGCGCCTCGCGGAGAGGGGATGGCCGGTCCTCTACGCCCGCCTCGTCGTCGAGGACCCCGTGCCGGCGGAGTCCCGCCTCGAGGCCGCGCCGCTGGCGCCGGGAGTGTCGTCCGTCAGCCTGGCGCTGCGCCGGCCCGCCGACCCGTACCGCGAGAGCCTGGGCCCACGCGAGACGGCGACCCTGCTGCGCCAGATCCTCGGGCTGCGGCGGCGGCTCCACCTCGAGCAGGGTGTCGTGCTATGTCAACTGCCGTTCTGGTGGCCGCTCGCCAGGGCGATGCGTCAGGAGCTCGGATGGCCGGTGATCTACGACCGCATGGACATGCACCGTGCCTTTGCGGCCACCGACGAGCGGGCGGTGCAGGACGAGAAGGAGCTCGTCGCCAACGCCGACCTCGTCTGGGTGGTGTCCCAGGCCCTCGTCGAAGCCTCGGCCAGTGCGCGCCGGCTCGCCGTCATCCACAACGGGTGTGACTGGCCCCGATGGTCGGCGCCGGGACCTGCGCCGGCCGGTTTGCCACAGGCGCCGGTGATCGGGTTCTACGGCGCGATCGCGGAATGGGTCGACACCGATCTCATCTGGCGTCTCGCCCTCGCCAGGCCCGAGTGGTCCTTCCTGCTCATCGGTTCGACCTGGGGTGCGGACGTCGCCCGCCTGGCAGCGCTCGCCAACGTGCACTTCACCGGGGAGCAGCCCTACGCGGCCCTGCCGGCCTACGCGGCGCGCTTCGACGTGGGGATCATCCCGTTCAGGCGCATGCCCCTAACTGTGGCCGGTGACCCCGTGAAGCTCTACGAGATGCTGGCGCTCGGGATCGACATCGTCTCCACTCCGGTGCCCGAGGTCCAGCCGTTCGGGGACGTCATCGAGCTCGCCGAGAGTCTTGACGAGTGGCTGCGGGCGATCGAGCGGTGCCTCGGGCGGCCGCGGCCTGCGGAGCTGGTGAGGCGCCGGCTGGAGCGCGCCCAGGCCACGAGCTGGGAGAGGCGGGTGGACCAGGCCGAGCAGAGCATCGCCGAGCTGTACCCCCTGGTTTCAATCGTCATGGTGACCTTCGGCAACCGGGATCTCACCAGGTTGTGCCTGGAGAGCATCTGGAGCTGCACGGCCTACCCCAGGCTCGAGGTGATGGTTGTCGACAACGCCTCGAAGGACGGGACCGCGGAGATGCTGGAGGCGCAGGCGGCTGGGCACCCCGGGCTGCGATTCCTGGTCAACGAAACGAATCGGGGGTTCGCGGCCGCCACCAACCAGGGCGTCCGGGCCGCGCGCGGCGAGATTCTGTGCCTGCTCAACAACGACACGATCGTGACCGACGGCTGGCTGCGCGTCCTCGTCGACGCGGTGTGGCGGGACCCCACCCTCGGCATGGTCGGGCCGGTGAGCAACGCCGTCGGCAACGAGGCGCGGATCCCGGTCGGCTACTCCGGGGTCGAGGAGATACCC
>DAONEV010000291.1:0-952 GCA_035403265.1 Thermoanaerobaculaceae bacterium | reverse complement strand
AAGCTGGGTCCGGGAGCACGACGGCGAATCGTTCCCCATCCCGATGTTGGCGCTCTTCTGCACGGTCCTGCGCCGGGCCGTCTGGGAACGGGTGGGCGTGCTGGACGAGCAGTTCGGGCTCGGCATGTTCGAGGACGACGACTACTCCCGCCGGGTCCGCGCCGCAGGGTTTGCGCTGCGCTGCCGCCGCGACTCGTTCGTCCACCACTGGCAGCGGGCCGCCTTCAAGCTCCTGGGCGACGAGGCCTATCTGCGCCTGTACGAGGAGAACCAGGCCCGCTTCCGCGCCAAGTGGGGATCGTAGACCCCGCCCACCCGCCCGCAAGGCAGCTCATCAGCGAATCAGCTTGTCAGCTCGTCAGCAGCATCCGGTCGTTCCTGATCCGCTACCTCGCTGGGCCGGTGGCGGGTGGGAGGGAGCCGGGGTATTCTCGGGGGGGAATCAGCGAGGGGAGCCATGGGCACGATCCTGTACTTCGATCCGTTTGGGGGCGCCTCGGGGGACATGCTGCTCGGGGCGCTCGTCGACCTGGGGGTCGACGTCACCCGCCTGCGCGAGATCCTGGATGGCCTGGGCCTTCCGGGCTGGACGCTGACGGTCGAACGCGACCGGCAGCAGGGGTTCGCCGGCACGAGGGTACGCGTCGAGGTGAGCGACGAGCGGTCGCCGGCACGGCATCTGGCCGACGTCGAGACGTTGCTCGGGCGTGCGGAGCTCCCCGAAGGCGTGCGGGCACGCTCGCTGGCGGCGTTCCAGTGCATCTTCGAGGCGGAGGCCGAGGTCCACGGTGTGCCGCTTGAGCAGACGCACCTGCACGAGCTGGCGGCGACTGATGCGGTCGTCGACATCGTCGGCGTGTGCGCCGCGGTCGAGCTGCTGGGCGTGGACCGGGTCGCCTGCGGCCCGGTCGCCGTGGGCTCGGGCAAGGTGCAGACGGCGCACGGCCTGCTG
>DAONEV010000290.1:0-5657 GCA_035403265.1 Thermoanaerobaculaceae bacterium | reverse complement strand
CACCGAGCTCTTGCGGCAGGCTCGAGCTTAGAGGCCCGTCATCGGCGAGGACTCCGTCGTAACGTCCCGCCCCACCGGCATCGAGGGCTGTAGTGATCGAGCGGTCCCAGGTCCAGGGTCGAGTCCAGCCACTTGACGGCTGGCGTCGCGCTCCGTAGGCTCCAGGAGTCTGCTGGTCGCCTGGACACGGGAGCGCGGATGAGAGAGGTGTTCGAGAGTATCGGCGAGCTCATGGCGGTCGCGCTGGTTTATACCGCCATCGGGGTCACCCTGGAGGTGATGCCGGCAACACCTCCCTCCGCGTTCAGACTCGGCTTCCTCCTCGCCATCAACTTCGTCGTCGTCGCCGCCGGGTCATGGTCCGTCGCTCACGCCTCGGGTTACGGATGGTTGGCCGGCGCCGGGACGGCAGCCGTCCTGGGTGCCACGCAGCTTCTGATCCCCCGCCTCGGCTTCTCCCTCGAAGCCCGCAGCGGCCTTCGCGGCATGGCTCTCTTGGGGGTGCTGGCAGGGCTCGCCGCTCTGGTGGCCGCGGCAGGTCTCGTGATGGCCTTCGGGCCTCCAGGCATCCACCCGGCCGAAGCGCCTCCCCTGGTCTGGCTTCCCCATCCGCCTTCAGGCTACGCCTGGCGGCTTCCGCTGCTCGTGGTGGTCTACGGTGTGCTCCAGACCGCTGCTGTGACCTTGGCCCGCACGTTCCTGCCCCCCAGGGTCGGCGGTCCCGACCTCTCCGACCTCGTCACCGCGCAGCTTGTCTGCGGCGTCGTCTGGGTCGGGGCGCTCGCCCTGGACTCGCTCAGCCTCGAGCGGAGGTCATTGCCGATCGCTCGCTCCCTCGTGGCACTGGTCATGGTGGCCGGGCTCGCTGGCCGGATCATGACTTATCAGCGGGCGCCGTTGGAGTTCTGGCTCCCGATGACACTGCTTCCGGCCCTTGCCGATGGGCTCACGGCAGCCCTCGCGGCGTTCCTACTCCTCTCCCCGACCGGTCCAGGAAGCTTCGAGCCGGAGTTCATCGCAGACGAGACCCAGACCTGACCTGGCGGTCACCACAGGGTCCGGGACCAACCCGCCAGTGCATTGCTCTCGCATCATGAGGATCCCTCGACGGGCGGGCTGGTATTGGCGCCTGTCGGAGAAATGGGAAGGTCCGTGCCTTCTCCGACAGGCTCCTGACTACAGCAGCCCGGTGAACGGGCCCTCCGGTGGCACGGTGCACAGAGTCTCGTAGACGCGGCGGACTTGGTCCTCGGGGATACGAACGCCGAGGACGACGCCGCCCAGGCGCGGGAGGACCCACGAGATCTCGCCGCCCTGGCGCTTCTTGTCGCGGCTCAGGTAGGGCGCGACGTGGTCCCATGCCAGGTCGGCGATGCCGGGGAAGGGCGCGAGCAGCTCCAGGCGACCGGCCCAGGTCTGGGCGTCGGCAGTGGATACCAGGCCGCGGTCGCGCGCCACGCGCAGTGCCGCGAGGATGCCCCACGCCACGGCCTCGCCATGCAGGAAGCGGGCGTAGCCGGTGGCCGCCTCCAGGGCGTGACCGAGGGTGTGGCCGAGGTTGAGGGCCTGGCGCGGCCCCTTTTCCCGTTCGTCGATGGCCACCACATCGGCCTTCACGCGTACCGCGCCGGCCACCATCTCCCTGGCCCCGCCCAGCTCCTCGCGTGCCAGGAGAGGCAACCAGCGTGCCAGCAGGTGGTCCATGGAAGACGGCGCGATCATCGCCGCCTTGACGACCTCGGCCAGGCCGGCTCGCAGCTCCCGACCCGGGAGGGTCCGGAGCGTGAGAGGGTCGACGAGCACGGCCAGCGGAGGCCAAAAGCACCCCACGAGGTTCTTGCCGAGGTCCAGGTTGATGCCGGTCTTGCCCCCGATGGCCGCGTCGACCATGCCGAGAAGCGTCGTCGGCACGGCCACCCACGGCATACCGCGCAGGGCGATGGCGGCCGCAAAGCCGGCCAGGTCGGTCACGACGCCACCGCCAACTCCCACCACGAGGCACTCGCGGTCGGCCCCGTTGACGAGCAGGAACTGGAGGATGCGTTCGACCGCCGGCCACCCCTTGTGCGGCTCGCCGCCAGGCAGCTCCAGCAGGGGGGCCGCGAGGCGAGTCGCCACCTCGCGGCCATACAGGGGACCGACGACGCTGTCGGTGACCACGAAGCACCGACGGGCTCCCGCCGCTCGCTCGATGTGGACGGCGATTTGCGAAAGCAGGTCCTCGGCGATCAGACAACGGCTGGTGCCGTCGACCCGCGGCAGCTCGACCGTGATCATCTACACCTCGGCCACTTCGGCAAAGCGGCGCTCGACCTCCCGCCAGTTGACAAGATGGTCGAGGACCACGTCCACGAACTCGGCACGCCGGTTCTCGTACCGGAGGTAGTAGGCATGCTCCCAGACATCGACGGCGAGGATCGGCCGCCAGCCGGGCAGGAGCTGGTTCTGGTGCTTCTCGGCCTGAAGGATGGCGACCTCGCGACCCGGACCGGCCGCGACGATCCCCCACCCCGAACCCTCAACCGCATTCGTGACCGCGCGAAGCTGCGTGTCGAACGCCTGGAGGGACCCGAACTGTGAGGCGATGGCCGTGGCGAGGTCGCCGTGCGGCTCGCCGCCGCCTCCGGGCTTGAGGTTTGCCCAGAACAGACTGTGCAGGATGTGGCCACCGCCGTGGAAGGCCAGCTCGCGGGTCCAGTGCTTGACGGCCGCGAAGTCACCGGCGGCGCGGACCGCCTCCAGCTTCTCGAGTGCGGCGTTGAAGCCGTTGACATACGCCTGGTGGTGCTTGCCGTGATGGAGCTGGACCGTCTTCGCGTCGTAGTACGGCTCCAGGGCGTCGACAGGGAATGTCAGGGGGGGCAGCACGGCCTTCTTCATGGGGGAGCTCCTTTCCGATTGCATTCTGACACATCGCATTCGGAGGAGTCGAAGGCCGAAGAAGAAACGGCAACCAGCCCGGTGGAAGGGCGTATCCTGCCCCCGTGATCGACTCGCACGCCCACCTGACGATGATCGACCCGGAGGTGCTTCCGTCGGTTATGGCGCGGGCGGAGGCGGCCGGGATCACGGATGTGCTGGTGCCCGCGACCAGCCCCAAGGACCTCGAACCGGTGGCCGGGTTCACGGTTGAGTCGCCGGTGCGCCTGCATCGGGCACTAGGGTTCCATCCCCACGAGGCCAGGCACCTCGACGCCGGCTGGCAACGCCGCCTGGAGGCCCTTCTCGGCACTCTGGGCGTGCTCGCCATCGGGGAGATCGGCCTCGACTACCACTACGACCTCTCGCCCCGCGAAGACCAGCGCCGGGCGCTCCGCTGGCAGCTCGGCCTGGCAAGGGACCGCGGGCTTCCGGTGGTGCTGCACCACCGTGAGTCCTGGGACGACTTCCTGGCCATCCTCGACGAGTTCCCCGGCGTGCGCGGCGTGGCCCACTCCTTCACCGAGGGCGCCAATGGCGCGGCGGAGATGATGCGGCGGGGCCTGTTCATCGGCATCTCGGGGATGATCACGTTCCCCCGCGGCGACAATATCCGCGACGCCGCCCGGGCAGCCTGGCCCGGCCGCCTGCTGGTGGAAACCGATGCGCCCTACCTTGCTCCCGTCCCCCACCGCGGCAAGCCCAACGAGCCGGCCTTTGTGCGCCACGTGGCAGAAGCCGTGGCGCGGGTGCGCGTCACCTCCGCCGGTGACCTCGAGCGCGAGACCGACACTGCATTTGGTGCGTTGTTCGGGTTCGATCCTGCCCGGCTCAGAGGCCAAGTGCCAGGCGGATAAACGCCTCGCCGCGGAGCATTCCGAGCCCGCCTGCCGCGGCCTGAGCCTCGTCATAGCCTTGCACCGCGTCGGGCGGGAGCCTCGGATCCCAAACCGCAACTGGCACCGGGTCGTTCGCGTGGGAGCCGGTCTCCACCGGGGTTGGGTGGTCAGGAAGCACGGAGACCACTGCCTTGATGCGCCGCTCCTCGACGCCTGCAAGAATGTGGCGCACCAGTCGATCGTCAAGCATTTCGATGCAGCGCACTTTGAGGTCGAGGTCCCGGGCATGCCCCGCTTCGTCCGTCGCCTCCACGTGCACGTAGACGAAGTCATGGTCGCGCACGGCGTCGAGCGCCGCCTGCGCCTTCCCCTCGTAGTTCGTGTCCCAAAGCCCGGTGGCTCCCTCGACCTCGATGACGTCGAGGCCGGTATAGCGGCCGAGTCCCCGCAGCAGGTCCACGGCCGAGATCACGGCACCCCGTACTCCGAACCGCTCCTGCAGGGTCTGCATGGTCGGCCGACGGCCGGCCGACCATGTCCAGATGGCGTCGGCATTGTCCTTTCCGGCGGCGCGCCTTTGCCGGTTGACCGGGTGCTCGGCGAGGATCGGTAAGGCACATGCATAGAGCTCGATGAGGCGGTCCACCGTGGCCAGCGCCGCCGGCGTCTCCAAGGTCGGGTGCGGCAGCAGCTTGTCCACCTCCTCGCCGACGTGGTCGTGGGGCGGCGCACACCACACGTCGGGCGAGGCCCAGCCACCCCGCAATACCAGCAAGTGGCGGTAGCTCACGCCCGTGTGGAACGTGACCGGGCGTGATCCCCGGCCTCCCCCGAGGGCGGCGTCAAGGTCACGGATGATCTCGGCCGCCTCCGCGGTAGTGATGTGACCGGCAGAGTGGTTCTTGATGGCGCCGTCCTGGATGGCGACAAGGTTGCAGCGCAGCGCCACATCCTCGGGTGCCAGCTCGACGCCCATTGCCGCCGCTTCGAGGACCGCCCGGCCCTTCACGGTATTCAGAGGGTCGTAGCCCAGGACCGAGAGGTTCGCGACATCGGAGCCCAGCGGCCAGCCGGGCTCGATGGTCTGGAACAGACCCGATCTGCCCAGTCGGGCGACGCGATCGATGTGCGGCTTGCGTGCGACCTGCAAGGGCGTCCTGCCGCCCAGGCGAGCCACCGGCCGGTCGGACATTCCATCGCCGAGAATGATGATGGCTTTCATGCGTACTCCCGCTGGAGCAACTCCCTGAAAGCGGCGTACTCGACGGCCAGGGGCCGGAACGACTCCGACCTCGCGTCCAGCCCGACCAAGCTCGGAGGGACAAGCGGCTCGATTCCTGTTGCGGCACGGACCTCCTCGGGAAACTTCGCGGGATGTGCCGTCTCGAGACTCACCGCGACCCGCCCGGTCTGCTCGGGATGAGCCTCCCAGAAGCGCTCCAGCCCTGCCCAGCCGACTGCGCCGTGGGGCTCCAGCATCACCCGGTGTCCATCCCAAACCCGCCCGATCGTGGCCCGTGTCGCCTCGTCGCCGATGGAGACGCCAAACAGGTCGCCACGCAACCGTGCCATGTCCGGGGCGCGATGCAGCGTCCCGGTCTCGTCCATCCAGCCGCCGTACAGATCGACCAGGCGGGCCAGATTGGAGGGATGCCCGACATTCATGGCGTTGGAGATGCACTCCCGGGACGGCTCGATCTTCTGGTAGGCGCCGGTCTCGATGAACCGGGGCACCTCATCGTTGGCGTTGGTGGCGATGACCATACGGGCCACTGGCAACCCGCCGTGCCGGGCCAGCATGCCACCCATCATGTCACCGAAGTTGCCGGAAGGGACCGAGAAAACAACGGGCTCGCCAGCGGCCGGGTCGGCGAGCCGGGTCGCCGCCCATACGTAGTA
>DAONEV010000289.1:0-5718 GCA_035403265.1 Thermoanaerobaculaceae bacterium | reverse complement strand
ACTGCCCACTGGGTCGTGGCATCTGTGGTCGCGAACTGAAGCCGCTCCGACTCCGGCAGAGAGAGAAGCCGCAGGACGTGCCCACACTGGAAGGCGACGGCGTAATCCTTGAAGGGGATACCGGCACGGTACTGGATGAGGTAGCTCCCGGTTATGTGAGGCGAGGTGGTGATCCGCGCCACCATGCCGAGCTCGGGAACGGCTATGGTCTGAACAGGGAAACCACTTACCTGCTCGACCTCGGCAATGATCTGGCGGGTTTCTGCTCTCAAGGCCATCCTACCGATCTCGGAGTCTAGCAGAGGTACCCCGCTGCGATCTCTCCAGTAGGCGTGTCCCGGGACGCTCCAAGGGAACGCTCCAGCGCGCCGAAAAGAAGCGCGACGGTCTTCTCTCCCAGCGGCAGCGTCAGGGTGCCGGGGTGAACCACATGGCCGTTGCCGAGCCGGTCTCCGAGGTTCTGGCGCGGCGCCGCGATGCCCCTTGCTCCGGCCGGGTTGCGGGGTCGCCGCCAGCTTGACCTCGACGGGGATGAGCTGCGAGCCAGTCTCCACGAGCAGGTTGTCCTCGCTCATGGCACCTGGTACGCCTGCCGAGCCATGAGCACGCGGGGTCCCCTCGGCATTGGTGACGTCCTCGACTCTTCTATGGTGAGATGCCCCGCAACCCAGGCAGAGGTGCGATCCCCGGTTGCGGCGGGCGACTCACATCAGGGCCGGCCAGTGATAGACGCCACCCAGGGCGGCCAGGATCTCAAATGCCAGCAGCTCGCCGTTTGCGGCATTGAGCATGAACACGGCGCCTTTGCCCTGTTGCGGAAAGCCGATCATCCAGCACACCGAACCAGGGGCATTGTTGCCTGGGTGGAGAATCGTCAACGTCGCCCCCTGTCCCTTGACGAACACCCCCAGGCCTTCGCTGAGCGGGGTTCCAAAGAGACGCGGGTCGAGATCGACCTCGGGGTGGAACATGGCCCGGGCCCCATCGCGGCTCAGCAGCCGGGTAGAGTCGCCTCGATAGGCCCGCATCAGCTCGATGAGCGCGGCAGCCAGCTCGGTGGGCGTGCTCATCAGGCCGCCCTGGGCCTGGGCGGTCGGGTGCATCCGGGGCTGCGCGGCCATCCCCTTGTCGTCATGGGGCAGCGCTTCCCGCTCGCGCAGCGCGGCGGGCAGGGGATAGGCGAGCGTGGACGTCTTCATCCCCAGTGGTTCGAAGACGACCTGGGCCATGGTCTTCTCGAGGCCTTGCCCCAGGGCATCCTCGAGGATCAGTTGGATCAAGGCGTAGCCGACGTTGGAGTACTGCCACGTGCTGCCCGGGATCGCTTCCGGAACGGCGGCCTTGTTGCTGGCCGGGGCCTCGCCCTTGACCACCTGGACCAGGGTCGGTGCCCCCGCCTTCTCGTCGAATCCCATGCTGGTCGATGGCAATCCGGCGCGATGGGTCAGCAACAGGCGGAGCGTGACCGGCTTGTCCCTGGTGAGCTCGTTCTCCGGGACCTTCCAGGACTTCAGGTAGGTGTTGACGTCGGCGTCCAGATTGAAGCGTCCCGTGTCCACGTAGTGCATCACCGTGGCGGCGACCAGCGCCTTGGTGGTGGAGGCCGCTTCAAAGAGGGTCTCGGTGGTCACGGCCGGGCCGCCGCCGGCCCTGATCTCGCCGTACGCCTTGGTCCATTCGACCTTCCAGTCGTCGATGACCGCGATGCTGACGCCGGGCACCTTGTCAGCGACCATACGGTCGGCCAGGGTCTGAGGTTTGGCCGCCGGGGCAGCGGTTTCTGGTGGTCCCTGGGGCATGGCCATGAGGCTGCTTTCAAAGGTCTTGATCCTCTGTTGCACGTCGGGGGTCGTGGCGATCTCCTGCGCCAGGGCGGCAGGTCGAACCAGGGTGAGACAGCCGGCCACCAGCCAGGCTGTCATCAGGGGTCGTCTGTCGAGTGTCATCCTCGTCCTCCGGAATCTCGAACCTGCCTCCTGCAACGAAGACGGGAGGAGGCTTGTTCTGCCGGCTGATTCCTCTTGCGAGCCTGGTCCACTCATGACCGCATCGCCCGGGTTCTGGGCCGCGTGACGCCCGAGGAGCCGGAGGCCATCGAGCGCGCCGTCCCCATCCAGCTCGACCTGCCCCGCTGGGATCACCCAGGTGTTCGACTCGCCACTCGTGGAGCTTTCTGAGGCCGGGGGTGAGGTCTTGGGCCGGAAGAAGAGCCGCTGCTGTTGAGATATCCGCTAATTGGAAATGGAATTGACAATTAGCGGAGTCGGGGCTAAGGTGTCGTCATGATCGAGCGACACGCAGGCCGCACCATCCGAAGTCTCGCGGAGGGCTATCCGGCGATTGTCATCACCGGGCCGCGGCAGTCGGGCAAGACCACGCTGGCCAGAGCGCTGTTCCCGGATCATCCGTACGTGTCGCTCGAGGACCCCGATTCCAGGCTCCTGGCCACCGACGACCCGCGCCGCTTCCTGGACAAACACCGGAAGGGCGCGATCCTCGACGAGGTTCAGCACTGCCCGGAGCTGCTCTCGTACCTCCAGGGTGTCATCGACCGGGAGCCGGCGATGGGGCGCTTCATCCTGACCGGTTCCCAGCAACTGGGCCTGATGTCGCGCGTGACGCAGTCGCTGGCCGGCCGGGTGGCTTTGGTCCAGCTCCTGCCGTTTGCCGCGGACGAGGTCTACGGCGGCGGCTCCCCGAGCCTCGACGAGGCTCTGCACCGCGGGCTCTACCCGCCTGTCCATGACCGGAATCTCGACCCGACCGTGTGGTACGCGGGCTACGCCCAGACCTACCTGGAGCGCGACGTCCGACAGCTCGTCAACATTCGCGACCTCAACGCCTTTCAGGGGTTCGTCCGTCTTTGCGCGGGCCGGACCGGGCAGCTCCTCAATCTCTCCCAGCTCGCGGTCGACGCCGGCATCACCCACAACACGGCCCGCGCGTGGATATCGATTCTCGAGGCCAGCTACATCGTCTTCCTGCTCCGGCCCCACCATGACAACTTCGCCAAGCGGCTGGTCAAGACGCCGAAGCTCTACTTCTTCGACACCGGGCTGGCGGCCTGGCTCATGGGCGTCCAGACCGCTCGGCAGCTCGAGACGCACCCCCTGCGCGGGGCCATCTTCGAGACCTTCGTCGTCAGCGAGATGGTGAAGATGCGGACCAACCGCGCGCTGCCGTCGAACCTGTTCTTCTGGCGCGATCGCGAGGGGCACGAGGTCGACGTGGTCGCCGAGGTCGGTGCCAGCCTCGTGCCGGTGGAGCTCAAGTCGGGTGCGACCCTGAGCGCCGAGGCGTGGAAGGGGCTCGACCACTTCGCCCGGCTCGCCGGCAACCGGGTCGGCCCGCGCTTCCTCGTCTACGGCGGCAGCGAGCGTCACGCCGTGCGGGACATCCAGGCCCTGTCCTGGACGGATCTCGCGGCGCTGGGTCCCGCGATCGGCGCGGGACTCGATGAGCCGTAGATTCACTCCGAACGCAGGGCATCCACGGGACTCATCCGGGCCGCCCGGGAGGCGGGGATGAGGGAAGCGGCAAGCGCGACGAGACCGAAGGCGAGGCTTGCCAGGGCGATCGAGAGGGGGTCGGTGGCGGAGACGCCATAGACCTGGGTGGCCAGGACGCGGCCCAGCCCCGCGGTCAGCACGACACCGGCGCCGAGGCCAAGTGCCGTGAGCACCATGCCCCGTCGGACGATCTCCCAGACCACCTGCCGATCCTGGCCGCCCAGGGCCTTGCGGATGCCGATTTCCCGTGTGCGCAGGGCGACGGAATGGGCCATCACGCCGTAGATTCCCGCCACGGCGAGACCGAGTGCAATCGCGGCCAGCAGCCCCATGAGGGTGGCCTGGGTCCTGGAGGTCTCGAGATTCGTGTTGAGCACCGATCGGAGGGTCTGGATGCCGGTGAGGGGTAGGTCCGGTGCGACCCTTTTCACGAAAGCCCGGATGGTGGGGATCAGCGCCATTGGATTCCCGTCGGCTCGGACGACGATTCGACACGAGTCTCCCCAGCCGACCCCGTGGGCGGGCCAGTAGATCGTCTCCAGGTTGCGGTCCACCGCAGGCCCTTCGTGACGCACATCCTCCACCACGCCGACGATCCGGAACGTGGTGCCAACGTCGTCGTACATCTTCTTGAGGATGGTCTTCCCGATCGGGTCCTGGCCCGGCCAGCAGCGTGCCGCGAGGGAGCGACTGACGATGACGCTCTCCGGGCGGTCCTGGCAGTCCGCGTCCCCGAACCCCCTCCCCTTGAGCAGCGTCATGCCGAGGGCCTCGAGGCCGCCGGGGCTTGTGGAGCGGTAGTGGGCGGCGTAGCTCTCGCGCTCTCGCCCCGGGATGATGAAGTCCCCACTGGCGCCGCCGCTCATCGGCGTTGCGCTGATGGAGCCCACCGCTGTGACGCCCGGGAGCTCCGAGAGGCCGCGGACGATCTGGCGCACGAACGCCACCTGCTGGGCCTCCTCCGGGAGCTGCTGGGCGTCCGGTCTCACGGTGAAGGCCAGCGCGCGGTCGGCCTCGAACCCCATGGGCGCCTGCTGCAGCTTCTGCAGGCTCTGCCAGAGCGCGCCGAAGCTCACCAGGAGCGCCAGGGTCAGGGCCACCTGGGCGGTGACCAGCACGCTCCGCAGCCACTCCTGGGAGTGCCCGCTGGCGCCCCGGTCCCCTTCCCGCAGGCACCGGGCAAGGTGGAGTCGCGAGAGCAGGACGGTCGGGACGAGGCCGGCCACCAGCGTGGTCATCACCGACACGCCCAGGGTGAAGCCCAGCACCCTGAGATCCAGACCGTAGGAGCGCAGGAGCTCCGGGGGCACGTATGGACGCAGGACGCCGCTCAACCCCCCGGCCAGGAGCAGCCCAAGGCCACCACCTGCGATTGACAGCACGAAGCCGTCGGCCAGAAAGGGTCGAAGCCGCTCTTTCCATCCGCCACCGAGCGCCGCGCGGAGCGCCATCTCGCGCTGCCGGGTGGCCGCCCGGGAGACCATCAGGTTGGCCAGGTTGGCGCAGGCGATGATCAGGACGAAGATCCCGGTGAGCAGCAGCAGGCGCGAGGCGGGTCGCCGATCGCCGTAGAAGAACTCCCACAGCTTCGTCGTGCCGATGCTCCACTCCCTGGCCTCCGGAAACTCCTCCTGGAGCTGCTGTCCCAGCTTCTCCATGGAGCTCCTCGCCTGCTCGACGGAGATGCCGGATTGCATTCGCGCGACGACATTGAAGGCCAGCGTCCCCCTGGCGCCCGCCAGCTCCTCCGGGTTGGGAGGATCGGGAACGAAGACCTGTGGCTCGGCCGGCCAGGCGAAGCCGGGAGGCATCACGCCCACCACCAGGTGTGCCGTGCCGTCGAGGATGACGCTCTGCCCGACCATGGCCGGGTCCCCGCCATAGCGTCTGGCCCAGAGGCCGTGCGACAGGACGACGACGCTCGACCCATGCTCGTCCGAGGGTTGCAGCACCCTGCCCAGTGCGGCCTGGGCGCCGAGGACCTGGAAGAAGGACCCTGTCACCCGCAGCCCCGGCACCCGTTCGGTCTCCCCCGGACCGGTCAGGGTGTAGCCCCTGGGCTGGGAGGCGGCGACGCCCGCGAAGACCCGCTGCCGCTCCTGCAGGTCTCGGTAGCAGGGCGCCGAGAGGGGCAGGGTGCGCGAGCCTGGGAAGTGCTTGTTGGGGTCCGCGGTGGACAGGTAGACCAGTCGGTCGGGCTGGGCGAAGG
>DAONEV010000288.1:0-5747 GCA_035403265.1 Thermoanaerobaculaceae bacterium | reverse complement strand
GTGGCCTGTTTCGTGAGGTGGCGCGCGCCGGTACCGCCGAGGCGCGCTGCCTGGCGGGCCTGTCTGGTGGGATGGCCGCCGTCGTGCCGGGCAAGGAGCAGCCGATGGGAGTCGTGGTGGCTGGCCCAACCATGGCCGCTGGCGGCGAGCCGGCGCTCCGGGCCATGGCGTGGCTGCTGGCGGGGTCGGCCGGGCTGGCTCCCTGCGAGGGCGAGGGCCGCGCCATGCCAGGGCTCGTGTTCCCCGGTGGGCACGTTCCCGGCGAGAGCCCGGCGATGGTCGCCCTCTATCGGCAGGTGCGGCCGCTGCTGGAGGGAGACCTCCCGTTGCTGTTGGTTGGCGAGACCGGTGCCGGCAAGGAGCACATCGCCCGACTCATCCACGCCTCGTCCCGCCGCTCGGCCGGGCCGTTCGTGGCGCTCAACTGCGCTGCCATTCCGGCCGAGCTGTTGGAGGCCGAGCTTTTCGGCATCGAGCGGGGTGTGGCGACCGGCGTGACCGAGCGCGAAGGCAAACTGCAGCAGGCCACTGGCGGTGTGCTCCTGCTCGACGAGATCGGCGACATGGCCCCGGCTCTGCAGGCCAAGCTGCTGCGCGTGCTGCAGGAACGCGAGGTGGTGCCGGTGGGAGGACGACGGCCGATCGCTGTCGACGTCGGCTTGATTGCCGCGACCAACGCCGAGCCGGAGCGGCTGCTGGCCGAAGGACGCTTCCGGCCGGACCTGTTCTACCGGATCGCCGGGTACGTGCTGCGCGTCCCGCCGCTGCGCGACCGGCGTGAGGACATCCCGCGTCTGGTGGAGCACTTCGTGCGGCGGTTCGCCGCGGAGACCGGCAAGGCGGTGCGGGGCGTCACCGTGCGCGCGATGGACGCGCTGGCGGGGTACCGATGGCCGGGCAACGTCCGGGAGCTCGAGCACGAGCTGCGCCGGCTCGTCTACCTCTGTCCTCACGGCCAGGCGATCGACTCGACTCTGGTGCCACCGCGCCTGGCCGAGGGAGCGGGGGACGACCCGGACGATCTGTGCCTGGAAAGGCGGGTGGCAACAACCGAGCGCGTTGTCATCCTGGCAGCTCTCGAGCGCACCGGCGGAAACCAGACTCAGGCCGCCAAGCTCCTCGGCATCTCTCGCAACGGCCTCACCCTCAAGCTCGAACGACTGGGCATAACAGCGACCCCGTGACAGACGCTTGCGGGGTGGTCGCTACATCTGCTCTCCGAGGAGCTTGTCGGCCTTGGTTCGCAGCACTCCCAGCTCCTTGGTGATATTCGGGTTGTGCGCCTGCGCGTCGCTGATTGCCGCAAGTGCCTGCCGCGCAGCCTTCTCCCGACGAGTGCCGGTCGATGCCCGAGCGCGGTCGAGGAGGATTCCCGCACGATCCTGGCGCGTCTGCCCGCTGGAAGGAATGAAGCGTTGGGCGGTTTCGAGGGCAGCCAGGGCCTGGTCGAACTCCCGGTCCCAGGCGCCGCCCACCTTCACGAGCTGGCGGCCACGCGCCCAGTGAAGCTCCCCGAATCCGATCCAGAGCACGCCGTCATCCGGCCTGATCTCTCGCGCCCGGATGAACGCCTGCTCGGCCAAGGCGAGCGAGGCCGTCGGGTCCTGGCCACGTGCCACCAGCACCTGGGCGATCTCGACCTCGACGATCCCCACACGGTAGTGGTTGCGGCTGTCGCGGGCGTCGATGGCGACGCAGGCGGCAGCCTCCTGTCGTGCTTTCTCGAGGACCAGCAGCGGGCTTTGGCCGTGCTCTTCGGCACGCTCGGCCATCCTCGACAGGAACGAGCTGAGGTTGTAGTGCGGGTTGGGGAGGTCCGGTCGTTGTGCGATCGCCTCCTCGTACCATCGCTCCGCTTCCCTCCAGTCCGGCTCGGGGTCGCCCTGGCCACTCGCGTCGAGGTAGGTGGCGAGCTCATTGTGCGCCGCGCCGAGGGCATTGGGCACCGGTGAAAGCGAGGGGTTGAGGGCGTAGGCGGTGCGATAGTCAAGGATGGCGGCCCTCAGGTGCGGTCGCGCGTCGAGCCCGTGCAGGGTCGCCCACTGTCCGGCCCTCCAGCCCGCCAGGCCCCGATTGAAGTAGACCGATGCCGCACCGGGGTCTACGGCGAGCGCATCCCCATAGACCTGGATAGCCTGGGCAAGCAAGGGCAGTGGATCGCGCCCCGCCTCACGCTCGTCCTGTGCGAGGTCGGAAAGCACCGCGGCGCGGTTGGCGATCTGGCGGATCGCGAACGGGTCATATAGCGAGGCGGTCTCGTCGGCTGCGAGCGCACGCTCGGACCATGGCCGCGCGTCACGGCCCGACTTGCGCTCATGCTGCGCCATGCGCCAGGCCGCAATCCCAAGGGTGACGTGCGCGATGGGGTCCTCGGCGCTGCAGGCGAGCGCCTCTTCGGCGAGGGCGACTGCCTCGCCGAGAGCGGCGGACGGATCCTGCCCGTGACTGAGGAGCCATTCGCCGACATCGATGTGGGCGAGGGCGAGATCGCAACGGGCACCGGACGAGTCGGGGTCGACCTGAAGGACCGCCTCGCATGCCTCCTCGATTCGGCCGAGCAGTGGCTCGGGTGATGCAATACCCCTGGAGGCTGCCGCGACGAGGAGCTGCTGTCGCTTGCATTCGAGAGCCCGCGCCACGGGGTCACTGCGCGCCGCGTCCATGGCGAGACGGAGCGCCAGCTCGGCGTGACGGCTCGAGGTCGCAGCCTCCGCTGTCTCGCCTCGGTTTGCCTGCGACCGGGCGCGCGCCAACCAGATCTCGCCCTCCATGCGGGTGGCCTCGAACAGCCACGGCACCTCCCGGGCGGCGGTCCGCGCGGCGACCAGCGCATCGTCCCAGCGTTCCTCGATGAGTGCGATCACCGCTTCAACATACGAGGGCGAGGTGCTTGTGGCCGTGCCGCCGGTTCGCAGCAACGCCAGCGCCGGATCGCGCAGCTCGACCATGAGCTGGCGCTCCCGGAACTGCCGCATCTCCTTGCTCGCGATTCCACGCGCCTCGTAGAGCCTTCGCTGGTACGCGGCGGCCATCGCCTGGCCGAGCGAGACAGCGGTGTCGGGCGTGCGGTACCCCGCGTCCCATGCGCGCTGCAGGCTCATGCGAGCCCGTGGCGCGTCTCCGAGGGCGAGCCAGCCGCGCCCCTCGGCATACGCGCCGGGGCCGACCGCCAGCTCACCGACCTCCCGGGCCTGGCGTTCGATCGCGTCGATCCGGACGCGCACGATCTGTCGCTCCCGCCGCGCGTCGTGCGGCGGCAGCAGCGCGGAGTAGCGGGCGATGGCCTCGACGGCTGCCGCCTCCTCGCCGAATCGGCGCGCGAGCTCCTCCCGCAAGCGAGCGCGCCAGGCGGTACGGGCCAGGAGGCCGGTCAGTACCAGCATGGCCATGCCGGACGCGAGCACCACGGCGGTGAGCTGACGGTTGCGCCGCGCGGCCTTGCCGAGCCGCTGCAGCGGACCGGTCGGCCGGGCCAACACCGGCAGTCCGTTCGCGAACCGCCTGAGGTCCTCCGCGAGCTCCCGGGCGCTCCCGTAGCGTCGCTCCGGTTCCTTCTCCAGGCAGCGCTCGAGAATGGCCCGCAGGTCGCGTGGCAGGCGGGGATGAGTGGGGAACTGGACCTCCTCCCGGAGCACCTGGACCAGAACTTCAGCTGAGGAGGTGGCACGGAAAGGTGGGTGGCCCGAGAGCAGCTCGAAGAGGGTCGCGCCCAGTGCCCAGACATCGGCGCGCCAGTCGATCCGGTCCGTGGCGCCGCGCACCTGCTCCGGCGCCATGTAGGGCGGAGTGCCGGCCATTGCTTGGGTGGCGGTTGTGGCGGCGTCCAGGTCGCGCACCAGGCCGAAGTCCACCACGTACGCCTTCCATCCGCCGCCGGGCCGGGATTCGAGCATGATGTTGCCCGGTTTCAGGTCACGGTGAACAAGGCCGCAGCGATGCGCGGCGTGTACGCCGTCGGCGGCCTGGGCCATGACCTCGAGCTTCTCCTCGATTGTCAGGCTGGCCGCAGCCTGACGGAGGGAGGGTCCGGCGATGAGCTGCATCGACACGAACGTCTGCCCGTCCGTCTCGCCCGCGTCGTAGATCCGACACACGTTCTCGTGCGAAACGCGCCCGTGTGCCCTCGCCTCGTGCAACAGCCGCGCGGCGGCCTCGGGATTGGCGTCGCGCATGAGCTTGAGGGCGACCTCCCGCCGCAGGAGCTGGTCGTAGGCGCGGTAGACTCGACCCATGCCGCCCTCGCCCAGCAACTGGCGCAGCTCATACCTCAGGTCGAGGGTTGCGGGCAGCGGAGAATGGCGCGGCGACGCTGGAACGGCGTCTTCGCCTATCGTCTCGGTGAGCGGTCCCTGGCTGCCCGGCATCGGGATGCCAGGACCTGTCGTGGCCTGGCCGCTCCCGTCCGGGCCGGTCGGCAAGGGACTCGGACCCGGTGCTCCTGACTGGTCCCCGCTGGACGTCGCCGCGCCGGGCTCGGCTGGGGTCATGAGCATGACGGGAATCGATTGTACAGGAGGATGGAGGAGGGACGGGCGCATGAGGCTGCAGTCCGCTACCGCCGCCGGACACGTGCGGGGCAGCGGTCACGAGCCCGGCTTCCACGGGCTTGTCGTGGCCTGCGGCGCCGGATCCCCTGCGATCACCTTCGGCCGATCGGCATGAGCGGTCGGGCCGCGGGTGCGGCGGAAATCAGCTCGGGGAGCCGGCCGAATCCGGTGGGGAACGGACTGGGATGGCCAGGAAGCGGTACGTCGGGAATCTGTCCTCTGAGTCATCCGGCTCCAGGCAGGAGCGCGAGCGTGCCTGGCAGCAGAAGCGCAGGAAAGTGAAGGAGAAACGAGAGCGGCGCCAGGGGGTGGCGGCGCCTCACGCACGACCGCTTGGTGCGGTGGCAACGCCACACTTGACATCCAGGTGACGAGGCCGGAAGGTTGGCCGCGATGATGGCACCAACCGTGTGGTCGCGAGGTAGCGGGGATCTGGCGACAGGACAGGCAGCCCGTGATCGCGGGGGCGTGGGCCGGCGGGTCCTGTTGGGGCTGTACCTGCTCTGCCTCGGCGTCTGGGCGGTGGCTCGCTCGACAGGGGTTTCCATCACCCATGACGAGGCCCTGACCTTCCTCATCCACGTGCCTGGCTCCTGGTCCGAGGTCCTCGCTCACAGTCGCTACATCGGGTCCAACAACCATCTCCTCAACACGGCCCTCATCAAGCTGCTCCTCGGTATCCTCCCACCGGCGGAGCTGGTGCTTCGGTTGCCGGCGCTGCTGGGTCTTGGCCTGTACGCGGCCGCGTGCCTGTGCCTGCTGCGGGCCTGGGCGAGCGGCCCGCGGGTAGTCCTGGGTCTCGTGCTCCTGACCGCCAACCCCTTTCTCCTCGACATGTTCACGGTGGCACGGGGCTACGGGCTGGGACTGGGGCTCATCGCCGTGGCCGCCGCGGTCGCGGTTCGGGCCGCCGGGCTCAGGCCTTCCTGGCGGCGGGCCGGACTCGAGGCGACCGTCCCACTCCTGTGCGCCGCCTCGGTCCTCGCGAATCTGTCCCTTGTCTTTGGAATGGCGGCGCTCGGCGCGCTCGTGATGCTCTCGACCGTGCGTTCGGCGTTGACCGACCGTGAGGCGCGGCGTTGGGTCTGGCTTGCCGGCGCGGTGGCCATTCCCTGGGGCGTGGCCGCGATGTCGCTTCGGCTGGTCTACAGTCAGGCCGTCCTGGGACACATCGGATACTACGTGGCCGACTGGGGCGGC
>DAONEV010000287.1:0-5770 GCA_035403265.1 Thermoanaerobaculaceae bacterium | reverse complement strand
CCACCGCTCCGGCCGACGCCCTCAGCCCGCCGTGGACAGGGCGTGCGCGTCGGCCGTCTCGCGGGCGGCTTCGGCCTGTCGGGCGACACGCAGATGCACCGCGAAGTGCGCCACGTGGTGGACCAGCTCCTTCCACGCCGACCAGAGCAGGTCCAGGCGACTGGCGGTCTCCCACCCCTGCAGGCCGGCGGGGCCGCTGATGCGCTCTCGCCACTGTTCGGGAGAGAGCCTTGCGATGGCCCGCCGCGACTCGCGGTGCGCCTCGTCGTACTCGGCGAGGATGGTGCTACATTGCTCCGGTGCCGGTTTGCCGAGGTCGGATGTCCGACCTCGCAGGACATAGAGCATGAGCCGTTCGCGCTGTACGAAGGCCCAGGCGAGCTCGCGCGCCGTGTGACTGCAGTCCGGTGGCCGGTCCTCGAGACGACTCGAGGGGAACGCTCCCAGCATGCGACGCGCGTTGCGGAATTCCCGTTCGAGGACCTCTGCGAGAACCAGCCATTCCGGACTGACGGTCGGAGTCATGTCGCTCTCCCTGGTGGTGGGGCGCCGGCCGCGCCTGGTACTTCCCACGACGCCGGAAGGATAGCCGGCGGCGGATACCGGGCGGTTTCCCCGGTATTGCCGGCTTGTGAAATCGGATCGTCGGCGCAGTCGTTCGATCGGCAACACGTGGGGCCGACTCCCCATTGACCACGTCTTCCGGCAGCCCTTAGCATCCGCCGGCTGGAGGGTGACATGGCCGACCTCGTGATGGTGATCGAGGACGAGAAGGAGATCCGCGATCTCGTCCGCTACAACCTCGAGCGGGCCGGTTACCGTGTGGCCGCCGCGGCCGACGGTGAAGAGGGCCTGGAACGGGTCTTCCGCTCGCGTCCCGACGCCGTGGTGCTCGATCTCATGCTCCCGGGCCGCAGCGGGCTGGAGGTACTGCGCGAGATCCGGACCGAGCCCATGACCCGGGACCTGCCGGTGATCGTGCTGACCGCGCGGGCGGCGGAGATGGACAAGCTGCTCGGCTTCGAGCACGGCGCGGACGACTACGTGACCAAGCCCTTCAGTCCGCGCGAGCTGGTGGCGCGCGTGCAGGCCCTGCTGCGTCGGGCGCGACCGGAACGCGGGCCGATGGCCATAGCCGTTGGCCGGCTGCGGATCGATCCGGCCACCCACGAGGTCGCCTTCGGTGGCCGTCCGCTCGCGCTGACGCCCCGCGAGTTCGATCTGCTCGTCTTCCTTGCCCGGTGGCCCGGCCTCGTGCACTCGCGCGAGGAGCTGCTGCGCAAGGTGTGGGGATACGATTACGTCGGAACCACCCGCACGGTGGACGTGCACGTGCGACGCCTGCGCGTCAAGCTGGGCGAGCGCCAGCGCGTGATCGAGACGGTCCCCGGTTCGGGCTACAAGCTGATCGTCCCGCCCGAATCGCACGAAGGTGCCCGGTGAGTCTCTCGCTGCGCACGCGACTGGTGGCGGGGCAGGTGGTCGTGGTGCTGGTCGCGCTGTCGCTGGTGACGCTCCTGACGGCGCAGCGGCAGCGGCAGTGGGTGGCGGGGCGGACGGCCGCGAGTCTGGAGCAGGCGGGCCGGCAGGTTGCGACCGGACTGCCCCGGGACGACGACTACGGGGCATTGGCCGCCCGTCTCGGCCGAACGCTGGGATACCGGGTCACCTTCGTGGACAGCGCGGGGCGAGTGCTCGGCGATTCCGACGTCCCGGCCGGGCGGTTGGCTCGGGTCGAGAACCACGCTGCGCGACCGGAAGTCGCCGCCGCGCTGCATGGCCACGTCGGGCGCTCCCTGAGGCACAGCCACACCATCGGCGTGGACCTGGTGTACGTGGCGGTTCCGGGGGCGGCGGGCGGACGGGTCGCGGCGGTGCGTCTGGCCGAGCCGCTCGTCGCGGTGCGTGCCCTCGACGCGTCGTTGCTGCGGCTCACCCTGATCTCCGGGGCGCTGGCGCTCCTTCTCAGTGTGCCGCTGGTGTTCTGGGTGGCCGCGCGGCAGGCGCGGCGCGTGCGCCAGCTCGAGGCCGTGGCGCGGCGGTTGGGCACCGGAGATCGCACCGCGCGGGCCCTGGAGCAGCCGGCCGACGAGCTGGGTCGGCTGGGACGCGCGCTCAACGACATGGCGGCCGAGGCCCAGATCCGGCTCGCGGCGCTCGAGCGCGAGCGCGACGAGCGAGAACGGATCCTGGCGCACCTGTCGGACGGCGTGGCCCTGGTGGACGGTGCCGGCCGGATCGTGCGCATGAACCGCAGGTTCGCCGAGCTCATCGGCGCCCCGCTCCCGGCGGAGGAGGGCATGCCGCTGCCGGAGTTCGTGCGCTCTTCGGAACTGGATCGGCTGGTGCAGTCCGCGGGCGAGGGCGAGCGCACCCAGGAGGCGGATCTCCGGCTGTGGACGGGTGATCAGCGGCTCCTGCACGCCACGGCAACCTCGCTCGGGACATCCGATGACCGCCCGGTCCTGCTCGTGTTGCACGACCTCTCGGAAGCCGAACGCCTGGACCGTGTCCGCCGGGACTTCGTGGCGAACGTCTCCCACGAGTTGCGCACGCCGCTGACCTCGCTGCGCGGCTACGCCGAGACCCTCCTGGATGGCGGACTCGAGGATCCGGAGAACCGCGAGCGGTTCGTGCGCGTCATCAGGGACCAGGCGGTGCGGCTCGAGGCCATTGCCCAGGACCTGCTGACGCTGGCGGATCTGGAACGCAGTGGCGCACGATTGCACCCCGAGGGCTTCGATCTGCGCGAGGTCCTCGCCCGACAGGCGGCGACCTTCCAGGCGCGGGCGGCCCGTGCAAGGATCGAGCTCGCCGTCGAGCCGGGTCCGCCGCTGCCGATGACCGCCGATCTCCGGCTCGTCGAGCAGATGCTTGCCAACCTGCTCGACAACGCGTTGAAGTACACCGAGCGCGGCTCGGTGCGAGTGCGGGCGGGGGAATCGGGCAGGCGAATCTGGTGCGAGGTGGAGGACACCGGCTGCGGCATCCCGGCGACGGATCAGCCGCGCGTCTTCGAGCGCTTCTACCGGGTGGACAAGGCGCGGTCGCGCCAGCAGGGGGGCACGGGGCTCGGGCTGGCGATCGTGAAGCACATCGCCGGGCTGCACGGCGGAGAAGTGACGCTCCGCAGCCGCGTGGGCGAGGGCAGTTGCTTCCGCGTGGAGATGCCGCGGGAAGCGGCGCGGCCGTCGGGCGCTGCCTCGTGACGCACGGCCGGGCTCGCGTCAGTCCCTGACGCTGAAGATCTTGAACGATCCCTTGCGTTCCGCCACGGCCTTCACCCAGCCCCAGCGCAGCGTGTCGTTGGCATCGCCACGGACGACCAGGGTGAGCCGGCTGTAGAGCCGGAAGTTCCGATAGCGGGCGATCGAGTCGGCCTGCACGTGCAGCAGCTCGTAGTACCGGCCGCCCAGATCGCGCACCGCCTGCGTGCAGCCCTTGCGGTTGCGGGTCATCACGAAGAACCACGCGTCGCCGCACGGGATCCCGGTCGCCGGCCGGCTCTGCGGGAACTCGCGCCAGAGGATGTCGCAGAATTCGCGCTGGCTCACGCAGAGGCCCGTGAGCGAGTCCCGACTCGCATGATGCAACGCGCGACAGATTGCCCGACCCAGATCGTCGAGACTCGCCGCGCCGCCGGCGAATCGCCGGCTCACCCGCGGCGCGTTCGTGCGGCGGCCGAGCGCGACCGACAGCGACTCCGGGTCCAGCAGCGGGACGTAGCCGGGAGAGTCCTTGACCGAGACCGGGCGGCGCGGCGGGACGCTGTCCGGTCTCGGCTCCGGAATCGGGCTCTTCGCCGCCCCCAGCGTGAGCAGAGCGAGGCCGACCAGTCCCGCGAGCACCCGGGCCGGGGTCCCGCCCCGGCGACGAGCCGCCATCGTCCGCCGCGCCGTGGATGGCCTCATGAGCCGTACCCGAACGTGAGCGAGACCCCCGGCCGCGTGCGGTAGCGGGAGACCTCACGGGCCCCCTGGAGCTGCCGGACGACGTGCCCCAGGAGGTCCTTGCCGGCCAGCTTCACGCGCAGGCTTCGCGCCGGGCTCCAGTTCACGCTCGCGTCGAGGCTCGTGACGGGCTGTTCGTAGACATCGGGGAGCGGTTCGATCCCCAGTGTGCGCAGCCGCCGGCCGGTCGCGTTCAGCAGTACGCTCAGGTCGAGCCGCCCATCGGAGCTTGCGTAGTCCAACGCGGCGTTGACCACGTAGGCAGCCTGGCCCTGGAGTGGATGCTCCTCCGATCCGAGCTTCGAGACCTGGGGCTTCAAGTACACCCGGGAGGAGATCCAGGACACGTTGGCGTTCAGGGAGAAGTGGTCCAGGCGATCCCGGAGATGGCCCAGGCTCGTGCGCGCCTCGAGCTCGACGCCCACGTTGGTGCCGTGGTCGGAATTGCGCGGGACCAGCAGCAGCGGAGTACCGCCGGCGATGACCTGCTCGATGGGCTGGTGCAGCCGCTTGTAGAAGAACCCGGCAGCCAGCACCTCGGACAACGCCGGGAACGCCTCGATCCGGACATCGTAGTTGTCGATCGTGGCGCGGCGGAGGTCGGGGTTTCCCGCCACCTGCATGCCTCCGTTGTACTCGAGCGAGGGGCTGGGCGACAGCTCGTTCAGATCCGGCCGCGAGAGCGTACGGCTGGCGGCCAGCCTCAGGTTCACCGCCACGCCCGCGTCCCAGGTGAGGTTCGCGGCGGGGAGCCAGTCCAGATTGTCGAGCCGGCCCTCGCGGGTGATCTTGCCGGGCTCGAACAGATCGAACGTCTGCACGTTCTGGAAGCCGCGCTCGGCGCGCACGCCCAGGTTCGTCCGCAGGTGCGCGCCCAGGGGCACGTCCACGCTCAGATAGCCCGCACTGACACGCTGGCTGGCGCGGTAGTTGTCGATGTCCAGCGTGGCCTCCTCCACCCAGGCGGTGGAGCTGGAGCCGTCGAATGTGCTTGGATCGAAGACGGTTTCGGCGCCTCCCTCGCGGTCCGTGCCCGAACCAGGATGGACGTTGAACCGGCGATAGGAGCTGTGACGGGACTTGGTCTGCCGATCGTAGCCGAGCACGACGCGGCCGTGGCCCATCCGGCCGAGGCCGTAGGGCAGTGAGCCGCTCACCGTCGTGCCCCACCCGTCATCGCACAGGTCGCCGTACTCGCGGCTGCCCGACGAACCCAGGACCCAGTGCTCGGTATCGCCGGGGAAGTAGTAGACACGGTCATAGGTCAGCTCGCGACGGTCGGGCTGGAGGCGCTTGGCGCGCGAGCGGCTGAACCTCCAGTCCACGTCGGCCCCGCGCAGGCCGGGGAAGTGGTGCTCCCCCTCGAGGGCGCCCGAGACGATGTTCCGCTGCACGTACAGGAGGCGGGTGTTGCGGTAGACCATCCAGGTCCCGCTGGTCGCCTCCGTGCGGTTGTGGTCAGGCCCCTCGAAGGTCCTCACCTCGTCGTCGGAGCTCCGGGTGTACAGCCCGCGCAGGTGCACCGTGTGGTTCCGCGAGACGCGGTAGCTGAACCCCGACGTGCCACCCAGCAGCGCCGAGGCCGTGCTGCGACGGACGGCGTAGTCGTAGAGCGTGTCGCTCGCGGCCATGAAGAAGCGCTGGGCCTCCTCGATGTCGCTAAACGAGCGGGCCAGGCTCCACGACTGGATCACACCCAGCGGGCGCCCCAGCAGCTTCCACTCGTCGCCGTACGTGGCCGAGTAGCTGGCGTTGGGGGAGGTGTGGGCCCGGTGCGGGGACCAGATGTCCGTGAACGACCGGCCGATCGCGGCGAGCGT
>DAONEV010000286.1:0-5777 GCA_035403265.1 Thermoanaerobaculaceae bacterium | reverse complement strand
GACCGGGATCGGCGCACCCACCACCGCGAGCGTGGCCGTGTCGATCACCGACACGGAGTTGCCGGTGTTGTTGGCGACGTAGGCGCGACTGCCGGTCGGGTCGAGCGAGATGCCGATCGGCCCACCGCCGGCCGGGATCGGGGCGCCCACCACAGTGTTGGTCGCGGTGTCGATGACGGACACGCTGTTGCCGTTGTAGTTGGCCACCCAGACGCGGCTGCCCGAGGGGTTGGTCGCAATGCCGCGCGGGAACGCGCCGACCGGGATCGTGGCGACCACCGCGCCGCCTGCGGCGTCGATCACCGAGACGGAGTTGCCAAACTGGTTGGTCACGTAGACGCTGATGCCTGTCGGGTCGACCACCACGCCGGCGGGGCCGTTGCCCACCGGGATCGTGCCGACGACCGAGGAGGCTGCAGCGTCGATGACCGACACGGTGTTGTCACCCCGGTTGGTCACGAAGACGCGAGTGCCGGAGGGGCTGACCGCCACCCCGGCCGGGTCCTTGCCGACAGCGATCGTGTGGATCACGGCGTACGACCCGCCGTCGATGACCGACACGGTGTTGTCCTCGCTATTCGCGACCCACGCCCGAGTGCCCGCCGGGTTGACCGCGACACCCCAGGGCGCCCTGCCGACGCTGATGTACCCCGAGGCGCTGAAGTCGCTGGCGGTGTCGATGACCGAGACCTGGTTGCTCCCGAGGTGCGTCACCCACACCCTGGTGGCGGAGGCGTTCACGGCGACACCCAGAGGGTAGACGCCTCCCAACGCAAAGTTGATCGTGTCGACGACCGTGTTGCTGCCGGTGTCGATGACCGAGATCGAGCCGTCCTTCAGGTTGGTGACATACGCGCGGGCCGCGCCAGCGACGTGAGGCCCGCCAACGATGGCAGTCAGGATCAAGGCCACCGTGAATGACCGGCTGGAGTGTCTGCTCGTCACGGGCATCCTCCCCCAAAGGCGACAACGCATCATCTCACGGCGGGCAGGGCCCGGTCGTCTTGGGGCCGTGCGAGTGAGGAGTTCCTGGATCGCCCGAAGAGTCGGCACCCTGGGTCCGAAGCCCAGTCTGGCAAGGAAGGTCCCTTCCAGGCGGTAGTGTCGTTCCCTTGACAGTATCTCCACGATAGGGAGAGCCCCGCCGAGGCACATCGTGTGCCGCCTCGGCGCTTCAGTCCGCTTTCTTGGCCCCGACACCGATCACATGATGACGACCCGGCTCGGAAGGTCCTCTGGGGTCACGGTGGTCGCAGCTTCGATTCGATCTGGCTGCGGAGCGGATGGCGACGGAGAGCTCGTTCTGATCTTCAGCTTTACAATTCGCAAGCCGGTGCCACAATGGGAGTAATGGAAAGGCCGCTGGAAAGCCGCCATCCCCGGGGGGACAACCTCGGCCACGACCTACCCAAGGTCCGCTGGGCGTTCTTGTTGACCATCGTCGGAGCCGCGCTCGTTGGCATCGCGCTCTACAGCTTTCTGGTCGTCGCCCCCCGGGAACGAGAGCGGTTCATCGATCAGTGGCGCGCCCAACGTGAGGCGATGGCCGACGACCGCCGGGCCGCGGTCGACCTCTGGCTGGCCGCTGCCATTGCAGATGCCCGCATCGTCGCCGGCTATCCGACGGTGGCGCAGCTTCTTTCACACAGGGATGTGCCATCGCGAGAGGCTCCCGTCGCGCAGCGAGCCCACCTCGACGCGCTCCTCGGCGAGTTCATGCGAGTCCACGACTTTCAGAACTCTATCGTTCTCGACCGCGATCTGACCGTGGTCGGGGCCGTCCACCGGGAGGAAGCTCTCGATCCGGCGTGTGCTGCCGTCGCGCAGCGGTGCCTTGCGAGAGGAGTGCCGGTCGTCGAGGCACATCGGCATGGGGACGCGCCGGTGGTGGCGTTCGCGGCACCGGTGATCACCGCCTCACAGCAGGCCAAGGCGGTAGGCGTGGTCGTGCTCACCTCCGATCCCCAACTCTGGTTGTATCCGTTTCTCGCGCATCGGCCCGACGTGTCCCGGACGGGCGAGACGGTGCTGCTCCAGCGCGACGGCGACGACGCCGTGTTCATCACACCATTGCGGCACCGGTCCGCACGACCGCTGACCGTTCGGCAGTCTATGGCAACGGCGCACTTCGGTGGGGCTGCGGCGCTACGAGGGAACGAGACTTTTGCCCGCTACGTCGACTACCGGGGGGTTGCAATTCTGGCGGCGCCGCGGTCGTTGAAGAACGCCCCCTGGGGTCTGGTGGTCAAGATCGACGAGGCCGAGGTGCTGGAGTCGTTCCATCGCTGGCTCGCCGGGATTGGGGCACTGCTGCTTGCCTTCACGCTGGTACTGGCCGGTGCGATCTACGGGTTGTGGCAGCGCGCCGGCGATCGGCGGGCGCTCGCGCTGGCACGCAGCCAGGCCCGTCTCGTCCGGCTCCTCGACCTGGCCAATGATGCGGTGCTCTACATGTCCCGCGATGGTGCGATCATCGAAGCCAATCGCCGCGCCGAGGCAATGTATGGCTACTCGGCCCTGGAGCTGTCCCGCATGACCATTGCGCAGCTTCGCCGGCCGGAAGAGCGGCAGAGCATCCCGGCAACGCTCGATGCCATCGCGGCCTCAGGCCGGTTCGAGCTGACGACGGAGCACGTCCGAAAGGACGGGACGACCTTTCCGGTGGAGGTCTCGTCCAGCTATGTCGATGATAGGCCTCACGGCCGGTTCCTCGCCATCGTCCGCGACATCAGCGAGCGGAGACGAGCTGAGCTGCGCATTCAGCGTCTCAACCAGCTCCTGCGGACAATCAGCGAGGTCAACCAGCTCATCGTGCGCGAGCGCCGGCGCGACGAGCTGCTCGCCGGAACGTGCTCGATCCTCGTCGAGCACGGCGGGTTCCGCATGGTGTGGATCGGGGTTGCCGACCCCGTCACCGGTGTCGTGAAACCCATCTCGTGGGCCGGAGCCGGAACCGACTACTTGCAGGAGGTCACCATCCGGTTCGACGACGTCGATCTCGGCAGGGGTCCAGCCGGGACGGCCATCCGCGAGCGACGAGTCGTCGTGGTCAACGACTGGGAGCACGACGGCCGTATGAAGCCGTGGCTCGAAGCGGGACGGGCGCGCGGGTTCAGGTCTTGCGCCACGATACCGCTGCAGTTGGCCGGAAGCGAGCCTGGCGCTGTGACGCTCTACGCCGGCGAGGCCGGAGCATTCGACACCGAGATCGAGGCGTTGCTGACCGAGCTCGCCGGAGACCTCGGTTTCGCGCTCGACTCGGCCGCGGCCAGGGAGGCGCTGGAGAAGCAGGACGTGCTCCTGCGCGACGTGAGCCGACTGGCGAGGATCGGCGGCTGGGAGTTCGACGTGGCGACCGGCGTCGGCACGTGGACCGACGAGGTCGCCAGGATCCACGGCCTCGATCCCGCCGAACCGACCAATCAGGCGATCGGCTTGAGCTTCTACACGGGAGAGTCGCGGGAACGCATCGAGGCGGCGATCACGAGGGCGACCGCCGATGGCACCCCCTACGACCTGGAGCTCGAGCTGACCACCGCCGAGGGAGCTCACAGGTGGGTACGGACTGTCGGCGTTCCGATCACCAGGGACGGCCGCGTCGCCGGCCTGCGGGGCACCTTCCAGGACGTCACCGAGCGCCGGCAAGCGATGGAGGCGCTGCGTACCAGCGAGGAACGCTACCGTTCTCTGTTCGACAACATGCTCAACGGTTTCGCATACTGCCGCATGATCTTCGACGGGGACCGGCCCCTGGACTTCGTGTACCTGGCCGTCAATGGCGCTTTCAGTGTCCTGACCGGCCTCAAGGACGTGGCCGGGAAGCCGGTCAGCGAGGTCATCCCAGGCATCCGCGAGGCCGACCCGGAGCTCTTCGAGAGGTACGGCCGAGTGGCTCGAACAGGCATTCCGGAACGCTTCGAGACCTGGGTCGAGGCGCTCAAGATGTGGTTCTCTATCGCGGTGTACCGACCGACTCAGGATCACTTCGTGGCGGTATTCGATGTCATCACGGAGCGCAAGCGGGCGGAGGAGGTGCTTCACCGGCTCAACGAAGAGCTGGAGCGGCGGGTCGTCGAGCGCACCTCCCAGCTCGAGGTGGCGAACAAGGAGCTGGAGGCGTTTGCCTACTCGGTGTCGCACGACCTGCGGGCACCGTTGCGGGCCATCGACGGATTCTCGCGCATGCTCGTGGAGGATCACGCCACCACCCTCGACGGCGAGGGCCATCGTCTCCTCGGCGTGATTCGGGACAGTACCCGCCGCATGGGTCAGCTCATCGACGACCTGCTGGCCTTCTCGCGCGTCGGCCGGGCCGAGATTCGGCAGGTCACGGTGGACATGCGGGCGCTCGCGGAGTCGGTGTTCCTCGAGCTGACCGCAGGTGGGGCCCCACGCCGGGTCGAGCTCGAGCTGGGCGAGCTCCCGGCCGCCGTGGGGGACGCGGCCCTCCTGCGTCAGGTGTGGGAGAACCTGCTTGGCAACGCCCTGAAGTTCACGAGCCACCGCGAACGGCCACGCATCTTCGTGGATGGGGAGCATCGCGGCAGCGAGCTCGAATATCACGTCGGGGACAACGGCGCGGGCTTCGACATGCGGTACGTCGGCAAGCTCTTTGGCGTATTCCAGCGCTTGCACAGCTCGAAGGAGTTTCCAGGTACCGGCGTGGGTCTGGCGCTCGTGCAGCGGATTGTCGTGAGGCACGGCGGGAGGGTGTGGGCGACGAGCGAGATGGACAAAGGCTCGACGTTCTCCTTCACCCTACCCGCACCCGGAGGGGGTGAGTGATGCAAGCAAGACCCTGTGACATCCTGATCGTGGAAGACAACCCGACCGACGCCGAGCTCATGGTACGTGCGTTGCGACACGCCAACCTTGCGAACCCCGTGACGGTGGTCGAAGACGGCGCGGAGGCACTCGACTACCTCTTCGGGCGGGGCAGGCACGTCGGTCGTCCGAATGGGCTGACGCCGCGGGTAATCCTCCTCGACCTCAAGCTCCCGAAGGTCTCAGGCCTCGAGGTGCTCGAGAGCATCCGCGCCGACGAGCACCTGCGGCACATTCCGGTGGTGGTCGTGACATCGTCCCGAGAGGAGCCGGACATCCAGCAGGCGTACGCGCTGGGTGTCAACTCCTACGTGGTCAAACCGGTGGAGTTCGAGAGCTTTGCCGAGGCGATGGCACACGTGGGCCTGTACTGGTTGCTCATCAATCAGCCGCCGGGCTGAAGCGGGGAGGTGGCATGTCCGAGCCCTTGCGGGTCCTGATCGTCGAGGACGCAGCCGAGGACGCCGAGCTGGCGACGAGTACCCTGCGGAAGGCAGGGGTCGACCTGCTCTGGCGTCGCGTCGAGACCGAGGGCGAGTTCATCGCGGCCCTGGCCGACTTCCTGCCCGACCTCATCCTCTCCGACTACTCCATGCCTGCCTTCACCGGAATGGCTGCGCTGGAGCTCGCCCTGGCCCGCGTGCCGCACATTCCGTTCATCGTCTACACGGGGTCGATCAACGAGGAGACCGCCGTCGAGTGCATGAAGGCGGGCGCCTGGGACTACGTGCTCAAGGACCGGATGTCGCGTCTCCCGCTGGCCGTTCGCGGCGCCCTGAACCTGGCGGAGACCCGACTGGAACGAAGCCGTGCCGAGTCGGACCTCCGGGCCACCGAGAAGCTCACGCAGTCGATCATCGACTCCCTGAGCAGCTCGGTCGCCGTGGTCAGCCCGTCTGGCGAGATCGTCCAGGTCAACCGCGCGTGGCGCCAGTTCGCCCAGGGCAACGGCG
>DAONEV010000285.1:0-5780 GCA_035403265.1 Thermoanaerobaculaceae bacterium | reverse complement strand
CTACGCACCCACTCGGACGACATCCCACCCCTCGTCGAGCACTTCACGAGGCTCGCCTGCGAGGAGTACAACCGACGTCTCAAGCACTGGGGGGCCGACGCCCTGCGGCAGCTCGCGAGCTACCCGTTCCCGGGCAACGTCAGAGAGCTCAAGAACATCGTCGAGCGGGCTGTGATCATGCAACTGGAGGACGAGATCGACCGCATCGACCTGCTTCCGGGTGGCGGCGAGGCTCGGGAGGACGACGGAGTCTTCGCCGCAGCGACTCTCACCGACTTTCAGGAGCGGGCCGAGCGAGCCTATCTGGTGCGGAAACTCCAGCAGCACGGCTGGAACGTGGCCGCCACGGCTCGGGCCATCCAGACGCCGCGCTCCAATCTCTACAAGAAGATCGAAGCCTACCACCTGAAGCGGGAGGACTGATGCACTCCATCACGCTGGACGACATGGCCGCCGCCGGCGCCCTTCTGGAGGGGCACTTCCGACTCTCCTCGGGCTTGCACTCGACGCGCTACCTGCAGTGCGCGGTCTACCTGGCCGAGCCGGCCCGCGCCGAGGTGGCCGGCCGGCAGCTCGCGGCCCGGGCCCGCAACGAGGCGGCGCAGCTTGTCGTCTCCCCTTCCCTCGGCGGTGTGATCATTGGCCACGAGGTGGCACGGGCACTCGGCGTGCCGTTTTTCTTCACCGAGCGCGCCGACGGCGCGATGGCGCTGCGGCGGGGCTTTCACATCGAGGCGGGCACGCGTGTGCTGGTGGTGGAGGACGTGGTCACCACGGGCGGCTCCACGAGGGAGGTCATGGAGGTGGTGGGCCGGCAGGACGGCGTCGTCGTCGGCGTCGCCTCGATGGTCAACCGCTCGGGCGGGGAGAACCCGTTCGCACCCCTTCCCTACACTGCCTTGCTGACCCTGGAGATACCCAACTACGCGCCGGAGAGCTGCCCGCTCTGCGCGGCCGGCGTGCCCGTGGTGAAGCCCGGGTCCCGCGTCACGCACTGACTCCCGCCCAGTCCAGACTCGCGAGTACCCCCCCAGCCAGCCTCGAGCCGTGGCGTGGGTGAGTCGTGCCTCTGCCTGTCGGCTGCCGGCCGGCGGGTGGGGTCAGACGCCGGCGATGAGGAGCCAGAGCCAGTTGGCGACGATTGCGACCGGCACGGCGACGCGGAGCCCCGGTGGCCAGCGAAAGGGAAGCTCGGGCACTCTCCGGACCAATCCAACCCAGACCGGAACGAGCGCGCCTCCGAGCAGGAAGGCGACGGCGGCCAGGGTCGCCAGCGGGTTGAATCGGAGGGCGTTCAGCAGCTCACCGTGCAGCAGCGCCAGGCCGGCCCGGGTCGAGCCGCAGGTCGGGCAGGGGACCCCGGTGAGGGTCCGTAGCGGGCAGGCGGGCATCAGCGGCGCAAGCAGGAACCAGAACCGCCACAACAGAACGGAGGCCGCCGCGGCGGCGGCCCACAACCAGGCAAGCTGTCGCTCCTCGGTGGTGGCCGGACGCCACCTCACCGCATCTTGCCCAGCATGGCCGCGATGCTGGCGAAGAAGACGACGCCCAGGACCATCAGGCAGACGCAACACAGAAGCATCGGCGTCAGGATGGCTGCGGCGGCCTTGCCGCGGGTGGTGCGGTGGGCGATGGCGAGCCCGACGATCTGGAGGACGATGCCCCAGACGGCGCCGATGATCCCGCCGCACAGGGGCAGCACCTGCAAGACCTGCACGGTGCTGGCGTAGCAGAGGACCCGCACGGTGGCACCGAAGCCGGCGTTGGCGCCACCGTACAGCATCAGGAACAGGTGGTAGATGGCGCCACCCACGAAGATGCCGACGAGGATCAACAGCGGCGCCACGACCATGAACCCGACGTTGATCAACGTGTTGGAGGCGAAGTCCCCCTCCTGGGAGAACTGCGGCAGCAGCTTCCACATCGCACCGCCCAGGGCGATGTTGTAGACCTGCCCGGCAATCGTCCCCAGCCAACCGAAGATGATGGCGTAAACGAGCGGCCGGCCCAGCTCGCCGCCAACCTGCATGCGCGAGAACGCTGCGGTCGGGTCGGTGAGGAAGAGCTTGGCGGTCTCATAGAGACCTTCGAGGAACGGGTAGCCTGGCTGCTCCCAGGGCAGCGCGGCCGGCGTCTCGGGCGGCAGCGGCACGGTACCGTCGAAGGGTGGGGGCGGAGGCGGTGGAAGAAGCGTCGGGCCGAACCCGCCGGGGACGGGAGGCTCGGGTGGGATCGGGGGCAGATCGGAGGACATGGCGCTGCTCCTTTGTCGAACTGTCGCCATTGTAGGCGTGCCCCGTCAGTACGGCTACCCCCCGCGGAAGGGCGGGAGTCGGAGGTCGGGAGCTGAAAGGAATCCCCCCGAGATCACAGGGTGAGGCGCGATCTCTCGAGTCCCGATCCCTGCCCGCATGCGAGGGAGACGGGGCTACTTCGTGCTCGTCTCGGCGGCCTTGCCGGCGTAGGGACGCCGCATTGCCTGCAGCGAGTCCGCCAGCAGGTCCATGGCCTTGTCGGCGTCGTCCTGGTTGAGGTCCAGGTAGGGGCGGAAGCGGATCGTCTTCTCGCCGCACGGCAGCAGCAGCAGGCTGCGGTCACGGGCCGCCACCACCAGCTCGTTGCGCTGGGCCTGGTCGGGCAGGTCGAATGCGATCATCATTCCTCGCCCCCGAACCTGGTCGACGAGATCGGGGAACTCCCCGGCGAGCTCGTGCAGGCGCCCGAGCAGGCGCTCGCCCTGGGTGCGCACGTTGGCCAGGAGGTTGTCGGCTTCGATGATCTCGAGGACGCGGGTGGCGCGCACCATGTCGGTGAGGTTTCCGCCCCAGGTCGAGTTGATGCGCGACGAGACGTGGAAGACGTTGTCCGGAACGCCGTCGATGCGCGAGTTGGCGCAGATGCCGCAAACCTGCACCTTCTTGCCGAAGGAGAAGATGTCGGGCTCGACGCCGAGGCCCTGCCAGGCCCACATGTCGCCGGTGAGGCCAAGGCCAGTCTGGACCTCGTCGAAGATGAGCAGGAACTCGTGCTGATCGGCGAGCTGTCGCAGGCGCTGCAGGAACTCCGGCCGGAAGTGGCGGTCGCCGCCCTCGGCCTGGATCGGCTCGATGATCAGGCAAGCGATGTCGTCGCCGTGCCGGGCCACCGCGGCCTCGATCTCGGCCACCGCACGTGCCTCGGCGTCGGCCACCTCGACGAGGTGGTCCGCCAGGGGAAAGACGATCTTGGGGTTGGAGATGCGAGGCCAGTCGAACTTCGGGAACATGGCGTGCTTGCGGGGGTCCGCCGTGTTGGTGAGCGAGAGGGTGTAGCCGGTGCGGCCGTGGAACGACTGCCTGAAGTGGATCACCTTGGAGCCGAACTCGCCCTTGAGGCCGCGGGACTGATTGCGCCGGACCTTCCAGTCGAAGGCGGCCTTGAGCGCGTTTTCCACTCCGAGAGCACCGCCCTCGACGACGAACATGTGCCGGTTGTGGCTGTCTGGCACCGCGATGCGGGCGAAGGTGGCGATGAACTCGGCGAAGAAGCAAGTGTAAAGGTCCGAGTTGGCCGGCTTGTGGAGGGCGGCCAGGAGCAGGCGCTCGCGGAACTCGGGGTCCGAGAAACCTGGGTGGTTCCAGCCCAGCGCCTGGGAGGCGAAGTTGGAGAAGAGGTCCAGGTAGGCCCTACCGTCCCGGGCGTCCACCAGATACGAGCCGTGGGAGTGCTGAAGATCCGGCACGATGTGGAATCCATCCACCAGCATGTGCTGAGCGAGAACTCCGTGGACCTCATTGGGAGCGATTCGAATCACACCCGTGCCGTTGGCCATCTTCGGACTCCTTTCTGGGGGCTCGTGGGGGTCAGGCGCTCTTGCGGTGCGGCGCGAGGACCATGGTCAGATCACGACCCTCGAGGGCGCCGACATCGCGCTCGAGGCGCACCATGTCCGCAAGCTCCACCTTGATACGCTCCATCACCTCGTAGCCGTTCTCGGGGCGACGCATCTCGCGGCGGCGGAACATGATGGTGACTTTCACGTGCTTGCCCTGCTCGAGGAACTTGCGGACCAGTCCGAGCTTGGTGTGGAAGTCGTGATCGGCGACTCCGGGTCGGAACTTGATCTCCTTGATCTCGATCTGATGCTCCTTGCGCCGCGCCACCCGGGCCTTTTTCTCCTGCTCGTAGCGGTACTTGCCCCAGTCCATGATCTTGCAGACGATGGGGCGGGCGGTGGGTGCAACCTCGACGAGATCGAGCCCGCGGGTGCGGGCGAGCGCCAGGGCTTCCTCGACGGGGACGATGCCGACCTGGGAGCCGTCGGCATCGACGAGGCGGACCGGCGTGAGCCGGATCATCTCGTTGATTCGTGTTCGATCGCGTTCGTCAGCGATGGTTTCCTCCTCCGTGGGGGCGTCGTGCGGGGCCCCGCGCGTCCATGCATTCGAGCCGGACCGGCGCAGTATAGCAAAGCAACATCGATGCAAGCCCGTCCCGCCCTCCCCTCCAGCAAGTCAGCGAATCAGCAATTCGGCAACTCAATAGCGAATCTGTCTTTGCTGATTTGCTCATTAGCTGATTTGCTGAGCCTCTTGCAAAACAACGGTGGGGGCCGGAGCGGGAGAGCTGTGGGGCGCTGAGGCGCACCGCGTCGAGGCTGGTGTGATGGAAATGGGGCTGCGGAAGCATGGGACGCGCATACCCCGGCCAGGGACGGTGCAGGCACTTGGGTTGTCGGCGCAGGGCGAGCTGCCATCCGGTCAAGCGGAGAAGCTGGTCCGCGGTCAGCGCGAGGATGCCAAACATGAGGTGGGCCATGACCTTGACCGCGCCGCGGACACGCACGGTGCGGGCTCCGAACTGGTCCTTGAGGCGCGCGTTGCCGCGCTCAGCGGTGGTGCGTTCGTGGTACCGGCGAGCCTGGGCTGGCTCCATCTCGGGGCGGATGAGATGCCGCCTCGAGTTGGGCTCGATGATTGGACGGTGCCCGAGCTTCACGCTGTGCTCCCGGATTTCCTTGACGTCATAGGCGGAGTCCATGACGTCGTACAGGTTCGTCACCCGCGACGCGCTCGTCGTCGCCAAGGGGATGGCCACCTGGCTGTCATGCACCGACGCCGAGGTGAGCAAACAGGAGACTGGGATCTCCCCATCCGCCCAATCAATGTGGAGCTTGTACCCTCGCCAGTGCGCGGTCTTGCCATCGCTATTGCGCTTGCAGCCGAAGTCGCACACCTGGGGCAGCTCCGCCAGCACCGCCGTCAGCTCGAGGCCAGCCGCCTGCCGCTGCAGTCGTGTCATCGGCTTGGGAAGGCGCTGCTCACCCTTGCGCGGCCGACCGCGGCGTCGCGGGGCCTCGGGTACGGTCGTCTCGGCACGCACCCGGGGTGCCGCTTTCTCGTGCGCTTCGATGGCTGTCGCATCACGCGACACGTGGCCGACCAACCTCGGCTGCTGGTACGTGTTGATCAGCGCCGCATGCACCCGCTGCGGCAGCTCGCTTGCCGCCAAGGCCGCGAAGGCCCGCGAGAAGGACGCCTCGCTCGGCACCTCGCCACGCCGCTCCCAGCCGCAAAGATGCCGCAGGTTCGCGGTCGTCGCCAATGCCTCGAGCGCCGCCCGCGTCGTCGGAAAGCCGTAGACCGCCTTGGCGACGAATGCCCGTGCGAGCGGACGCCGGTCCTTCTCAGGCCGCCCGGGCCACCGCCCACCCACCCGCGTGATGAACGCTTCGATACGGATCAACTCCAGCATCTTGACCAGTCGTTGCTCCTGCTCACGCAGTGGCCCGTACTCGGCCT
>DAONEV010000284.1:0-5799 GCA_035403265.1 Thermoanaerobaculaceae bacterium | reverse complement strand
GACGACCACCGGCAGCACGTCCACCCAGCGCTCGCCGTCCTTGCCGCGCGTCAGGGCCGGGTTGTCGACGATCGCGCTGTGCTCCACCGTGCCCGCCACCGGCGGGCGCATCGCCCGGCTGTCGGAAAAGAGCGGGCTTTCGGCCTGGGGCTTGTACTTCGGCTGACTGCCCATGTCCTGGATGAGGTGGATGCGGGGCTCGGTCGAGGGCACCAGGCGCGCCCGCACAATGAGGACAAGCGGGAGCAGAGCCAGGATCGTCGTCGTGAGGGCGAGCGGCCACACCCAGCGGGGCAGGTCCCTCATGCTCGCACCTCCTCGACGCGCCTGGCGCCGGCGTTCTCGAGCAGCCAGGTGGTCCTGGTCGGGTCGAAGTGGGAGTCCGCGGCCTCGACGCTGATGAAGTAGCGGTCGGCGGAGGCGCGAGCGAAGTGCTCGTTCGCCAGCAGCGGATGGTGGAGCTGCGGCCAGCCGCAGGCCACGAAAAGCCCGCCCACCGCCCCCAGCGCCGCCAGCAGGATGGTGAGCTCGAAGGTCACCGGAATGGCCACCGGAAGGCCGAAGAACGGCTTTCCCGAGATCAGGAACGGGTAATCCAGGGCGTTGGTGGCCCACTGCAGGCCGAGACCCGCGGCCGCGCCGGCCACGCCGCCGACCAGCACCCCGACCGGAATCCAGGTCGGGCGAATGCCCATCGCCTCGTCGAGGCCGTGGATCGGGATCGGGGCGTGGACGTCCCACCTCTCGAACCCGGCGTCGCGCACCTTCTGGGCAGCGGCCAGCACCGCGTCGACGTCGTCGAACTCGGCGAGCAGCCCCCAGAGCGAACCGGGCTCTGGCAGCTCGGGCACGAGCGGGAGCTTCCAGGGGAGCTTCATGGCTTCTCTCCCTCGAACTGGTGGTCGTGCTGATGCGGGATCTCACCCCAATACTGGCCGTGGCCCCGGTGCGAGCCGTGCTCGAGGCCGGCCTCGGGCATCACCGACTTCACCTCGGCCATCGCGAACGACGGCAGGAACCGCACGAAGAGCAGGAAGAGGGTGAGGAAGAGCCCGAAGCTGCCGGCGAGGGTCAGGAGGTCCACCCAGGTCGGGACGAACATCGCCCAGCTCGACGGCAGGAAGTCCCGGGTCAGGGAGGTGACGATGATGACGAAGCGCTCGAACCACATCCCGACGTTGACGAGCACCGCCACCACCCAGAGCGTCAGCGGGTTGCGTCGTGCCTTCTCAAACCAGAAGAGCTGCGGCGCGATGACGTTGCAACTGATCATCGTCCAATACGCCCAGGCGTACGGTCCGAGAGCGCGGTTGACGAAGGCGAAGCGCTCGTAGGGGTTCCCCGAGTACCACGCCATGAAGAACTCCATGGCGTAGGCATAGCCCACCATCATGCCGGTCGCCAGCACGATCTTGGCCATGTTCTCGAGGTGCCGGGCGGTCACGATGTCGTGCAGCTTCAGGACAGCGCGGATCGGGATGAGCAGCGTCATGACCATCGCGAAGCCGCCGAAAATGGCGCCGGCCACGAAGTAGGGCGGAAAGATCGTGGTGTGCCACCCCGGCAGTTGCGAGACGGCGAAGTCGAAGCTCACGACCGAGTGGACCGAAAGGACGAGCGGCGTGGCGAGCCCCGCGAGCAGCAGGTAGACACGCTCGTAGTGATGCCACTGGCGGCCCGAGCCCCGCCACCCGAGGGCCAGGAGCCCGTAGATCATGCGGCGCCACTTGCCCGTGGCGCGGTCGCGCAGGGTCGCGAGGTCGGGAATCATGCCGACGAACCAGAACAGCGCCGACACCACGAAGTATGTCGAGACCGCGAAGACGTCCCACAGCAACGGGCTCCGGAACTGTGGCCACATCTTCATCTGGTTGGGGATCGGCACGAGCCAGTAGTCGAACCACGGCCGGCCAGTGTGGATGGTCGGGAAGACCAGGGCGCAGATGACGGCGAAGATCGTCATCCCTTCGGCAAACCGGTTGATGGCGGTGCGCCACTTCTGGCGGAACAGGAAGAGGATCGCCGAGATGAGCGTGCCGGCATGGCCGATACCGACCCAGAACACGAAGTTGGTGATGTCGAACGCCCAGCCCGCCGGGATGTTGAGGCCCCAGACGCCGATGCCGGTCACCACCAGGTAGCCGAGCATGGAGAAGAACAGCCCGGTCAACCCGAGGGAGACCCCGAAGGCGATCCACCAGGCTCGTGGCGTGCGGTCCTCCACGACCCGGCAGACCTTGTCCGTAATCGTGGTGAAGGTGTGGCCTCCCAGCACCAGGGTGGCGCGACGGCCGGGATCCTCGGCGGCATTATCCAGGATCTCGGTGGCCATCACGCCTCCTCGAGGTCGGGCGACGGGTTGCGCAGGCGTTCCAGGTAACGGGTCCGCTGGACGATGTCCAGCTCGGGCAGCATGACGTAGGAACGGCCCTCGCGATGGAGCGAGGCGACACGACTCGAGGGATCGTTGAGGTCCCCGAAGACGATCGCGCCCGACGGGCAGGCCTGGGCGCATGCCGGCACGATCTCACCATCGCGGAGCGCTCGCTTCTCGTTCCTGGAGCTGATCTTCGCGTGCTCGATGCGCTGGATGCAGTAGGTGCACTTCTCCATGACGCCGCGCGAGCGCACCGTCACCTCGGGGTTGAACGCCATGCGCCGGAGGTGGGGGACGTCCTTCGTGTAGTTGAAGAAGTTGAAGCGCCGCACCTTGAACGGGCAGTTGTTGGAGCAGTAGCGGGTGCCCACGCAGCGGTTGTAGACCATCTGGTTGAGCCCCTCGTCGTTGTGCATCGTCGCACCGACCGGGCAGACCTGCTCGCACGGAGCCTTCTCGCAGTGCTGGCACGCCACCGGGGCAAAATGCACGCTGGGGTAGCCCGGGGGCCCGCTGAAGTAACGGTCGACGCGCAGCCAGGCCATCTCGCGGCTTCGCGCCACCTGCGTCTTCCCCACCACCACGATGTTGTTCTCCGCCTGGCAGGCGAGCGCGCAGACGCTGCAGCCGGTGCACGCCGTCAGGTCGATGGCCATGGCCCACTGGTGCGCCCCGGTGAGCTCGGGGGAGTGGGAGATGGGGGCGTGCTCCGCGTCGTGCTCGCCGGTCTCGCCGGCCGCGGCCTCGACGACCTTTCGCTCCCGCACAAGCTCCGACACCCGCAGCGCACGGCCCCGGAACCCCACGCGGTCGATGTCCTGATGGTCCTGGGTGCACGCCAGCAGGTGCCGGCGGCCGGTGCGGCTCAGCGTGAGCTCGCCGCCGAACGACTCCGGTCCCTCGGGACGCAGCGGGTAGGCGTCGAAGCCGACACCGCTGCCAACCTGGCCGGCCGCGGTCCGACCGCCGCCGAGGGGCAGGATCACCGACCCGGACGCCACGCCAGGCATCACGTAGACCGGCGCCTCGACCGAGGCCGCACCGCGTGACAGTTTCACCACGTCCCCGTGCTCGACGCCGAGCGCGGCGGCCGTCTCCGGCCCCACCAGGGCGGCGTTGTCCCAGGTGATCTTGCACAGCGGGTCCGGAAGCTCCTGCAGCCAGCCGTTGTTGGCGAAACGACCGTCCCAGACGCGGGAGTCGGGCACGAATACCGCCTCCAGGCCACCCGCCGCCTCGGTGCCAGCTCCCCTGAGAGCGTTCAGTCGGGCCGCGGCCAGATAGATGGATGCGGGTGTCCAACCCGGGACGGTCGCCACCGGGGCGCTGCCCGCCACCACGCCGTCCCGTAGCGCCTGCTGCCAGGCGAGATCGAGATTGCCAGGCTTGAGACTCGCGGCGAACGTCCGCCGTACCAGCTCATGGGCACCGACTGGCTCGGCATCCGTGAATGAGCTGATCACGTCGAGAGCGGTCCGGCCGCCGTGCAGGGGCTCGATGAGGGGCTGCTGGACCGCGAACGTCCCGTCCCACGCCCGACCGTCCCCCCAGCTCTCGAGGAAGTGGGCCTGGGGCAGGTGCCAGGTGCAGAGCTTGGCCGTCTCGTCGGCATAGAGCCCGAGGTGAACAGCGACGGGGACGCCCTTCAACAGCTCCTTGAGGTGCAGGCCGGGACGTGCCGTGTAGGCCGGGTTGCCGCCCAGGACGAGCAGCGTTCGTACCGCGCCCTGCTCCACCAGTTGCACGAGCTCGCCCAGACCACCAGCGGTCGGGGAGAAGAGCTCCCCGAGCGAGCCGCCGCCGATCCTGGGCCTTGCCATGCGGGTCGCAGACGCGGCTGCAAGGCCATCGAGCGGGGCAAGTGTCACCGTGCGGCCGATGTTGTCCAGCGCCAGGTTGAGCGCCAACGCGACGTGGTGCGCGCCGGTCTGCGCGGCGCCGGCCACCACCAGCCCCGCGCCGCGGTGTGCCACCAGGTCGCGGGCCGCGGTGCGCACGAAGGCCATCGCCGGCTCCGCCAGCGGCGGCAGCGGCTCGGCGGGCGGCAGCCCGACGACGGTCGCCGGCACCTGCCCGCGCAGCTCGCCAGGAACGCTCACGCCCAGTCGGGCCACCTCCTCGATGAGGTGAAGCGCCAGCGCGCCAATCTGCCGAGCCGGAACGGGCAGACGGTGATCGGCGGCCGCACCGGTGAGAGACAGCGCCGCCTCCCCGACATACCACCGACTCTGGGACTCGCCACCCCGACGGGTGCTCGCGAACCCTCGGGCGTGTCGCACCGCGTCCGGGTGGGCAAAGAGCACGTCGGCATCAAGGGTCACGACGACCCGGGCCTTGTCCAGGTGCAGCACCCAGCGCCGAGCCGCATCAGAAAAGTGAGCGACGGTGGCCGTCTGCGACTGCCAGGACCACGGTTCGTCCACCAGCCAGACCGCAGCCGGAAACTCCTCGGCCAGGCGCCCGGCATGGGCCGCCAGGGAGGGCGACGAGGACTCCTGGGCCAGCACCACCAGACCCTGCCCCCGGGTCGCCACCAGCTCGTTTCGCTTCTGGGCCACGAAGGCCGTGAAGTCGTCCCAGCTCGCCGGCTTGCCCTCGTGCAGGACCTGCCGCGAGCGATCGGGGGCGTACAGCTCCAGGATCGAGGCCTGCGCCCACAGGTGCGTGCCGCCCAGGCTAGCCGGGTGCAGCGGGTTGCCTTCGACCTTGGTGGGACGTCCATCGAAGCTCGTCACCAGCAGCCCGAGCGCCGCCCCGCCCATTTCCATGATCGTCGCAAACTGTTGCGGCACGCCGGGGATGCGATCCTCGGGCCGCTTCGCGAACGGCACGATGAGCTCCCGCGGCCACCGGCAGGAGGTCAGGCCAGCCAGGCCGAGCGAGGCGCCCATCAGCTTCAGAAAGTGCCTGCGGCTGGCCGGCGGCACCTCATCCTCCAGCCACTTGATCAGCTCGGGGTCGGGGCGCCGGCCCTGCTTTCCAGCCAGCTCGTCCAGGCTCCGCCAGTAGTCACGCCCCACGGCTCCCCCCTACCTGTGACACGTCCAGCACTGCTGGGACGGGTTGATCCCCGCGGCATCCTTCAGACGCTTGCCGAGCACACGGCGATCCTCGGCCGGCGCCCAGCTCATCGCCGTGACCGCCTCGACCGGGCGCAGCCGCGGGTCGGGGTCCCGGTGACAGTCCAGGCACCAGCCCATCGAAAGCGGCGCCACCTGCCTCACGACCTCCATGCGGTCGATGCGACCGTGGCACTCCTCGCAGCCGACGCCCCGGCTCACGTGCGCCGAGTGATCGAAGTAGACGTAGTCGGGCAGGTCGTGCACCTTCACCCACGGCACGGCCGCGCCGGTCGCCTTGCTGTCGCGGACCGGTTGCAGCCTCGGGCTTGCGGTCCGCACCCGCTCGTGGCAGTTGAGGCA
>DAONEV010000283.1:0-5808 GCA_035403265.1 Thermoanaerobaculaceae bacterium | reverse complement strand
CAGCGGCGACAGCGGCGCCGGACTACTTCTTGTGACGGAAGGCGGCAATCACCAGAGATGCGACGAAGCCCGTGACCACCGTGCCGACGACACCCATGACAGCGTTGACGACGGGGGTCTGGAACGGCGCGGCGAGAGCCTGGGTCGCTGCGATCTGGTCGGCGGTCTGTCCGCGGGCCGTCAGCATCTGTGCCTGGATCTCCCGCAGCTCCTCGAAGTAGTGTGGGAAGACGATGGCGGTGAAGAGCACCGAGCCGCAGAAGATGATTGCCGCCGCGACCGCCGATGCCAGGGTGCCGGCACCGACCTGGGCCCAGTAGGTGTTGACCGCCGCGGTCTGGCACAACCCCCAGACCAGGAGGCCGACCTCGATGGCGACCACGACCCAGAACAGGTTGAGGAGAACCGGGTGCTTGTACCAGCCGGTGAGACCCATGACGAAGGTCCACGCCACACACGCGACGCCGATCAGGACGCCGGTCTTCACGGGAACGCTCATCTGGAACCCCTCCCAGTCGAAGGAGTATACGCAGGTTTCGCCGTGCAGATTTCCGCCTCGACGCCCCTCTGCCCAGGCGATCTCATCGAGCCCTCTGCCCCGGGGCTCGGCATCCGCCCCCGATCGAGCGGTGTTTACCCGGCGTCCAGCCGGACGTAGACTGCCCTCGTGGTGCGCCCCCCGGTCCTGCTGTCGACTGTCTTGCCACCGGCCGAGGATCCAGGCGTGGTCGTCCTGCTCCAGGGACTCTGCCGGGCGACTGGCGCCCGCGGCTCGCGTCTGACGCTCAGCACGAAGGGTGGAGCTTCGACCTCCTACTCCTGGGGCGACGAGCAGGGGCCGCGCCTGGTTCTGTATCTTCCCCTCGTCGATCTCCCGCCAGCGGTGTGCGAGCTCTTCGGCACAGGAGGCGGTCCCGCCGCCAGTCCGGCCGCCCTCGACGCCATGCGGCCGCTCCTGGAGGGCGCCCTGCAGGCCCTCACCGAGCGAGCCAACGCCTTCCTCCAGGTCGAGGCGCTCTCCCAGATCCTGGGGGTGAAGTCGGATGCCAGCTTGCTCCTCGGTCCCGACGGCGAGATCCTGTGGGCCAACGCGAGGGGGGAGGACGCCCTCGAACGCCACGCCCAGCGCCCCCAGGCCCACCTTGACGGCACCACTCAGGCCGCCCCCCTTCTCGACCTCGTCGTCGAGCAGATGCGGGAGCTTCGGAGGAGCGGCGAGCGGGCGCGGCGGCGGGTCCTCACGGCCTGGGGTGGCGAACGCTGGAGTATCGACCTCGTCGCCTTGCCCGGCTTCCAGGAACTGGGATGCTGCCTGGTCGGACTCGCACCGGTCCGGCCTCTGGCCGCCGGGGAGCTGCACCAGCGGCTGGCCCGCGACCTCATCTCCCGCCGCGAGGCCGAGGTGCTGGCCCTGGTGCTGGAAGGTCACAAGGCGTCGGAGACGGCAGCCCGGCTGGGCATCACCGAGTACACCGTCAAGGACCACCTCAAGCACGCCTACGCCAAGCTCGGCATCCGCTCCAGGAACCAGCTCCTCAACCGTCTGGCCCTTGGATCGAGTTGACAGCCGACTTCCCGTCGCACGGTATACTCGGGCGGTGCTGAGGTTGGGCCTGCTCCAGCTTGCGCCGCCACTGGTCCTGGCACCTATGGCCGGGATCACCGACGGCGACTTCCGCCGGCTGGTCCGTCGGGTTGGCGGTTGCGGATTGGTGACCATGGAGTTCGTGTCGAGCGAGGGACTGACCCGCGACAACCCCCGCGCCTGGCAGATGTTGCGGTTCTCACCCGAGGAACGCCCGATCAGCGTGCAGATTTACGGCGCCGATCCAGCGCGCATGGCCGCCGCCGCCGCCAACGTGCAGGAGGCCGGGGCCGACGTCTGCGACATCAACATGGGGTGTCCGGCCAACCGCGTCCTCAAGGGGTGCGCCGGTGCCGCCCTCGCCGCCGATCTGGACCTGGCCGGCCGGGTCATCCGGGCGGTTCGGGCCGTGCTCTCGATCCCTCTCACCGTCAAGTTCCGCCTCGGGCTCCGCGAGGATCGACACAACTACCTCGAGCTGGGCCGCCTGTGCGAGGACGAGGGAGTGCAGGCCGTGACCCTCCACCCACGCACCGCCCGCCAGCAGTACAGCGGCCTGGCGGACTGGGCCCACATCGCCCGGCTGGCCGCCGCGGTGAGGATTCCTGTGGTCGGCAACGGCGACGTGACAACGCCCGAGGACGTACAGCGCATGCTGCACTCGACCGGCTGCGCCGCCGTCATGATCGGCCGGGCGAGCCTGGCCAACCCGTGGATTTTCCGTCAGGCAGCCGAGCTGCTCGCGGGCGAGCCACCCGCCGAGCCGATGCTCGCCGAGCGGCGGGATCTCATCGTCTGGCACTTCCGGCAGGTCATCGACCGCGACGACGAACGGACCGCATTGCACCGGTTGAGAACCTTCACCGGCTGGTACACGCACGGACTGCCAGAGGGCAGGGGCCTGCGCCGTCAACTGTCGTCACTCACCACCGCCCCGGCCGTCCTGGCGGCCGTGGAGGAATACTTCGCCACGAGGAGCGCCGCGTGACCAGACACCTGCCCATGGACATCCCAACCCGGGTTCTGAGCCTGACGCCGGATGTTCCGAAAGGCGTGTTCAGCGCCACCTTCCGGGCGGCCTGTGCGCACCTGGACCTGTTCATCGAAGCCCTGCTGGTGGAGCTGGCGACCGAGCTCGAGCTGGCCGACGGCAAACCGCACACCGCAGAGGCGCTCCTGGTGTCACGAGGCTGGAACCCGGCGGGCAAGCTGCCCCTGCACTGGGTGCTCGAGAACCTGGAGCTCTTCGGCCACGCCGAGCTCACCGATTCGGGCTATGTCGTGAGGCCGCGCCTGCCCGTGGTGGGGACCACCACGCACCGCGAGCGAGCCGAGGCGGGCCTCCCCGCCGCGGCCCCGGCCTTCGAGGTCCTGGCCAGGTCGGCCCAGGCCCTCGCTCCGGTGCTGCGGGGGGAGATGCGCGGGGAAGATGCGCTGTTCGGGCCCGCCACCCTCAACCTGTGGTTCGACTACTTCTCGAACTCCAACCCTCTCTACTACCCCAACAACGCCATTGCCGCGGTCGGTGTCGCCCGCCACGTCGGCCCCCAGCCCAGGATCCTGGAGCTGGGAGGCGGTGGCGGGAGCGCCGCCGAGGCGGTGCTCGCGGCGCTGGCAGACGCCGGGATCGTGCCTTCAGCGTACTGCTTCTCCGAGCTTCAGGCAGCGTTCCTGCGCCGCGGTACGCGAGCGGTCCGCGCGGCGGCCCCGGCCGGATGCGAGGTCTCGAGCAAGGTGCTGGACATCAACCATCTCCCCACCCTCGAGATGATGCAGGTCGAGCCGTTCGACGCCATCGTCACCGTCAACACCCTCCACCTCGCCTCGGACCTCCTGGGTTGCCTCGCCGGCATCCGCGACCTGCTCCGCCCGGGCGGCGTCCTGGTGTTGGGCGAGCTGATCCGTCCAGCCGGCGCCGGCGCTGTTCACCTTGAGCTGCCGTTCACTCTTCTCGGAGCGTACCGGGAGGTCCCGCTCACTGCAGGGGTGCGCCCACGTCCGGGCTTCTTGACCCTCGCGGGATGGCGGGAGGCGCTGCGGCGAGCCGGATTCGGGCAGGCCGACGTCATCCCGGCCACTCTCGACCGCTGTATCGAGGCCTACGCGGGGTTCTACGCTGGCGCACTGGTTGCAAGCTAGCGCAACCTCCGGCCCGGACCTCGCGTAACACGAGCGACCCGGCACACGGGGCGAGGTGAGACATGGCATGGAAGCAACGGATGGGGTGGCTGTGGAGAGAATGGCTGAGGGGCCTCCTCGTGATCGTCCTGGCGGTCTCCTCTTTGCGATCGGCCGTCGCGGACTGGAACGACGTCCCCACCGGCTCCATGAAGCCAACGATCCTCGAAGGCGACCGGATCTTCGTCAACAAGCTCGCCTACGACCTCAAGCTCCCGTTCACCCGCATCCGCCTGGCGCGATGGGGCAGCCCCCAGCGCGGCGACATCGTCGTCTTCTCCTCACCTTCTGATGGCACGCGGCTCGTCAAGCGCGTCGTGGGCCTCCCCGGCGACACCGTGGCCCTCGTCAACAACCGCCTCCTCATCAACGGCAAGCTCATGAGCTATGAGCCGATCTCCGCGTCCTCCTTCCCGGACTTCAACCCCGGCCTCGAGCCGCGGAAGCTCGCCGTCGAGCAACTTGGCACGCACCCACACCCGGTGATGTCGACCAGCGGGGTGCCGGCGCCGCGATCCTTCGCGACGATCACAGTCCCGGAGGGCGACTACTTCATGCTCGGCGACAACCGCGACGAGAGCGGCGACTCGCGCTACTTCGGCTTCGTCCCGGCCGACTCCATTGCTGGCCAGGCTGTGGGCGTCGCTCTTTCGGTCGACCTCGACCGCAGCCTGAAGCCACGGTGGCGCCGCTTTTTCCGCGCCCTGCCGTAGCCCCCTCCCACCCGACCACGCTCAAGGCTCCAGCACTCTCCATTCAAGTCGACCCGCCTTGGTAGGTGTGGGGGATCTGAAGCCTTGAGCCTGGCAGGGAGGGCGGGGGATCAGCGGGCGGTCAAGGTTTCCAGGGTGGCCAGCTCGCGGTCGAGGTCGTCGAGAAGAGCCAGGGGGACACGGCCAGTGGACCGGAGTGTGGCGGCCACCGATTGGAAGTACCAGAGCTGCTCGTCCCGGCCCTGGGCAAAGCGCCCCCAGACGAGGTCGCCGTGGGCGCGATGGGCCGTGACGATGCTACGCAGGTTGTACAGCTTGTCGGCGGCCGAGACCAGCAGAGCGCCGTCCGACTCCTCGGGCAGCCGCTGCAGGTAGTCGAGCTTGCGCTGCTTCCACGGCTCTTTTGGGGAGGTCCAGGCATCGGTGCAGGCCGCGACCATCGCCGCGACCTCCTCGCCGAGCTGCTCCCGGATGGACTCGAAGGTCGGCCTGCCGCCCTGGTCCTCCACAGCGTCATGCAGCAGCGCCGCAATGGCCTCGTTCTCCCCTCCTCCGTGCTCGAGGACGAGACTGCACACCCCCAGCAGGTGGGCGACGTATGGAACCGTGGTTCCCTTGCGGTTCTGCCGCCGGTGGAGCTGCGCCGCCAGCCGTAGCGCCCGCTCGAAGCGATCGCCGAGCTCCGGCATCAGGCGGTGCCCCAGGACGAGGTGGACGAGCTCCCGGAAGAACCCCATCGCGTCACTGCCAGAGCTCCGCCGGGTAGTCGTGGTACATCCTCCGGAACGCCCGCTCGTAGAGGCTCTCGGAGCCAATGGCGCGCAGCGTGTCCCACGGCCGAACCGGCTGAGGCTTGCAGCGTAGAGGGTTCTTCTTGCCCGCGTCGTGGACCTGGCGCGCGAAGAGGCTGCAGAACTGTCGGAGCGGCAGCGCCGTCGGCGTGAGCGGGTGCATGCAGTCGTGCAGTTCGTAGGGGCGGTCAGTGCAGATCGAACCGCGGATCTGCTCGTAGTCGGCGGTCCCCGGCGACGGCGTACAGACAGTGAACGAGCATTGCACCGGTGGCAGGCCCTCGATGTAAGCGTGTAGACGGGCAAAGTGGGCCTCGGTGTGCTCCGGCCGCACCATGAACGCCGCGTGCACGGCCACGCCGGCCTCGCGCAGCCGGTCGAGGGCCCGCTCGTTGGCCGCCACCGTGGCCCCCTTGCCGGCCTCGCGCAGCTCCTCGTCCGTCATGGCCTCCAGCATATCGCCGGTGATGATGTGGCCGCCGTTTTGCATGCTGACCTTTTTTGCGATGGCCGCGGCCGTGGTGCCGCTGTCGCCCGTGAT
>DAONEV010000282.1:0-5842 GCA_035403265.1 Thermoanaerobaculaceae bacterium | reverse complement strand
ATGGGGACATTTCTATCGAGTCCGCATGGGGACACTATCAACGAGTCACGACACCCTCTCGGGGCGGCCCTTGCGCGGAAGGCCTCCGCCGCCGTATCCTTGGGCCGATGCGAAGGTGTCTCGGTGCGTTGCTTCTGCTATCCGCCTTGAATGTCGGCGGCGAGGACCTCTTCATACCCATGGTCGGTCAGAAGCAGGGCCAGGACGGCGTCTGGTGGAACACCGAGGTGTGGCTCGTCAACACAGCCTCGTCCACCGGCGGGTACGCCGCGGTCTTGCTGCCGAGCGGACAGGCCAATGTCGAGGGCCTGCAGGCCGAACCTCCCCTGGAGGACCTGCCCCCCGGCACCACGGTGTACCGAAACGACCTCGTCCCCCAGGGAATGACTGGAGTCCTGCGCGTCCTCACCACCAGCGGCGTCCTGGCCTTTGCCCGGGTGTACTCGGCGGCCGGCCGCGGCTCGTATGGCCAAGGGGTGCCGGGCCTGCCCCGCAGCGCCGCCCTCCGGCCCGGGGAGGTTGGCCACTTGCTCGGGCTCCGACGCAGCCCGCAGTTCCGGACCAACGTCGTGATCTTCAACCCCTCGACCGAGTCCGGGGTGGCACGCGTGCGGCTGGTGCAGTACCGCGGCGAGGTCGCGGGAGAAGAGACGTATCGGATGGCCGGTGGCGCCTATGTGCAGCTCGACGACGCGTTGCATGCCTTCGGTGTGGCGCGCGGTGACAACCTGCGCGCCGAGGTCAGCGGTACGGTGCCCCTGCTCGTCCTTGCTTCGGTCATCGACACGCGATCGGGAGCACCGACCCTGGTGCCCGCCCAGCGCTGACCCCCTCGACCCCTCAGGACTGGAGTAGAATCTCCGCCTTCCCACGGGTGGTTCTATCCGCCCGGGGACAGGGAGAGACCATGAAGAACTTCGTGATCGTCGCTCTTCTCCTGGCACTCTGCGGCCTGCCCGCGGCAGCCCAGGAGCAGACCCAGGCTTTCGCCAACCCCAAGGACAAGACCAGCTACGCGATTGGCGCCGACATCGGCAACTCATTCAAGCGGCAGGGCCTCGACCTCAACCCTGAGTTCGTCATCAAGGGTCTTCGCGATGCCCTGGGCACCGGCCCAGCTCTCCTCACCGACAAGGAGATCAAGGACGCCATCATGGCCTTCCGCACCGAGCTCCAGGCCAAGATGCAGGAAGCGCTCAAGGTCCAGGGGGAGAAGAACCAGAAGGAAGGGACCACGTTCCTGGCGGAGAACAAGAAGAAGGAGGGCGTGGTGACGCTTCCTTCCGGCCTCCAGTACAAGGTCATCACTGCCGGAACCGGCCCCAAGCCTACCGCCAACGACTCAGTGAAGTGCCACTATCGCGGCTCCTTCCTCGATGGCAAGGAGTTCGACAGCTCCTACAGCCGCAATCAGCCGGCCGTCTTCCCGGTGCGCGGCGTCATCGCCGGGTGGACCGAGGCCTTGCAGCTCATGCCGGTGGGCTCCAAGTGGCAGCTCGTGATTCCCTATGAGCTGGCATATGGCGCCGGCGGCAACCCGCCTCGCATCGCCCCGTATGCGACACTCGTCTTCGAGATCGAGCTTCTGAGCATCGAGGCGTCCAGCGAGCTTGAGCAGGCCAAGCCTGCTGATGTCCACCAGCACTAGAACTACGTTCGGAGCCCAACGGCCCCCCATCCCCAACCGGGATGGGGGGTCGCGCTGTTCATGGACGGAGCGACCCTCCCCAACTCGGCCCTGGATCTCCACTCGGCCACTCCCCGGGACGAGGTTCGACGCATCAAACATCCGACCGGTCTTTGACATGCCTTCCCACCCGGGCTATAAGCGTCGCGTGCCAAGGTTCGACGGCCTCTGGAAGCGGCTCGTCTTCGTCGTCACCGCTACAGCCGTCACCGTGCTCCCCGAGCACGTCAAGAGCAGTTCGCGTTTGCAGCCGTACGTCTCTGCATCGGCCCATGTGCTCTCCGCCTACGCCGAGGTCGCCGTGTCGGCGGGGCTTTTCGTTCGGGGAATGGTCGCGTGGGTGTCCCGGTTCAGCCATGGCCCGGGCTGGACCTATCTGACCAGCCAGCCGACGCTGCGCGTCAACGACTTCTTCGCCATGGGGGCGCTCGCCTACCTCAGCTTTCTCTTCCGCCCCACCACCTGGCTGATCCTCTACTGCTTCGTGGAAGGCATCGTGCGCGCCGTGGAAGTCGTGATCTCGGACCGCCCGCTCGGCCTGAGCGCGGTGTCACTTGGCTGGCGAGTCGTCGCCCAGGTCGGCCGAGCCGGCCGGCGGCACCATGTCGCCACGCTCATCGGGCCCCGGCGGCCGGACGAGATCGTGCGGCCGCCCCAGTCCCGCTGGGGGATGCTGGAGATCTTCAGCGTCGAGGAAAAACCCTGGTCCGACAATCAGGTGGTGGAGCTGGACGATGAGTTCTACCAGCTCGCCACGCGCCAGGTCGTGCCCCATGGCCGCCACCACGCCTGGCGCTACCAGCTTCACCGCATGGAAGCGTCCGACATCCTGCGCGGCACCATCGTGCGTCTCTCCCAGTCGGCGTCGGCACGTGCAGAAAGCGAAGGGGCCCGCACCGAGGTCGGCGCGAGCCCCCAACCCACTGTCTCGAAAAAAGCTAGGCGCCCCTCGATCCCAGTTCCCGATCGGTGAACAGCAGCCCGACCATGTTGTCCCCGATCTTCTCGAGCCGTCTCGCGATCGGTTCGACGGTCGCTTCCTCCTCCACCTGCTCCTTAACGAACCACTGCAGGAAGTTGACCGAACCATGGTCGCGCTCTCCTGCCGCAGTCTCGGCCAGCTTGTGGATGCAGGCGGTGATGTGCCGCTCGTGGCCGAGCGCCGCCGCGAATGCCGCCGCGGGGGAGGCCCAGGTGGCCTGGGGCGCGTCGATGGCGGCCAACGCCACCCGTCCGCCACGCTCGAAGACGTAGTCAAAGAGCTTCATGGCATGTCCCTCCTCCTCGTGGGCCTGGGTCCGCATCCAGCGAGCCATGCCTTTCAGGTCGAGGGACTCAAAGTAGGCCGACATGGCCAGGTACAGGTAGGAAGAGTAGTACTCCTCGCGGATCTGCTCGTTGAGAGCCTTTTCCATGGTGCTCGTCAGCATTACGATCTCCTTTCGCATGAGCGTGTCGCACAGAGGCGTCAGCCGCCGTGCCTGAGGCAACGCCTTCGTGCGGGAGAAAATTCCGTCTGATGGTCCGGCAGGGCGAGCCCAGCGCTGCCCTCGGACGGCGGTCGACGCAACGCCGGTGACCTCGGCTGGTGCGGCCATCGTGTCGGCGCTACACTCGAGGCCAGAATGCAAGGCTGCCGGCCCTTATCTGCGATCGCCCACACAGCCCACCGGAGACGGTGAGGGATGGCCCTCGACCTCGGGTTGCAGCCGCGGAAGGACCCTCATCTCCGATATCGCGCCTCACGACTGGCCATCATCACGGGGGTCGCCGTGCTGGTCGCCCTCCTGGCCGGTCGTGTGCTGGGTGAGGGATTCATCGCCACGACGAGCCGGCTCGTCCTCGGCGTGTGGTTGACCGTCATCGTCCTGGCCGCCCTGGGTTGGCTGTGGCAGCGCTCGACCTACCGCGTCGGGGTGAGGCTCTTCCTGTCCTACCTCATCGTCGGCGTCATGCCGTTCCTGCTCCTGGGCTGTCTGGGTGCCGTGCTGGCCTTTATGGCCGTGGGCCAGTACACATCGGTTCGCTTTGGCGGCCTCCTGGATCACGCCTACGAGAGCCTGGCCAGCCTGAGCTCGCAGGCAGCGTCGCTGCCTCCGGCCGAGACGATCGCCATGCTGGAACGGTCCCGCGCCGCGCCCCCTGCGGGGGTACCTTCCCTCGAATGGGCGGTGGCCAGCGCGACCGGCCTGACGACGAGCCCTGGCCTGGCGTCGATCGGCGCTCCCGATGCCCGGCTTTTCCAGGACTGGAGCGGCCCGCTGCTCATTGCCGGCAGACCTTACCTGGCCACCCTGAGACCATCCGAAGGCCGCCTGGTGGCTCTGCTCGCTCCGTTGCACGAGGCCGCTACCGCCGCGGCGCGACAGGCGTCGTGGTTCGCCGTCAGCTTTTCCGAGGCCGTCGATGTCGAGGACAAGGCCGGGAAGCATGGCATCACCATCAGGGGCCGCGGTGAGGAGCCTGTCGACGCACCCGGACCGACCGTCCCGTCGGCGCCACAGATCCCGGCCTGGGATCGCGAAGACGCGCCGGTCGGACCGCCTGCTCTTTCGCCGGGCCTGCTCACCCGGCGGGTCGTCGTATGGCCACGCCTCTCCAAGGCGCCCCTTGACTGGAACACGGGCGAGCGCCAGTCATCTCGGCGTCTCATGGTGCTCCTGCGCACCTCTCCCGGCGAGGCATGGGCCGACTTCGGACGCGCGCCCTACAGGGTCGCCCAGGAAGCGGTGGCGGCCTTCATCGGTGTGAGCTTGGTCTTCGGAACCATGTACCTGCTCGTGGTGGGCTTCGCGGCGGTCATGATCGTCTCGATCACGCGCTCCACGGCCCGCCTCACGCGCGGCGCCCGCGCCGTCGCGGCGGGCGACCTTTCCTACCGCATCTCCGTCAAGCGCCGTGATCAGCTTGGCGACCTCGCGGTGGCGTTCAACGCCATGACCGAGGCGGTGGGCCGCATGCTCGTGGAGGTCACCGAAAAGGAGCGCCTGAAACGTGAAATGGAGCTGGCGCGCGAGATCCAGCAGAGCCTGCTCCCCGACACCCACCTCCAGCATGCCGGAGTGGGCGTCAGCGCCCATTTCCTCCCGGCATCCGAGGTCGGCGGTGACTACTTCGACGTCTTTCCGCTCTCCGGCCGCAAGGTCCTGGTCACGGTCGGGGACGTGGCCGGGCACGGCGTCTCGACGGGTCTGCTCATGGCCATGCTGAAGTCCGCCATGGGCACCCTGGTGCTGGAGGGATACCACGGCCCCGAGCTGTTGGAGCGTCTGAACCGGCTGCTCCTGCAGCAGTCCGTCAAGCATCGCATGGCGACTCTGGTAATTGCCGCGGTCGACGCCGAGACCGGACAGGCCGAGGTGACGAGCTGCGGTCATCCTCCCGTGCTCTTCATCTCACCCGACGGCGCGGTCGAGGAGCTTCTCCTCTCCTCGCTCCCGCTCGGCACCCGCCTGCCGGCGGAGCCGGCCTGGAAGTGCCTGGCATTCCCCCCCGGCAGCAAGCTCCTGCTCTACTCGGACGGGCTCATCGAGGCTGCCAACCCGGCAGGCGTGGCACTGGGACCCGACGGGTTGCACCGCCTCGTCCAGGCCGCCGCGGACCGCTCGGCGCCCGAGCTGGTGTCCGCCGTCCTCGAAGGCCTCGTCGCTCATCTGGATGGGAAGTCACTCGCCGACGACCTCACGATCCTCGTCATCGAGCACAACGTCACGAAGACCACGCAGCCCTCGCCGTCGTCAGGGCTTGCTTCAGGATTCGAGGGCCAGCGCCACAAGTAGCTGCACGCTGCCGGCAGCGAGGCCGGCGGCCAGGTCGTCGGCGACGATGCCCACTCCGCCCGGGAGGCGTTCGAGGGCGCTGATCGGCCACGGCTTGAGGATGTCGAAGGCGCGGAAGAGCAGGAAGGACACACCCATCATCCACAGGGGTGGAACCACCGTACTGAAGGCCACGGGAACCGACAAAGCCAGCCACTGCCCAGCCACCTCGTCCAGCACCACCGGTCCCGGGTCGGTCACGCCTCGCCGCGCTGCCTCGGCGCCGCATGCCCACACCGAGAGCGGGAGGAGCAGGACCAACCCGACTGCCGCGACGGGGCGGGGCGCTGCCGGCACCATCCGCGTCAGCGCAATAAACAGCAGCACGCCCACCAGG
>DAONEV010000281.1:2412-5936 GCA_035403265.1 Thermoanaerobaculaceae bacterium | reverse complement strand
GGGATCGAGCCCGTGAGCTGGTTGGAGAACAGAGACAACGAGCGCAGGCTCGTGAGGCCGCCAAGCGCAGGTGGGATCGGGCCGGTGAGCTGGTTAGATGACAGGGCCAGATACTGCAGGTTCGTGAGGCTGCCGAGTTGGAGGGGAATACTGCCAGTGAGAGCGTTCTCGGTGAGTTCGAGAACCCGAAGACTCGACAAGCTGCCAAGCTCTGGCGGGATCGAGCCTGAGAGGTGTCCGGCGTACGCGACGAACTCGGTCAGGTTGGCCAGGGTTCCCAGGCTGGCAGGAATGCTGCCTGCCAGGTCGTTCGCTCGCAGGCTGAGGTATTGGAGACTGCTGAGGTCGGCGAGCGATGCCGGCAGAGTACCGGCCAGATTGTTGTAATCAAGGGCGAGCCGTGTAACGGTCGTGGCTCCGGCATCGCAGGTCACCCCGTCCCACGTACACTCTGTCCCGGTAGCCCCGTTCCAGTTGGTCTTGTGGAACCAGCCCGACCCGTTGGTGCTGGTGTAGAGGTCGATCAGCGCCTGCCGCTCGGCGACCGGGATGGCAGCCTGGGCCGCAGCCGCACAGCAGGAGAGCAGCACAATCGCCAGTACACGTCCGATTGAGATGCCAGACGGCACTTCTCCCCGACGGTTTGCTTCCATCGATGCCTCCGAGTGTTGTCGCTGGCTCTGGCGTAGGCCAGTCGTGATGCTGGCCGGAACCGTAGCACCTCAACTAACGGCTATCAAGCTCTCCGCGGCGCGAGCAGCCGCCACTGCCATATGTCGACCCGACGGCAGCGGCCGAACTCTTCCACCACAAGGTCTTCCGCTTTCTCGCACGGGAGGGTCTCCTTGCGCCCGAGCGCATCGAGCTGCTGCTCTCCTGGCGTCACTCGGGCTTCTCAGGGCACGACACAGTGACGGTGGCGCCCGACGACGGCGGCGGCCTGGAGCGTCTCGCCCGCTATCTGCTGCGCGCGCCTGTCAGCCTCGAGCGCCTGGCCTTCGACGAGGAGGCAGGGCTGGTCTCCTACCGCCGCCGGCTCGGCCACGAGCCGTTCACCGGCCAGACCCCGGGGGCTGCGACGGCGCCAAGCTGCTGGCTCGCGTGCTCATGGCTAGGGATTTCCTTTTGAGAATCGCGCGATTCGGTCATGTGTCAAGGCGCCTTCAGGTCGGACTGGAGGCAAAGGATGGACACCTGGGAAGAGCCGCGTTCCTTGACCCTTACGGGCCCAGACCCTATTCTCGGAATCAACAGTCCGGATGGCTTGATGCGCGGGATGTCGCGTTGGGGAGGCAAGAGTGTCGAGATCAACGACGGTGAGCTCTATTGGGTTGGCGTTGCTCGTGAGCGCGACGCTTTCGTACGGCGGCGTCAACAACTGGACGAGGCTGGGCCCGGACGGCGGACTCGCCAACGCGCTCGCGGTTGATCCGCTGGCGCCGTCGACGCTCTGGGTGGCGACCATGTCCGGCGTCTTCAAGTCGACCGACTCCGGCGGTCACTGGGCCCAGGTCTGGCGGTCGGGCAGTGGCGCGTGGGCCGTCGCGGCGCACCCCACGGCCGCGGGCCGGGCGTTCTTGGTCGACCGCAATCAGCAGGTTTGGGTGACCAACGACGGCGGCAGCTCGTGGAGCCTGAGCAGTGAGGGTCTGGTGGTCGAGTTCACGAGTGGCTCCTTCGCGCGTCAGATCGTGTTCAGGCCGGGTGACGCAAGCGTCGTCTACCTGCCGCGCACCGACGGGCTCTTCCAGAGTCTCGACGGCGGCGGTAGTTGGAGCGCCATCGGCACCGCGAGCCTGGGCAGCAGCGGCGGTTACGATCTCGTCATTGACCCGGCCAGCCCCGCGATCATGTGGCTCAGGGTGGGCAACCCCGGCATCATGAAGAGCCTCGACGGCGGCAGCACGTGGAACCCGGCCAACACCGGCCTGCCGACGCGCACCTCGGGTACGACGACGAAGGTGCCGCTCGGAAGCTTCGCGGCCGATCCGCTGGCGCCCGCTTCGGCGATGTACGTCATCAGCTCCAGGGACGGCAACGTCTACAGGTCCGCGGATGGGGGTGGTACCTGGACTCCGGCCACAACCGTCCGGCCGAGTGTCACCGGCTCGCTCCTTGTCACCCCGGGGCAGGGCAATCTGCTGTACGCCAACGGCTCCGACCCGACCACCACCGCGTATCACCTCTACGCAAGCACGGACGGCGGTACGACCTGGAACAACGTCACGGGGAGCCTGTGGACGAGGATAGCGACCCCGTGGGCCATTCCGATGGACGCCCCGAGCACGGTCTACGCTGCGCTTGGCGAGGGTCTGTACGTCACCACCAACGCCGGGACGACCTGGCAGCCGATCAACACAGGCCTTCAGGCGTTCGACGTCCAGGACCTGGCGTTCGACCCCGCGACGCCGTCCACCTGGTACTTCCATGGAGGCAATCTGGGGATTTTCAAGACCACAACGGGCGGATCGAGCTTCGTCCCGATCAACGGCAACCTGGTGAATCCGGTCAACGGCATCATTGCAGTGGATCCCACCGACTCGCAGGTCATCTACTCGGCGGGGATGGCGAGTAACTTCTCGGATCCGGGCATCTTCATGAAGTTCGTGAGGAGCATCGACGGCGGCTCCACGTGGCTGCAGACGACCAACCCCAACCCGGCCGCCGACGAATCCTGGCTGACACCCTGGGGCATCGCAACACTGCCGACGACCCCCACGACCGTGTTCGTGGCGTCACCGCTCGAAGGGGCCTACAAGAGCACCGACGGAGGGGCGAGCTTCTCGGCGATCAACACGGGCTTGCCGACCTACGCATCGACGGGCAACACCTCTCTGTGCTACTACGATGCCCTTGTGGTGACCGGTGCCACCGGCCCGAGTCTCCTGATCGGCGGCAAAAACATGCCGACCGACAACCCCTACCAGACTATTGACGGGGGCGCCACCTGGACCATCACCACCGGGATGCCGGCGGGGACCTCCACGTACGAACTGGCCGTGGACCCGACCAACCCGCAGATCGTGTATGCCGGCACCAGCGTGGGCGTGTTCAAGAGCTCGGACACTGGCGCCACCTGGACGGCAGCAAGCTCGGGGCTGCCCTCCCCGGTGAACATTCAAGGCCTTGCCGTCGACCCGGCCTCCACTCAGACCCTCTACGCGGCTAACGACGCCTCGCCCTCGGGGGTCTTTCGTTCGACCGACGGCGCCGCCACATGGAGCGTGCTCAACAATGACAACGGGCTCGGCCTGACCGCCGTCTGGAGCGTGTTCATCGACCCTGCCAATACGAATCATCTGATCGCGGCGGGCAGGGGCGGCTTGCGCGAGATGACGATCGAGACCACCGACCCGCTCGGGAAGGGCATCCCGGGGGCTACCGAGTCGGCCGTCCCGAGCCTCGACGGCGCGGGCTCGGGTGACGGCAACGGTGACAGCATCGCCGACACGACGCAGCCGAACGTCGCCTCGCTCCCGACCAACCCGGGCACCGGCTGGGCCACATTCGTGGCTCAGAGCACC
>DAONEV010000281.1:0-2402 GCA_035403265.1 Thermoanaerobaculaceae bacterium | reverse complement strand
GCCCGGCGCCTGAGGCGATCCCGCCAACCGTGACCCTCCCGTACGGGACGCTCCAGCTAGCAATCGAGAACGAGACGGCTGCAGGCTGCGTCACCGTGACCCAGTACCTTCAGCCCGCGGACCTGACGGTGAATGCGTACTTCAAGTTCGGCCCGACGATCGGGAACACCGTGCCGCACTGGTACCCGTTCCCGTACGACGGCACGGTCGGGGCGGAGGTTTTCCAGGAGGCGACGCGCACCAGGGTCGTGCTGCACCTCTGCGACGGCGCGCTGGGTGACTCGGACCTCATGGTGAACGGGTCGATCAGCGATCCCGGCGCGGCTGTGGCGCTGCCCAAGGGCGACGCCAACGGCGACGGCCTGGTCAACGTGCAGGACGTGTTCTTCCTGATCAACTACATGTTCGCCGGCGGGCCGGTGGCCGTCCTCGGCAACTACAACGGCGACGCCGTCGTCAACGTCCTCGACGTCTTCTACCTGATCAACTACCTCTTCGCCGGAGGACCTGCGCCGGTGTAGCCTGTTACACGACCTGCGGCAAGTGCCGGGAGGGGAGGGGATGATGAGGGCGAGAGAGCTGGCGGCGGGACGTGGAGGAGCAGTACCTCGAGCGCGCCTAACTCATCCTCTGGTCTGACCTCGAGCCCGGCCACGCGCCGGGCTCTTTGCTTCCCTGCCGGTCGCGCCAGGCGGGCCCTGGGAGCGTTTCGGCCCTGGCCCGCCCCCCGGGGGGCTTTTTTCGCTTTCTTCGCTTCTTTCGCAGGGAGGTGCTCCGATGTTGCCCCGATGTTGCCCTGGGGGTGGCCAGGGGCGGAGGTTGCCCAGAGGTTGTCCCAGAGGAATGACGAGACAGGCCCCTTCCGAAGCTGCCTTGCAAGTGTTTGCATTGTCAGTGTGTTACTGGCGCACCGGGAGGGACTCGAACCCCCAACCGCCTGATCCGAAGTCAGGTGCTCTATCCATTGAGCCACCGGTGCGCCTCGGACGACAGACACCCTTTTACCACAGTCGGGGTGGATGCGGGGTAGGATCGACATTCCTGTCGCGACTTGCGCTGCTGGAAAGGTGAGCGGGGGGGCGGGGCAGAAATGCCCTTCCTACCTGGCGTGTGCCTTGGCGGGGACAACCGTGCGCTTGGAGTCGCGGCGGGTGTGGCTGCTGCGGTGGCTCTTCGCCGTGTGGCGGGAAGCGGCGACGATCGTCTGGACCTCGTCGCGGCTCGGGTTGATGAGGGCGACGGAGGCGGAGCTGCCCAGGCCCAGCGGGGCCAGGTAGCCGGGAGTGCTGGACAGGAACGGCGGCGAGTCGGGGTCCGGCGGGGTGCACATGGTCGGCTCGATCCGCCGGGTGAGCGGGAGCGGCGAGACGAGCAGCTCCGGTCGTCGGAGCTGGAAGTCCAGGAAGGCCAGGGTGCGGTTCCAGGCGTCCTGGGCGGCGTGGCCGTCCGGGCCGCCGCGGCCGTTCAGGCAGAAGCCGTGGCGCACGCCCGGGTAGACGACCAGGTCGACGTTGCGGCCTTCCCTCCGGATCGCCTCGAACGCATCCACCGAACGGCGGACCGGCACGATGCGGTCGGCCGTGCCGTGGAGCAGGAGGGTGGGTGGCATGCTGCGGCCGAGGTCGTCCGGCTCGCCGTGGGAGATGCCGCCGTAGTAGGCGACGACGGCGCGGATGCGCTCGTCGACCGGTGCGCGGCCAAGGGTGAGGAAGGCGCCGAGTGAGTACCCCACGACTGCCACGCGTTGGGAATCCGCACCCTCCAGGCCGCTCGCGAAGGTGACGGCGTCGTTGACCGTGGCCGACCACTGGGAGCGGCAGCCGCGTCCCCTGCGGCCGCGCTCGTAGTACCGCACGTAGAGGGACATGTACCCCTTCTCGGCGAGGTCCTCGGCCATCCGCAGGTAGTGCTTCTCGGCCCGCTTGGGATGAGCGCCGTGGAAGAGGAGGACGACGGGGAAGGTGCCCGGCCCGGGGGGATGGAAAATGTCCACCGCGACCTTGTCCCGCCCGGACGGGAAGCGATCCGTGCGGTGCAGGATGCTGGGCTGGGGAACCGAGTCGATGAACGGCTGGATGTCGGCGGCCCGTTCCAGGCTGTCGTCGGGGATCGTCTCCGTGGCTGTCAGGTCGGTGGGCCGGAAGGTGGAGCTTGTGGCGAGGTCGGCGGCGAGCCCGAGGCTGGCGGTGAGTAGGGCCAGCGCGAGGCAGGCCGGCCACCGCATCAGGGACGCACCTCGTTGCCGCGTGCGGCCGTGGGAGTCTGCTGTGGAATCGGTGTCGTCATCAAGAAATCACGTCCAATCAACATTTTCCAGGTACTTCCGTCAAGTTGCGCCCGAAGGCCAGACGGAGGGTAGGGCATGGGACGGGCAGGTGTCAACCGGAGGGGACCGGCCGCCC
>DAONEV010000280.1:0-5945 GCA_035403265.1 Thermoanaerobaculaceae bacterium | reverse complement strand
AGGCCGAGTAGCCCAGCATGGTGTTGCCATTGGTGTCTTGCGCGATCGACGGCATGAAGCGCCAGGTCGTGTCGCTCGGCGAGTAGACGCCATTCTGATAGGTGCCCCACGCCGTACCGGTCTTGTGGAACTCGCCCCACCAGATACCGGTCTTGCCACCGCCGCCGGCCACCGTCATGCTCGTCACCATCATCTCGCCGCCGACCGTGTTGTTGCGGTAGGCCAGGCGATACATGGTGCGGAAGTCGATGGCATCGACGCCCTCTCCGCCCGGGGGCATCGGCACGCACGCACGAGACGTGCACTGGTCACTCACGTTGGCGATATCCATCTGGTGGTTCGGGGTATGCGACGCCCCGACGCCGAACGTCGAGCTGGCCGGGTTCGCCCAGTCGACGTGGAACTCGTACAGCCAGATCTGATCGTTGGTCAGTCCGGTCCAGGTGCTGTCCTGGAACTCGCCGAACAGCCCCGGTGCTCCCGCCGGCGGCGGGTTGATACCGTCGAAGTCGGCCGGCAGCATCGAGTAGTCGATATTCGGGTCGAGCTGGAAGCTGACGAATCCAGCCGCCGGATCACCCGCCAACATCTTCGTGCGGTCGAATGCACCCGCCGTGACGCCGACGAAGCTCGTCAGCCCCGCGTTGAAGTCGTTGGTCGAGATGTAGTAGGCGTCGTTCCACACACCCAGCTTCGGGTAGTCCGGAAAATGGCTCGACGGCCAGGTGAACGCATAGCGGTTCCACGCGCCCATCGGGTTCGAGGTCTGCGACACCGCCACGCACTGGTAGTAAGGGCCCGAACCGTAGTTCGTGCTGACCGCGAACTGGCTCATCACCCAGCGCTGCGCCAGCGGGTCCCACAGGGTGATGGGGTCACCGTCGTTGTCGTTCTGGCAGGCGCCGCCAAAGCCAGCCCACAGGATGCTCCCCTTGACCGCCGTCGCGGGCGCGGTCGGATACACCTTGGTGCCGGTCTTGTCATAGACCGCGAACATCGAGTTGATCCACTGAATGTAATAGTCAGTACCGACGTCGCCCTGGGTATCAGGCGGCTCGACCAACCCATCGCCCTGGGGGGCCGCGTTGTCGTTATTGACCAGGCCAGGCCACCCGGCCGACGGGTCGGGGGTGTTAGGCGCACCGGGCACCGTCTGCAGGTTGGCCGATTCGCCAGGGACCGCCGACCGCACGGTCGGCCGGTTCGGAACCTCGCGCGGCTCCAGTCTCAGGGACGGCGGCGCCGGGACGCCCCGCAAGGACGGCAACACGTCCGACTTGATCGGGTACGTCACATTCGGCCGCTTCGCCATCGGTGACGAGCCCGCCAGCAGCGGCACCGCCGCGGCGAGCATCGCCACCACAGCAATCCAAACAACCATGCTTCTTCGCCAGTTCATCTGTCCTCTCCTTCCAACTCCTGCTCCCAACATGGAACGCCGTTGAAACGTCAGCGCCCAAAACGGGTCTGGTCTATGGCGGCATCGGTGGTGACCTCCCTATCAGTGGCACTGACTCGGCTCGCGCCACGAGCCGAAAGGTGAATCTCATCCCGGCAAGATAGGACGGCTCGAAAGGGTACCGACGCCGCAACGCCATGGCGGGGGAAATGCCACATTTCCCCCCGCCGCCAAGGTACGGCGGTCCGCACGACGCCATCAGAGGCCAACCCTCGCTCAGGTCTCCCGATCCTCCCTGCCGGCTAACATCAATCCCGCCAACGTCGTCGGTGGTTCGGTTCACTCCAAGACCTTCCGAATAGCTCACGGCAACTAAGACGAGGGCACGCTACATGAGCCGGCTACCGCAAGTCAAGCCGACAATGACGATCTCAGCTTCGTCCTGGGACGGCGGGTCGCAACGCCAGGATCGCGTCCACAAACCTCTCGATCGTCTGTTGCTCGGCGACATGCTTGCCCGGGTCCATCCCCGCAAAGGCCCGCGCCTGAAGGCTCTTTCTCTGATTGAGCACGGCCACCTGGAGGTCGACGTAGCGCGGCCGGAACAGGTTGATTGGCATGGACGCGACGCCTCCCTCCAGCGCCACGGCCGCGAGCGCCCGCACCTGCTCCGCCGAGAGCGGACGCTGGTCCTGCTGCACCAGGGCCGCACCCGGCAACTGGGTCGTCGACATCAGCACGCCTTCCTTCAGCACGACAACCAGGCCCTCCTCGGCAGCTCTCGTCGAAGTCGAGGCGACCGGGGGCTCGTTCAGGACAATCTCGAGCGCCTCGGGGGCCAGCTTCCCGCTCACGACCTTGCGAAGGCCGTCCTCGAGGGTCTCGGCTGTGATTCCGGACGCGGCCGACTTCTCACACAGCGTGAAGAGGTCGCCCACCATATCGTCGAACGACTTTAGAGTGAGCACCCGCGTGTTCTGCGCCACGGTGCGTGCCAGGTCCCCTACCCTGAGGATGATGGCGCGCAGGACGACCGGTGCCTGAGGCAAGGCCTTCGTCGGCTTGGGGTGCTCGGGCAGCTCGAAGTACCCGCGCGAGACCAGAAGCTGCAGCATCGCCCGCAGCTCCCGGTCGGAGAGCCGAAACTGCTTGTTGAGGTTCCAGACGCCCGCCCCCGAGCCGAGGACGACGAGATCATGCTTTTCAGGTCGGTTCCAGACGGCCTCGACCCGGACCTCTGACATCGGGCGGGTCCCAGCCAGCACCTCGCCGACCCGCTGCTTCAACTGACTCGCAAGCTCGTCGCCAGCGGTCGCTGCACCAGCCGAGGCGGCGCCCAACAGCACGGCCACCAGAAGAATGGTCAAGACCAGTCGATTCGATGTCATTCACCCCTCCTTGCGGCTCCGGACGTCCGGACGGCCGCGCACATCACTCAAGCCTGCCGGGCATTGTAGCTTCGATCTGCTGATCCCGCCCTCACGCTGGCTTGCCGTCCCCTGCCATCAGAGGTCCGCATCCCCTGCCGAGTCACGTCGCAACGGAGCGCAGTTGTCGTCGACAGACGCCCTTCGCAGGCCGAGGCGACACCGGCCGGGCCGGCTGGCCTGCGGCAAATGACGAGCCGCCGCGGGAGCGGTCCCGCGGCGGTTCCTCGTGCCCGGATCCGGGCGGTCAGACCACATCGTCGCTCGGTGTCAGATGCGGCCTCGAACCATGAGCTGCAGCGAACGCCCCGGGGCCAGGATCGTCTTCTCGTCGGATGACCCGAAGTACGTGTGGTCGAGCAGGTTTTGACCCATGAGCTGGAGCTCGAGGGCTTCCGAGACCCGGTAGCCCAGTCCGCCGTCCACCACCGTGTAGCCGGGCACGACCCGCTCGGTCGGCCCCTTCCGCTCGTCGCGGGCGTACCCCGAGACTCGCGCGAGCCACCACCAGCGCTCGGCGGGGTCACGCCGCAGTGTCAGGACGACGCCATCCGCTGGCACCGAGTCGAGCGCACTGCCATCCTCGCGGACCTCGCCGCGGTGCCTCTGGAGCGCCAGTTGGACGAGGAGCGACGCGCCGATGTCCAGCGTTCCTTCCAGCTCGACACCCTTCAGCTCGGCCTCGCCGCGATTGCGGAAGAAATAGTTGTTGCCCGTCTTGTAACGCTCGATCAGGTCCTCGATGCGGTAGAGGAACCCGAACAGCGCGACCCGCACCCCGTCACCGCTCCAACGCAACGCCGCATCGGCCTGCCGGGAGGTCTCGGGGTCGAGATCCGGGTTGCCGGTGATGAACCCGCGGCCTGAGATGCCCCGGTAGTAGCGGTCGGAAAGCAACGGCTCGCGGAACCCGCGCGCCACCTGACCGGTCAGGCTCCACTGCGGGTGCAGCGTGACGGTGGCCGCCACGAACCCCGAGAAGTCCCCGGAGGATTGGTTCCTGTCACCGAAGTAGCCGCCCGAGTTGTCACTTTCGACCCGGTCGTAGCGAAGGCCGCCGGCGAGGTCGACGACGCCCGCGCGGCCCGTCAGCCCAAGGAAGAGACCGTAGTCGTCGCGGCGCGCGGAATCGATGGACACCTCGCGCGTCCGTTTGTTCAGCGCTCCCGCGGTCGTGTAGTCGAAGGTGTCGTTGGTGGCTCGCAGGCCAAAGCGACCGGAGAGGTCGAGCCCGAGCACCAGCCGGGCCGCTCCCAGCGGGCGTTCGGCCTCCAGGCGCAGCCCGTAGTCGTGGGCGAAGACGTCGGCGTCGGTCACTTGCCTCGGTTTGGATGAGGTTGGCAAAACGTCCTTGCGCGTCAGGATCTGGTACTGGTCCCAGCTCGCCGAGACGGCCAGTCGCGACCAGCTTCCGGGGCCGGGCTGCTCGTACCCCACCGAAAGGCGGTGGGAGTTGTCCTCGGGATAGGTGGTCCGGGTCAGGTTGGAGTCGGTGGACGGCTTGCCGATGTCGCGGCCGGCGTCCGTCCGCCACAGCACCCGAAGGAGCCCGTTGCCCGCCTGGCGCTGGTAGCCCGCACGACCGCTCCAGAGCGTGCCGCCGGAATCCCGGACCTCGCCGTTCGGGCTCTCGTAGTCCTCGAGCTCCCGGTAGCTGCCACCCACGGTCAGGCCGCCGCCGGCCAGGGATCCGGCAAGCTCCAGGTTGGCGCTACGCATGTCGTTCCCGGTGCCGCCGCCCAGTCCGTACCGCACGCTCAACGGCTCGCCCGGGGTAGCCAGCCGGGTGCGTGTGCGGATGACGCCGCCGAAGGCATCGGAGCCGTACGCCACCGATCCCGGGCCGCGCACGACCTCGACCTCGTCGACCGAGCTCGGGTCCAGGAAGGTCGCCGAGGGACCGGCGCGCCGTTCCGCCGTCACGCGGCCCTCGTCGACCAGGATCAGGGTGCGGCCCGCGGACATGCCCCGCAGTGCCGGCACGGCTGCCAGCCCGTCGCCGTTGCGGTTGGCGCCGGCCACGCCGTCGAGCACGTCGGTGAGCTGCAGGGGGCCACGCTGGTCCAGGTCGCCTTTGCCGACGAGCGTCAGGGCGGCGGCCGGCGGCAGCTCGAGGTCGGCCGTCTCACCCAGCACGGTCACCGACTCCTCACGGCCCGCATCCAGGGTGAGGAGGAGCTCTCCGGTGGCCGGAAGGGACTCGACTCGCACGGGCCGCATGGCCACGCCATCGGCGCGCGTCACGATGATGTCGAACGGCGGGTGGGGGCTGGGATCAAGGCGAAAGTGGCCCTGGCCGTCCGCCACTGCCGTCCCGCGGCCGCCCAGCACCTGGATGCGGGCGCCGACCAACACCTGTCCGTCCTTTGTGACAAGACGTCCCTCGAAGGCCACGGCCTGACCGGCCACGAAAAATAGAACCGCCAACACACACAACGCTCTTCGCATGGAACCCCACCCTCCTTATCGGTGCACTGCTTGTGGAACACCCTTGTAGCCTGCCTGTTGACTGGCCGGATCGGGCCGCATCTCGAGAGAGTTACCGGCGGTAGTCTCCAGCCACGCGACATGCAAGGGCCATGAAAGCCAACGGCGCCACACACGTACCCATTGTCGGGACGCGGGCGACGCGCGATCAGGCGAATCGACACGCCAACTGATTTGTATGAAGATCCCGGCGGGAGCCGGGAGGGGGCTCTATTCGCGCGCAGGAGTGACGAGCGGCGAGTGGTCGGTGACGGGTGGCGAAGCCCGCACCGTTCGCCGCGGTGGAGAGGAGCGCTCGAATGTCTGCCACGCGGCATCGAGGGCCGCGTTCTGTTCATGGGCGCTCAGCGCCCCGATGACAACACCGACCGCGGAAACCGGCACATCGAGCTGCACCGGCAATCGTTCCAGAGGAGGCACGGGCCACGTCGTGCTGCTGGACCACCACTCGCCGTCATGCCATCGCAGGCCGCTAACCGGCTGGGCAGCCTCGCCGACGATCTCGAACGCCTCACCGGCGGGAAGCGCGATCTCCTCGTTGTCTATGCCCACTCGCAACTGGATGCGCGCCCGGGACGTCGGGAAGTTGGGAACCCGCCAGCGATAGCCGTCGGTGGCCGGGTCGAGCTGGG
>DAONEV010000279.1:0-5963 GCA_035403265.1 Thermoanaerobaculaceae bacterium | reverse complement strand
AGCTTCGACACTTGCCCGCCGAGACGACCTCACGACCCCCACCCAACCTCAAGACTGCCCACCCAACCAGCGCCGTAGGTTGCGCGAGTGTCGAACCTGGCTCCGACCCGCCCGCCCACCCCTGCAGAGTGCAGACGGCTCGAGTGGGGCGCGACCAGCGCCCCCGGTGCCAGCTTCGACACTTGCCCGCCGAGACGACCTCACGACCCCCACCCAACCTCAAGACCACCCACCCAACCAGCGCCGTAGGTCGCGCGAGTGTCGAACCTGGCTCCGATTGCTCGTCCCTGCCGCGTGGCTGCTGACGGCTGTCCTCCTCGCCTACCCTTCGCCCGCCCAGACCCGGGTCCTCGACAGTTTCGAAGGCATCGCGGCCTGGAAGGCGGCGCCTGCGGACGGGGTCAGGCTCGACCTGGCGTCTGATGCCGGAAGAACGGGCCAGGCGCTGCGGCTTTCGTTCGACTTCCAGGGGCACGGCGGGTGGGCGGCGGCTCGGCGGCCGCTGCCCATGACGCTGCCCGCCAACTGGGAGCTGTCATTCTGGATTCGCGGTGAGGCACCCTCCAATACCCTGGAGGTCAAGCTCATCGACCCGTCGGGCGAGAACGTCTGGTGGTCGGTGCGCCGGGAGTACGTCTTCCCCGAGGCATGGCAGCGGGTGCGTGTCAAGGCGAAGCAGCTCTCGTTCGCCTGGGGGCCGGGCGGTGGTGGCGAGCTCAGGCAGGTCGGGTCGTTCGAGGTCGCCGTCACCGCGGGCACCGGCGGCAACGGCACGGTCTGGCTTGACGACCTCACCCTCACCGAGCTGCCGGCCGTCGAAAGCCCACCACCCGCACCAAGGGTGACCGCCTCCTCGTCGCTGCCTGGCCGGCGCCCGGAGCAGGTCCTGACCGGCGAGAACGGTGGCTGGCATTCGGATCCGGCCTCGCCAGACGAGGCGGACCTTGACCTCGACTTTCAGGTTCCGCGCGAGCTCGGCGGCCTGGTCGTCGACTGGGATCCGGCCGCATCTCCACCCGGATTCCAGGTCGCCGTGTCGGACGACGGGCTCGCCTGGGACACCCGCTGGCGCGTGCAACGGGCCCAGGGTGGCCGATCCTGGGTACCCCTGCCGGACACCGAGGTCCGGCACGTGCGGGTGCTCGCGACAGGTAGCGCTGCCACCGGCGTGGGGATCGTTCGGATCGTCGTCGAGCCCGCCGAGCTCACCCGCACTTCCAACGACCTGCTCACGACCGTGGCCGGCGAGGCGCGCCGCGGCCTGTATCCGCGCGGCTTCCTCGGCGAGCAGACGTGGTGGACGGTGAGCGGCGGGCAGGCGGGTCGGCTCCACGGGCTCCTCGGCGCCGACGGGGCGTTCGATCCGGCACCCGGGTCGTTCTCGGTGGAGCCCTTCGTGTGGCTCGACAGAACGCTGGTGACCTGGGCCGACGTGACGGCCGAGGCCTCCTTGCGGGATGGAGACCTGCCGATCCCGGACGTGACCTGGACGCACCCGAGCTTCACCCTCGAGATGACGGCCTTCGACTCCGGCGAGGGTGACGACAGCATCTACATCTTGCGATATCGGATGACCAACCGCACCGGGCTCAGGATCGCTCCACGCCTGGTGCTGGCGGTACGCCCCTTCCAGGTCAACCCAGCGAGCCAGTTCCTCAACACGGCCGGGGGCGTCGCCACCAACTCCTACGTCTCCTGTGAAGGTGCGAGCGCCCTGATCGACCGCACATGGGGGGCCGTGGCAAGACCACTGGCCAACCACTGTGGCGCCACCGGCTTCGACGCCGGCGACGTCGTGACGCTTCTCGCCCGTGGCCAGCTCCCGGCAGCCCGCAGCGCACCGGGGCCCTACGGCTCGGCGGTCCTGACGTGGGATCTCGATCTGGCACCTGGCCGGACTGCCGACGTCGCACTGGCCATTCCTGCCCGCAGGGCCGACGAGTGGACGTCGCCATGGGGTGGCCTTGCACGGGACGCCGACCAGGAAGCCGTCTCGGCGTTCGTGGGCGCCCGACTCGAGGAAAGCGCCGCTGCCTGGCGCCGCCGGCTGCACCGCGTCGGCCTCCAGGGTCCGGAGCCGGCTCGGGTGCTCCTGGACACGGTCCAGGCCAACCTCGGCTTCATCCTCGCGAGCCGGGACGGGGCGGCGCTGCAGCCGGGGACACGGGCGTACGCGCGGTCCTGGATCCGGGACGGGGCGATGATGGCGGCCGCGCTGCTGCGTCTCGGCCACGAGGACGCGGTACGCGACTACATCCGGTGGTTCGCGCCCAACATCTACGAGTCGGGGAAGGTGCCGTGCGTCGTCGACCCGCGGGGCGCCGACCCGGTGCCCGAGCATGACGCCCAGGGCGAGTTCGTCTTCATGGTGGCGGAGTACTTCCGCTTCACCGGCGACCGCGAGACCGCCGCCGCCGTGTGGCCGCAGGTGGCGAGCGCGGTGCGCTACCTCGACGAGCTGCGGCAGAAGCGGCGCACCGACGCGTACCGGAGCCCGGAGAAGCAGGCGTTCTTCGGCACGCTGCCCGAGTCGATCTCCCACGAGGGATACTCGGCCAAGCCCATGCACTCGTACTGGGACAGCTTCTGGGCGCTGCGCGGGATGAAGGACGCGGTCTACCTGGCAGGAGAGCTGGGGCACCCGGAGGAGCTGGCCCGTTGGACGGCGGTCCGCGATGAGCTGGCGGCGGACCTGAAGGGGTCGGTGGCGTCCACCATGGCCGGCCACCGCATCCCCTTCCTGCCGGGGTGCGTCGAGCTGGGGGATTTCGATCCCACGTCCTCCACGGTCATCCCGACCATCGCCCAGGCGTCTGACCTCGTGCCGGCGGGCGCACAGGAGGCCACCTGGGAGCGCTACTGGCAGGAGGTTGAGGCCCGCTTCACGGGGAGGAAGGCCTGGGAGGTGTACACCCCCTACGAGTGGCGGAATGTCGGCGCCATGGTGCGTTTGGGCTGGCGCGAGCGCGCGTTCCAGCTAGCCACCTGGCTCATGTCGGACCGCCGGCCCCCTGGCTGGAACCAATGGGCCGAGGTAATCGGTCGCGACCCCCACAAGGCGCGCTTCATCGGCGACATGCCCCACGCCTGGGTGGCCTCCGACTTCATCCGCTCGTGTCTCGACATGCTGGCCTTCGAGGATGAGGCCCGCGACGCACTGGTGCTGGGAGCGGGCATTCCCGCGACCTGGCTCGACGGCGAGGGTGTCGCGGTCAAGGGGCTGCGCACCCGCCACGGCCTGCTCACCGCCTCCATGCGGAGGACGGGGGCCCGCGTCGCCGTGCATGTGGACGGCGGGCTGCACATTCCCTCCGGCGGCGTGGTGCTGCGCCTGCCGGGCGCGATCGGGTCTGCGCGTGTCGACGGCCTGCCGGCTCCGGTCACGACGACTGGCGAGGTCGTGGTCCGCGCCCTGCCGGCGGACGTCGTCCTTTGCCGGTGATCGGAGGCGTGCCATGAACCCCTGGCTGGGAAGCGTTCTCGCGATGACGGCGGCCGGCCTCGTCGGATGTGCTGCAACGGCGGCATCCTCCGGTGCCACCGCCTGGCCGGGCATCCATCTCCTCACGGTACGCGCCGGCAAGACCACTTTGCCCTACGCTCTCTATGTCCCGCGCGGCTACACCTCCCGGAGGAGCTGGCCACTCATCGTCTTCCTTCATGGTTCGGGAGAGTGCGGCTCTGACGGCATCCGGCAGCTCACCCAGGGCCTGCCGCAGGCCATCCTGGCGGCCCCCGAGCGCTGGCCGGTGCTGGCGCTCTTCCCGCAGAAACCGAGCGCCGACACCGAGTGGGAGGCGTGGGAGGAGCACGTCCTCGCCATGCTCGCCACGACACGCCACCAGCTCAGGGTCGACCCGCGGCGCCTCGTCCTCACCGGCCTTTCCCAGGGTGGCCATGGCGCCTGGGTGCTGGGAGCACGTCACGCTGACCTGTGGTCTGCCATTGTCCCGGTGTGCGGATACCTCGCCGTGCGCCAGGCCGCGCCGGGGCCGACCCTCGACCGGGCGACCATTGCCCGCGCCCTCGCCGGAGTCCCGGTGTGGGCGTTCCACGGACAGGACGACCCGGTCGTCCCGGTCCGGGAGACCGAGGCCATGGTCGCCGCGCTGCGCGAGGCAGGAGCAGAGCCGCGAACCACGATCTACCCCGATGTCGGCCACGGCGCCTGGGTGCCGGCCTACCAGGAGGCCAGCCTGGCCAGGTGGTTACTCGCCCGCCGGTCGCGGTAGGGCTGAGCAGGGGTTCCTCAAACAAGGAATCGCCCCCGGGTGTGGAGGCGATGAAGCCGGCCGGGGGCGAGGACAGGTCGCGCTGCGAGACCCAGATGCGAGCTCGAACCCGCCCGAACCTTCGATCAGTGTGCGACTGCCTCCCGCGCGGTCCGCAGCTTTCCGTTCACCGCCTGGACGAGCTGCCCGGAACCGGTGCGGAGAGATCGCCACGTGCGGGTCGACGCCTTGCGAGCCGAGCGGGAAAGGTCGCCTGCCCGGTACCGCACCTGCGCCCGCCGTTTCCGACCCTTCGACGGATCGAGGAAGAACATACCGCCGACCCCGACAACCAGGCCGGTCAGGAGCATCGTGATCTTGCCCATGTGCACCTCCCACTGGATTCAATCTCGTGGGAGAAGTCGAAATTCCACCACCAGGGTCTTATTGTGACCGGACTCACCGCCCGCCGCGAGACGCCAGCTCAGTGGAGGTTGTGGGCGACCGCAGCGAGCACGCCGATGACAAAGGCCGACTCGGCGGCGACGGCAAGCTGATCCTTCCACTCGAGCTGGTGCCACTGCTCGCTCCAGGGCCCGGCGAAAACCAGGCGCGCGGGCGCCGCGGGCCCGACGCTCATGCGGAAGGCCGCGCCCATCGGCGTGCCCAACCCGACGATCCCGCCCATGCGCGCCGCATACATCTCGCGCGCCACCCCGAACTCGAGCCGCGTCATGGGCGAGTCCCACACCGCCAGGCGTAGCTCCTTCGACGCCTCATATGACCCGAGCGGGTAGCTCTCGAGGTCGAGCGAGAACGCTCGGGGTGCCGCAGGCTGGACGCCCGTCTCGGGCTCCTGGGCGACGACGAGCCCGGCCAGCATCATGCCAACGCAAGCTGCTGCGAGGATCCGCATGGCTCACCCCCAACACCCCAATCTCGGTCCTGGCCGCCCGGCGCGCCAGGTCCGCCCGGACTCCAACCGTCACCGTCGCATGGGCAGGGTCGTCGGGTCGGTGGAGAGGTTGTCCACCACCGAGCCCGAGGCCAGAATCCCCTCTCCCGTCTGCACCGTGACCCTGGCGTAGGCCGCGGTCAGGTCGTTTCGCCCGGCCACCGTCCTGAAAGGCTCGCTCTTCTGGCTGCGCTGGCCGGGCTTGAGCACCCCGTTGTTGACCAGGTATTCGCCCAGCTTCGTGCCGTTGCCGCCAAACAGCTCGACCTTCACGACGGCGTCGACGCTCCCCGCGTTGGCGACCAGGATATTGCTCCGGTAGGCGGTGTTCTGGACGAGCTGGGGGATGAATGCTGACTCTCCGGTTCCCAGGCCGACTTCGCCCTGGAACGCGTCGTAGTCCTGCCCCAGCGTACCCTTGCTCGCCGTCTGGTTGTAGGTGCGGGAGGTGACAAGGAGCGTGGAGTCGGCCTCCACGGCGAGCATGCCGGCATCGCTGTCTGTGGTGAACAGGCTGACGACGTCGGTCAGGATCGCCTGGTTGCCCGGCGGCACCTCCAGGGTGCTGGTCCGTGTCGTCTTGCCAAAGAAGCGGAGCGTCACCAGGACCTTCACCGTGTGCAGGTTGAGCAGCCCGAGGTCGGTTCGCCATTCGGTGCCACCCGTACCCGCCTGGTGGGCCACCACGGGCAGCCACTGGGGCGCCAGCCCGAAGACCTGACCCTTCACCAGCACCGAGGTGGGGTCGTTGGAGGCGGCGTTGTTGTCGTCCACGGAGGCATAGGAGATCACCCCCT
>DAONEV010000278.1:0-5996 GCA_035403265.1 Thermoanaerobaculaceae bacterium | reverse complement strand
CGTGGTGAGGTTCTTGACCTGGAACACGACCACGCCGGTCGGGCAGGTCGTGCATACGAAGCCCTGAACCTCGACCTGGTTGCTGGCCTCGGCCGCGAAGCCCTGAGCCACGATCACACGATACGGGCCCAGCACGAAGCTGTGGTCGCCGGCACTGTCGCGAACGACGAGTGTGGGCTGTCCCTCGCCCGCTGCCGCGGTGAATGACACCACCGTGCCGGTAGCCGTCACCGCCTGGCCGAGCTCGGCCTTGGGGCCGGTGCCGTCGTGGCTGCCGTTGCCGGGACCACCGGGGCCACGCTGCGCCAGGGCGGTGCCACCCACGAGAGCCAGCGTCATGAGCACAATTGCGATCTTCTTCATGTCTCGTTCCACCTTTCGTAGCGGCGTTTGATGCCGCCTGCCGTCAAGGTGTGCAGACCCCGTGCCAGCGTCTCCAGGAACAAGAGAACACATTACTGGGCAGTGTGTTAGATAGAGTACTCCAGACCGCCTGCAGCGCCGGGACTGCAAGTGATTGCAGTCTCCCTGCAGCCTGTTGCAGAGATCCGAAGAGACGAGGCGAGCCCGGTCAGGAGATCCCGAGGTTTCGCAGGCGGTAATACAGGGTGCGCACAGAGACGCCGAGCTGCCGGGCCGCTTCTTCGCGGTTGCCACCGGTCCGGCGCAGCGCCTCGAGCACCGCCTCCCGCTCCCGCGCGTCACGGTCGAGTGGCACCGCCTCCGGCCGTGTCACACCGGAGGGGAGCCCAAGGTCCTCTGGGACGATCACACCGGTACCGCGCACCACGACGGCGCGCTCGATGACGTTGCGCAGCTCGCGAACGTTGCCGGGCCAGGCGTAGCGCGTCAGGGTGGCCTCAGCCTCGGCGCCGATCGACAGGTCGTGCCCGCCGTGGCGGGCTGCCAGCAGGTGGAGAAGATGCCGGGTCAGAACCACGACGTCGGCTGGGCGCTCGCGCAGCGGTGGCAGGTCGACGCGCACCACGGCGAGGCGGAAGAACAGATCGCGCCGGAACGCACCGCACTCCACCTCGGCCTCGAGGTCGCGATTGGTGGCCGTCACTAGCCGCAAGTCAACAGGAAGGTCCGTTGTCCCACCGAGCCGGCGCACCAGACGCTCCTCCAGGACGCGCAGCAGCTTGGCCTGGAGCTGCGGCGCCAGCTCACCGATCTCGTCCAGGAACAGCGTGCCCCCCGAGGCCTCCTCGAAGCGGCCACGGCGCAGTCGGTCGGCGCCGGTAAAGGCGCCGCGCTCGTGCCCAAAGAGCTCGGACTCGGCGAGACTCTCCGGAAACGCCGCGCAGTTGACCGCCACGAACGGGCCGCCAGCGCGTGACGAAAAGTGGTGCAGGCGCCGCGCGACCAGCTCCTTGCCGGTACCCGACTCGCCTGTGATCAGCACGGCCACGTCGCGCCCAGCCACGCGGTCCACTAGCTCCAGGAGTCGCTGCACGCGCGGCTCGGCGGTGACGAAAGGTTCCTCTCTGACCTCGGGCGCCAGCCAACGGTCGACCACGGCAAGCAGCGCGCGCGGCGACGCCAGCGGCTTGGTCAGGTAGTCGGCGGCGCCGAGACGCACGGCCTCGACCGCCTCGGGAATGGTTCCGTGAGCAGTGAGCACGACGGTGGGTGGCGGAGCGGCGAGCTCCCGCAGGTGGCGCAGCAGCTCGATGCCGGAGAGGCGGGGCATGCGCTGATCGGTGAGCAGCAGCTCAAAGCCGCCACGCTGCAGAGCCGCCAGTGCGGCCTCCCCGTCGCCGACGGCGACCACGTCGTGACCGGCACCCTCCAGGATGTCCGCCAGCAGCTCGCGGAAGGTCGGCTCGTCCTCGGCGACCAGAATGCGGGCCACCTCAGACCTCCGCCACCGGCAGCTCCAGACGCGCCGCCGTCCCGCCACCCTGGCGCGCCGCAAGCGTGACCCGGCCGCCGCCGGCCCTGGCCAGCGCCTGCACGATGGCGAGGCCCAGACCCGTGCCCTCCGGCCGGCTGGTCACCCACGGCTCGAAGGCCCGGTCGGCTGCTACCTGTGGGCCGGGGCCATGGTCCAGCACAGTCAGCGATATGACTCCTGAGTCACCTGCGACCTCGACCTCCAGCTCACCCTCGGGGTCGAAGGCGCGAGCGTTGGTCAGAAGCTCCTCCAGAATGCTCTCGACGTGGTCGCGGTCGGCAAAGGCCCACGCCGGTCCGGAGGTGCGCAGCACCGCGGGCCGCGGGCACCGTCCCACCACGACCCCCGCCACTGCGGCAAGGTCGAGCCGCTCGGGGTGTGCCTCGGCCGGCCTGGCGAACGTCAACAGCCGGCCCAACAGCAGCTCGATGCGCTCAGAGGCCTCCACAATGCGCCTGGCCCGGCCGCGGGCAGGCTCGCCGAGCTGCTCGAAGAGAAGCTGCGCCGTCCCCTTGATCGCCCCCAGTGGGTTGCGCACGCGGTGGGCCAAACCGGCCCCAGCCAGAGCCAGCCCCTCGAGGCGCTCCCGCTCGGCCTCCATGACCGCCAGGCGTTCGCGTTGCAGCACCCCGCGTGCCGCGATCAGCGCCAGCGCGACCAGAGCCAGCGCCGCCACCGCGGCACCACCCAAGACCAGGCGGGGCAGGCTCCCCGCCGATCCGAGCCCCGGTACTGGGTACAGATGCACGCGCCCGCCGGGTCCGCGCCCGCCGCCGTGACCCGGGCCACCGCCCATGACCCGACCGCGCCACGCGGGCCCCAGCGCCAGCGGTGTCTCGACGGGCTCGCCGGTCGCCACCCCACAACACGCCAGCTCGCCGGTGGGACCCGAGACAACCGCCCCGACCAACTCGCCGGCATGGTCCCGGCAGAATTCAGTCATGGTCGCTTCGAGCCCGTCGGAGCCGACCTCACGAAGCGCGGTCTCGAGCTCGTGGGACAGGTCCGCGAGAACACCTTGCCGCACCGCGTCGGCCCGCGCCTCGAGACTCCGTGCCGCCACCACGGCCACCACCACAAGGGCTACCCCGAGGACGGCGGCCGCCGTCATCAGCGCAAGCACGAGACCACGCACGCCCTGCCCGGCCATGGCGCGAATCTACCACGGCATCGCAACGGCGGTGGCGCGGGTGCGACGCTGACCCTCATCGCGCTGCTCACCCGTGAGGAATGGCGAGCAGCTCCGTGCTCCTCACGACGTGCGCGGCGCTCAACTTCCCCATCATCCTCTGCCCCGCAGTGGGAATGTGCTTCGTGGTAGGTTGTTTCTCAGGATGGTGGTGTGCCGGGTACGTGCGCGCATGGTCTCAAGAGCCGCTCTGTGGCTCGCGGCGATACTCTCCCTGACGGGCTCAGTCGGCCTGCACATCGAGCCGTTCGACCTGTTCGCTGGCCCGGGCCACCTCGCCGCCACGTTCGATGCCGGAGAAGGCGTCGCCCATGAGGCTGCGCACGTCTGCCAGATCTGCCTGCTGCACTTTGCCTCGTCACTGACCTCCACCCGAGGTGTGGTCCCTGTCCTTGTGCCGGCTTCCAAGACGGCCGCCCCCGCTCTGATCGAGGCTCCTCGAGGGGTGGACCGCTGTCCCAGCGAAAGCCGCGCACCGCCGACCGTCCTCTAGGCCAGTCTCCCATCCAGCCCCCTTCCCGGGGTGCGACACCGTTGAGCTCGAAGCGGGAGATGACATGAGGACACCTATGACAGTCGCCTGGCTCGCGATGCTTGCCTGCGCGGCGACCTCGGCGCAGGATGCGCCGCCGCCGACACCCACGCCGGCGCCGGCCACGAGTCAGACATCAAGCTACTTCAACCCGTCGATCTCGCTGATCGGCAACTTTCTGGGCGTCGCCGGAACGAACGCGGTCGACAACCTCCCGAGCGCAAGCCTGCGCGAGACCGAGCTGGGGTTCCAGGCCGTCGTCGACCCGTACGCACGAGCGGACGTGTTCGTTTCGCTCGGCGAGGAGAACGAGGTCGGCGTCGAGGAGGGGTATCTGACCTTCACCTCCCTGCCGTGGAATCTCCTCGTCAAGGTTGGCCGGATGAGGGTGTCCTTCGGCAAGATCAACTCGCTCCATCTCCATGTGCTGCCGTGGGCTGACGAGCCGCTCAACGTGGTCAACCTGCTCGGCGGCGACGAGGGCTGGATCGGCTCGGGCGTCTCCGTGGCCAGGCTTGTCCCTCTCCCAGGCGACGTGTTCTCAGAGCTCACGGTGCAGGCGTTCCGCGGCGACGCCGAAGGCCTTTTCGAGGCGCCGAAACGTTCTGACCTCGCGTTCAACGGGCACTACCGGGTCTTCGCCGACCTCTCGGACTCGTCGAACCTCGACCTCGGCGCATCCTGCGCCATCGGGCCAAACGGCACCTCGGCGAATGCCAAGACCAGGCTCCAGGGGCTCGACGTTACGTATCGCTGGAAGCCGTTGCAGCACGGCAACTACCGCTCGCTCGTGCTGCGCGCCGAGCTGTTCGGAAGCGAGCGCGAGCGACCCGAGGGGACGGTCAAGGCGACCGGCTGGTTCGCCTCGGCCGAGGTCCAACTCGCCAGACGGTGGTGGATCGGCGTGCGCGGCGAGGCCGCCGGGCACGCTCAGGACACGTCCATCAAGGACACCGGGACCGCGGCGACGCTCACCTTCTGGCCGAGCGAGTTCTCCCAGCTCCGTGCCGAGATCCGCCAGAGGCGCTACGGCGGGCCCAATACCGCCGGACCTTCGGACTACACCGCCAACGAGGTTCTGCTTCAGTTGCAGTTCGCCATCGGCGCCCACGGCGCCCATCCGTTTTGAGGTGTGAGATGAGAAACAGCCACTTCGTGCTTGCCGTCCTCCTCGCTGCGGGGCTTTCGGACCCCGCCCAGGCGGGTCTTCGCGTCGTCACGACGCTGCAAGACCTGGCCTCGATCGCCCAGACCATCGGCGGCGATCGCGTCGAAACCTTCGCGCTCGCCAAGGGCTACCAGGACCCGCACTTCGTCGACGCCAAGCCCTCCTTCATCCTCAAGCTGTCCCGGGCCGACCTGGTGATCGTGGCCGGGCTGGAGCTCGAGATCGGCTACCTGCCGCCGCTCATCGATCAGAGCCGCAACGAGAAGATCCACCCCGGCAACCCCGGGTACCTGGATGCCTCGACAGGCTGTGACGTCCTGCAGCGGCCGACCCAGGTGGTCACCCGCGCCATGGGTGACGTGCACCCGTACGGCAACCCGCACTACTGGACCGACCCCGAGAACGGCCGCCTCATCGCGCGCTCGATCGCCGTGAGACTCGGCGAGCTGGACCCCGCCGGAGGGCCGATCTTCAAGAGGAACCTCGCCGCGTTCGAGGCCAGGCTCACCGCCAAGGAGAAGGAGTGGGACGTCGCGATGGCCCCGTACGCGGGCGCCAACGTGATCACCTTCCACGAGTCGTGGCCCAACTTCGCCAAGCGCTTCAAGCTGGAGATCGTCGGCACGGTGGAGCCCAAGCCGGGCATCCCACCGTCGCCGAGCCACACCCTGGACGTCATCAACCTGATCGGGCGGGACCACGTGAAGGTCATCCTGGTCGAGCCGTACTTCGACACCAAAACGCCGGACTTCATTGCGGAAAAGACCGGGACCACGGTGGTGATGTTCTTCCCTTCTGTGGGCGGCCTACCGGCGATCAGGGACTACTTCGATCTATTCGACCACAACGTCAACGCCTTCGTTGACGCGATGAAAGGCAAGGGCGCCACATGACCGCCTTCGAGATCCTCCTTCCGGCGTTCGTGGCGAGCCTGATTCTCGCCGGCATTCACACCTACCTCGGGGTCCACGTGGTCGAGCGCGGGGTCATATTCGTGGACCTCTCCCTCGCCCAGATCGCCGCGCTGGGGACCACCGTGGGCTACCTCGCCGGCCACGACCTCCACGGCTCGACGGGCGCATACCTCTTCTCGCTCGGCTTCACCTTCCTGGGCGCCGCGGTCTTCGCGGTCTCCCGATCACACCGCAATCAATCGAGAATCCCGCAGGAGGCCATCATCGGCATCGTCTACGCGGTCTCGGCGGCGGTC
>DAONEV010000277.1:0-6000 GCA_035403265.1 Thermoanaerobaculaceae bacterium | reverse complement strand
GAGAACCCGGCCTGCTCGGCTCGGCTGAGGAATGCGCCCACGGCCGTTTCCGCGGCGCCGCCGCTGGCATGCCTTCTCCGGCCGCTCCGCCGCTCGCCCGCGAGTCCGGAGAGCACCAGCACGTCCAGGGCGCCCCGGGCATCGCTGGCGACCCGCTGGGTGCCGTCCGCCCCGAACCACCAGTTGTCACCAAGGACGCCGCGTTCTGCCAGGACGCGGGCCAGGCCGGCAGTGGCCTCGTCGCCGTCCCCGGCAACTAGGTACGCGCACGCCCTTGGTCTGGCCGTGACCGCACGCTCGGGGATGCGGACCAGGAGCTTGCGAGTTCGCGCGTAGACCTTCCAGAGGATGAGCCGCGGCGAGTCGCCGTGGGTGTACTGGCGCATGTCCACCCGGTCGCCGAGCGGCGCGCCGCGCGGTTCGGAGAGCTCCTCGCCCCCGGCGAGGGTGTCGAGCAGGGTGAGCTGGTCGAGGGCGCCGCGCGAGGGTTCGACGCGCACGTGAGTTGGGGCCGGAACCGTCCAGGAGATGGCGGCCAGGCCCGTCAGGTCGCGCACCACCAGACGCCTCCCGAGACCGGGCCATTCGCCGCGCCGGGCCGGCACGACCTCCTCGCGCGTGCGACCGTGGGTGGGCCGCGCGATCACGGAGATCTCCGGAGGCCACGACCAGGTCCACTCCACCTCCACGAGTGGCAGCCACCTCGGGACCGGCAGCACCCAGCCGGTTGGCTGCGGACCGCCGCTTTCCAGCCGCAGCGCCTCCGGGCCTGGCGCGCGCTTGACCCGGAGGTGGACGACCACCGAGCAGACCGTGACGAGCAGCACCAGGAGCAGGAGAAGCAGCAGGCCGAGTCCGGCCGCGGCAAGCACGACGAGATCCAGATGGTTCACACCGAGGAGGATGAACGAGGCAACCGCCGCGGCGGTGACGAGGACCCCCGGCCAGGTGAGCGGGAACAGGCCCCGAACCAGACGCGCCAGGTCCTGCCCGGGTGCAAGGAGTCTGAGCAGTCCTCCTTCAAGGAACTCCGGACCCCGGTCGGGCTCCGGCTGGATCGCCGGCGCCTGGGCAGTCGCGGTGGGGGTGGTGGCCATGGCGCTCACGGGCGCCGGTCGCGGGGTCCATCTCGTGCGACGCCGCGCCGGTTCGGCCGCGATGGTAGCACCCGGACCAGGGTGGCGGCCGTCAGCCGGCTCGGCGGCCGGGAAGCAGGCTTCTCACCTTGACGAGAAACTCCCTCACCACCCTGTCTACCTTGGTCTCCTGACGACCGGTGAGAGCGTTCACGGCGAGCCGCACGAGGCGGCGCGGTCGCCGCAGGAAGGCGATCCCGTAGAAGCTCACCATCGACCAGAGCTTGAGGAGGAGGAGACGTCTCGCGCCGAGCCGCTGGTTCCAGGAGCGGACCGTGAGCAGGCTGGTGGCGCCGGTCATCCAGTGACAGAACTCGTCGTCGACCTCGAAGGGTGAGGTTCGCTGGAGATCCTCGTATATTCGAGTCCCGGGCAGGGGGACGAAGGTCGACACCGCGACCTCGTGGGTGCCGCGCCAGGCCATCCGCCGCAGCCAGCGAAGCGTGGCGCGGGTGTCCGCGGCCTGCTCGTCGGGGAACCCCACGATCATGAACAGGCAGACCTGGAGCCCGGCCTCCAGGCAATCGTTGACCGTCCTCTCGACGCGCTCGATGGTGGCGCGTTTCTCCACCGCAGCGAGGATCCGCGGGCTGGCGCTCTCGGGCGCGAAGGTGACGTGCCGGCAGCCGGACGCCAGGAGGAGGCCGGCCACCTCCCGATCCACGGCCTCGGCCCGGGTCCCGACCGGGAGCGACCAGCGGATGTCGAGCTTGCGGGTGATGATCTCGCGGCAGAGGGCGACGATCCAGTCCCGGCGCACGATCATCGTCAAGTCCTGGAACTGGAAGTCGTCGGCGCCCCAGCGGCTCATGTAGGTCTGCATCTCGTCCACGATGCGCTCGGGAGAGCGCGGTCTCCAGAGCTGCGTCCACATGTGGGGCGAGGCACAGAAGGCGCAACGGTAGGGGCACCCGCGCGTCGCGAGCATCGGTATGCTCCGCCCGCCCTTTGGCCCCATGAAGACCTCCCCTGCCTGGTAGGCCATGGGGTCCACGAGGTCCCACGCCGGGAGTGGCAACCGGTCCACGTCCCGGATGCGCTGGCGCCGCGCCGTGAGGGCGATGGACCCATCGTCCCGCCGGTAGGCGATGCCCGGAACCGTCGCCAGGTCCGTCTCTTCGCTGGCGAACGCTTCCAGCAGGTCGGCCAGCGTGTGCTCGCCCTCACCGAGCACGCAGGCGTCCACGGACGTCTGGGCCAGGACCTGCTCGGGGAGCGCCGTCACGTGCTCCCCTCCGGCGATCAGCCAGGCGGCCGGGAATGCCTCCTCGAGGGCCTTCAGCAGTCCACGCACCATCGGCCAGGAATGGGTGAACATGCATGAGACGCCGATCACCTCGGTGTCCCGAGGCACGCGGGCGACCGTCTCGGCGACGTCGAGGCCCTGCAGCAGCCGTTTCGCTCGATGAGGCCACGGACGCACGCGCGTGACGGCGTCCCCAACGGCGTCCACGATGTGCACCTCGTGACCTTGCTCCCGGGCATATGCGGCGAGGTAGGCGATGCCGAGGGGAGGTTGCGTGATCGCCGAGTAGCTGTCCACCGCCATCAGAGCGGGCGGCTGGATCAGCGTCAGGTGCATCCCTGGATTGTACTCAAGCCCGCCCCGTGTGGTGTCGGCCGTCAGTGTCTCCGGTGGCCGGTGAGTGGCCAACCGTGGGTCGGGCGAGCGGTGGTAACCTCCCGAGGTGCGCACGTCGGACTTCGAATATGAGCTGCCGGATGGACTGATCGCACAGCACGCCCGCTGCCGTGGCACCTCACGGCTCCTGGTGCTGGACCGCGCCTCCGGGCACGTGCAGATCGATCGCATCACCGCCCTCCCCGGTTGGTTGGCGCCCGGCGACCTGCTGGTGCTCAACGATGTGAGGGTCATTCCCGCCAGACTGCGCGCCGAGCGGCCGGGAGGAGGGGAGACCGAGCTGCTGCTGGTGCGGCCCCTCGGCGACGGGAGCTGGGAGGTGATGGCGCGTCCCGCCAAGCGGCTTCACCCGGGCGTGCCTCTCAAGCTCCGACTGGGCACCGCCGTGCCGCGGGAGCGGATGGCGGAAGGGCGCTGGCGGGTCGACTTCGAGCCGCCCCTGGGGGACTCACAGTTGGACGCGGCCGGCGAGATCCCGCTGCCACCCTACATCCATCGGCAGGAGGGTCCGTCGGACGCAGACCGGCGGCGGTACCAGACGGTCTACGCCCACACGGGCCGGGCGGTGGCCGCCCCCACGGCCGGGCTGCACTTCACCCCCGAGCTGCTGGAAGCGCTCCTGGACCGGGGCGTCGAGACGGCTCGCCTGACCCTGCACGTCGGCCCCGGCACCTTCCGGCCCGTCCAGGCCGAGGACCCCCGGGAGCACCGTCTGGATCCCGAGGACTACGAGCTCTCGGCCGACGCTGCCGCGGCCCTGAACCGTGCCGTGGCCGCGGGCCGTCGGGTCGCCGCCGTCGGCACGACCTCGTGCCGTGCGCTGGAGCATGCCGCCGCGGCTGGGGCCGGTCGAGTCCGACCGGGGCCCGGCTGCGCCGATCTGTTCATCACCCCGGGCTATCGATTTCGGGTCGTGGATGCGCTGCTCACCAACTTCCACCTGCCGCGCTCGACGTTGCTCATGCTGGTGAGCGCCCTGGCGAGACGCGAGCGGGCGCTCGCCGCCTACCGGCTCGCCGTCGAGCAGGAATTCCGCTTCTACTCCTTCGGCGACGCGATGCTCGTCGTGTAGTCGAGCGGCTGCCGGTGCGGAGGCCGTGGCTGCTTTCCTGCGGTAGACTGCAACCCCGGCGAGGTGCCGGTGAGGAGGAACGCATGAGCAGACTGGTGGTTCTTGGACTACTGGCCACCGTGGTGGTCGGCGGGGCGGTGGCCTGGGCGGGAGATCCGAAAGTGGACATCAGGAACACGTGGAACCTTGGGGACCTCTATCCGACACGGGAGGCGTTCGACGCGGCGCGGGCCGCCATGGCCAAGCGGCTGCCCGAGCTCGACGAGGGAAAGGGCAAGCTGGCCTCGGGGTCAGCGGTGTTACTGGCCGTGCTCGAGAAGGGCTCGGCGATCCGCATGGAGATGGAGCGTCTGGGCACCTACAGCTCGTGCCTGGCCGACGAGGACCTGCGGGTGCCCGAGAACATGGCGGCACGGCAGGAGATTCAGCAGCTCGGCACCGAGCTCAGCACGCGTGGCGCGTGGGTCGCGCCCGAGATCCTCGCGCTGCCGGCCGGGACCGTGGCGAAGTACCTGGCGGCAGAGCCGAAGCTTGCGCCGTATGCCTTCTTCCTTCAGGACCTGGAGCGTCAGCGCGCGCACACGCTGTCCCCGGCCGAGGAGAAGCTGCTGGCCCAGTCGGGTCTCGTCACGCCGACCGCCTACGCGGCCTACAGCGTCTTCGCGAACGCTGACCTGCCATTCCCGACTGTGACGCTCAAGGACGGCACCAAGGTACGCCTCGACCAGGCGGCCTACAGCAAGTACCGCGCATCCACCGATCGGGACGACCGCATCAAGGTCTTCGGCGAGTTCTGGAAGACGTTCAAGGACTACGAGCGCACCTTCGGGGTGCTGCTGGACGCCAACGTCAAGCGGGACCTGTTCTACGCCAAGGCCCGCAACTACCCGAGCTGCCTGGCCTCGGCCCTCGACAACTCGAACGTCCCCGAGACGGTCTACCACACCCTGATCGCCGAGGCGAACCACGCCCTGCCGACGCTCCACCGGGCGTTCCGCCTGCGCGGCAGGATGCTGGGTATCAAGGACCTCGCGTACCACGACATTTACCCGCCGCTCGTCGGCAGCCTGAAGATGGACTTCCCGATCGACGCCGGCAAGCAGATCGTGCTTGACGCCCTCAAGCCGCTGGGAGCGCCGTACGTCAAGGTCGTGGCCCAGGGCTTCGAATCGCGATGGATGGATGTCTTCCCCCGCCAGGGCAAGCGCTCGGGCGCCTACTCCTCCGGCTCGGTCTACGGCGTGCACCCGTTCGTCCTCATGAACTACAACGACGACTACGAGGGCCTGTCGACAATGGCCCACGAGTGGGGCCACGCGATGCACTCGCACCTGGCCAACCAGACGCAGCCGTACCCGATGGCCGACTATTCGATCTTCGTCGCCGAGGTGGCGTCGACCTTCAACGAGGCGCTGCTGCTCGACCGCATGCTCAAGGAGGCCAAGACCGACGACGAAAGGCTCTCCCTGCTCGGCTCGTACCTCGAGGGCCTGCGAGGCACGTTCTTCCGGCAGACGATGTTCGCCGAGTTCGAGCTCGCCATCCACCAGGTCGCCGAGAAGGGCGAGGCGCTCACCGGGCAGCGTCTGACCGAAATCTACGGCGAGCTGCTGCGGCGCTACCACGGCCACGACCAGGGCGTCCTGCGCGTCGACGACGCCTACACCGTCGAGTGGGCCTACATCCCGCACTTCTACTACAACTTCTACGTCTACCAGTACGCCACGTCCCTGGCTGCCTCGAGCCTGCTGGCCAAGGAGGTGCTGGAGGGCAAGCCGGGTGCGGCCGACCGCTATCTCGGGTTGCTCAAGGCCGGTGGCTCCAAGTACCCCTACGAGCTCCTCAAGGATGCGGGCGTCGACCTTGCGACCCCTGCGCCCTACAAGGCCCTCGAGGCGCGCATGAACTGGGCGATGGACGAGATCGAGACGATCCTCTCGAAGAAGAAGTAGCTGCCCGATCCTCCTGCCCCCTCTCTCCCGGCCACGGGCGGGAGGGGGCTTCGGCGCGCTGGCCGGCTACTGCAGCATGACCAGCATGCGAATGATGCCTGTGCCGTTCTCCAGCCCGGACAGAGCCTTGCCGAGCACCGTGCCAGCGGGGGCGTCGTCGGCGGCGCGCATGGTGTGGCCGGGGGTTGTCGAGGTCGT
>DAONEV010000276.1:0-6009 GCA_035403265.1 Thermoanaerobaculaceae bacterium | reverse complement strand
CACCATCCCTGCAATGCCGGCTGATCCTGAAGTGCCAGCCGACGATTGTGGCTGACGAGGAGCAGTGGGTCTACCTGTGCCGTGCGATGCCGTCCGGGAATCATGGAGGCCGCCCATGACCACTGACTTCCTGACGCGAGCCTACGAACCGGGGGACGAGACGGCGATCCTCGGCCTGTTCCACCGTGCTTTTCACTCCGAAAGATCTCTCGCGCATTGGCGATGGAAGTACGCCCAGTCCCCGTTCGGCCGTTTCAACATCAGCCTCACGTTCGCCGCCACTGGAGAGCTCGCCGCGCACTACGCCGGCTACCCGGTGCCTTTCCACGAGTTCGTCCACGGCGAGGCGGTCGAGCACGCGACGCTGCAGATCGGCGACACCATGACGGCGCCGGAGTTCCGTCATGTCGGCCGAGGCTCGACGAGCGTCCTGGGGCGAGCGGTGCAGCACTTCTACGCCACCTTCTGCGACGCGAAGGTCGCGTTCAACTACGGCTTCAACACCGCCAACATCCAGAGGCTCGGATTGCGGTTCTTCAATGTTCGGAGGATCGAGGACGTCGGCTACTGGGTGCTCGAAAACCCCCGACCTCGGTTGCGCGGAACGCTGCCATTCTCGCTCTACCGCATCGAACCAGTCTCGGCTGTCGGCCCGGAGTGGGACCAGTTGTACGGCCGTCTGGCCCCGCGCTTCCCCGCGATGGTCGCGCGGACCGCGAGCTATCTCGACTGGCGCTATCTCCGCTGTCCCGATCCGGGTTTCCAGATGCTCGCGGCGCGGCGTAGAACGCAGCTCGTTGGTTGGATCGTCGTCCGAAAGGCCGGGGACGACCTGATCTGGGGAGACGCCCTCCTCGACCCTGACCACACAGGCGCGGCTCGGCCCCTGCTGCGCGCTGCCGTCGCCGCCCATCCCGAGGTGCGGCGGATCACCGCCTGGTTTGCCGACCGCTCCGCCCGCGCGGGCGAGGCGCCGGATGCCGCGGTGCAGTGGGCGGAGCAGCTACGCAGGCTGGGCTTCTCGCGGCAGCCGGAACCCAATGCGCTCGCGCTTGTGACCGTGCCCTTCCTCAAGGGCGCCGCCACGGAGCCACTCCTGAGCCGGGCCTACTGGGCGCGGGGCGACGGCGATCTCTTCTGACTGGGCCCTGTAGGGCACGGGAGGGACAATGGCACCGCCGACTTCCACAGGCGCGAAGCCAGGCGACTCCGAGCGGCTTCCCGATCGAGTCACCACCCGCCGTTGCCCAATGTGACCCCGGCCTCGCAGCACCAGCCTGTTGGCAGCAAGATCATGACCTCGACCCAGGAGTGCAGCACATCCGGGCCCGCGGCGGTGGCCTCCTCAGCTTTCCCCGATCTCCCATGCATGGGGAAGCCGCAGGAGGGCCGGCGTCCAGCGGTCCTCCCCCGCCACCACCAGTGGCAGGGCGGCCACCATTCGATCGAGGACTTGCAGGCCGGTTTCGTCGGAAACATATGCTGACACGGAGTATCGGCCAGGTGTCACCGGGAGCTGGGAAAGCGTGAGAGCCGCCTGGAGGCTCTCCCGACCGCCAAACGCTTCCCTGCCGTCCCACTGGGTCGAGGCCAGAAAGGCCGAGCGCCCGTCCGCGGCATGGATCTCGATCGCCGCGTGAAAGCGCATCTCCGGCAGCGCATTGGCAATTTCGAATTCGAACCGCAACGGCTGCACACCGTCCACCGGGCCCTCCGGAAGGACCCGCAAACCGACGATCGAGGCTCCTCCCGACTGCGAGGACCCATCCATGGGATGCTGGTCCATCCTCCGCTTGTCGCGAGTGAAGATGAACTTCTCGTACTCGCGAACGACCTCGGAAGCCGGGCCGCGGGCCGCCACCCGCCCCTCATGCAGCCAAACTGCAGTCTGGCAGAAGCTGGTCACGAGATAGAGCGAGTGGGTGCAGAACAGGACCGTCCCGCGCGCGTCCCGGAAGCTCACCATGCGGTCGATGCACTTCTTCTGGAACGACGTGTCCCCCACCGCCAGCGCCTCGTCGACGACCAGGACGCGCGGCTCCACATGAGTCGCTACCGCGAAGGCGAGCCGAGCCGACATCCCGGAAGAGTACGTTCGCAAGGGTTGGTCGATGGCCTCGCCGAGCTCGGCAAACTCCAGAACCGTGGCCAGCCTCTGCTCCATGATCTCCTCGGGAATGCCAACCAGCACCCCGTAGAGCATCGCGTTCTCACGACCGGTAAAGGCAGGGTGGAACCCCAGCCCGAGCTCGAGGATGGCCGAGATCGGCGGCTCCACTCTCACGGTGCCGGTGGTGGCGCTCGTCGTCCCGGCGATGATGCGCAACAGGGTCGTCTTCCCGGAGCCGTTCTCCCCGATCAGCCCGACCGCCTCGCCGGCCTCGACCGAGAGGTTGACATCCGACAGCGCGATCTTGTAGGAAAGACGACTGGCGGCGCCCAGCAAGCCCCACGCGCGCTCACGGCGTCGGCCGAGCAGCGGGAACCGCTTGCCTACCCCGTGCAGCTCGACGAGTGTCCTGGGAGTCTCGCGGCCTGCGCCACACCCGGCGTCCACGCGCTGAAGGTTAGCATAGCCCCGCACCCGCACGACCTCGACGAAGCGGCCCACGTCGCCGTGGGCCGCCGTCGATCACGAGGAGCAAGACCGGATCAGGGGGCTTCTTGCGCCGGGACGAAGATCGGCGCGTTGCTGCCGTTGTTGACGAGCGAGCAACCAACTGCAATCGCCGCACCCGGCTCGATTTCGACCTTGAGAATGATGCGCCCAAGGTCGTCTTCCGGGGCCAGGGTCTCGAAGTAGCTCTCGAGGGATTTCTGCCAGTAGCCATAGCGGCCCGAGGCCCAGAGCTGACGCTCCTTCGAGAAGCCCGGATCCTCCACCTTGAAGAGAGTCAGCTTGACGGCATTGGCCGCCCAGCCGATCCCGGCCGGCTCGACGAGCGTCAGATTGGTCCGGAAGCCTTGGCCGGCATCCTGGGCTGGCTTCCCATTGTGCCGCAGACCCGTGAGATAGAGCGTGATCTTCTTCGTGGTGGCCTGGTACACCGGGTAGACCATCACGAACTGGCCGTAGTCGTCATAGGGTGCCGCCGCTCCGGTGTGGGTCCGGGCCGAGATGACCGGAAGCGGCTTGAGCCCCCGATTCAGGGTTTCGGCCTGGTAGAACCAGACCGAGGCCTTCTGGAAGTCAAGGCCAACGACGGCGAGGATCTGCTCGATTGAGAGGGTCTCTCTCGACAGCAATGAGAAGCTCCTGGATTCCTCGCGCGGCGTGGCGTCAGGCCTCTTGATGGCCAGCTTGAGCATCATTTCCTGCTCGGTTGGGTTGTAGAGCGTGAGGTCGGTGTTCCAGAGCGCCCCGTTCTTCCCGGGCAGGTTGCGAGCAACGTCCATGACCAGCAAGGACTGCGGCGAGCAGGAGTCCCCTCCGACCTGGATCTCCTGCGTGAATACCTGCGAACGGACGTCCGAACCGCTCTTCACCCGCCGCGACGTCAGGCCGACGGTGAAGGTCGCCCCGCACTTGAAGGTGTGGACGACCTGGCCCTTGTCGGTGCCCGAGACCGTCTGACCGTCGCCGAAGTCCCAGGCAAAGCTGTTGGGGTCGCCGTTGGCGTCCCCGGTGGCCGCGGTGAACGTCACCACCTGGGGGTTGTTGGAGTCGGCCACTATTGAAGTGAACCCGGCAACCACCGGGCGAATATCCGGGAAAACCTTCACTTCAAGCATGGTCTCGGCGGAGGTCCCGATGCAGTTGGTGGCCTTCATGCGCACGATCTTGTTCCCGGGCGTCTGCCAGGTGTAGCTCGGGTTGGCCACCGTGAAGTCGGCCCAGGGGGCCTGGTTGAAGTCGTACCAGTGGAACGAGCTTGGGAAGTAGGTCGTTGCCGACGGGTCGAACGTGGCCGTCTGACCCACGTAGGGCTGGTCCTGCACGACCCCTCCGATGGTGGTGGCGTCCTTCGGAGTCCAGGTGAACGCCGCCACAGGCACCGCAGTTGCGGCGCAGACGGAGAAGCTCCAGGTGGCGCTCGTACCGGTCCCGCAGGCGTTCTTGGCCTGGACGTACCATTGATGACTGCCGGCCTGCACGTTGGTGACCTGACACTGCGCTGTGGTCACTGCCGAGCAGGCCTTCAGGCCGCCAAAGAACACGTCGTAGGTGAATGGTCCCGTCCCGGCGGTCGGTGCCGTCCACGCGAGCGTGACGGTGCCCGGCGTCACCACCCCACTGTTGGCGGGCGTCGGGTTCGTGGGTTGCCCCGGGGCCACGCACGGCGTGCCGACGGTCAGACTGGAGGCCGTCGAGGTGGCACTGCCGCAACCGTTCTTCGCGGTCACCGTCCACTGCCACGCACCGTTCGTCACGGCCGTAGTCAGGGTCAAGTTGGGGGTGCTCCCCAGCTTCGTTAGGGCACCCAGATAGACGTCGTAGGTGATTGGAGCAGTTCCAGTTGCGGCCGACCAGGTGAAGGTGACATTGCCAGCCGGAACCGTGGTCCCGTTGGCCGGCAGCACGTTGTGAGGCGCGCCGGGAGCCGTACAGTCCGACCCCACGGTGAAGCTCGTGGCGGTTGAGGTCTTGGTCCCGCAACTGTTCGTCGCCTTGACCGTCCATGCGTAGGTCCCAGCCGCCAGCTCACTGCTGCTGGAGCAGGACGAGGACTGGGAGCTGCATATCTTCATGCTTCCCCAGTAGACGTCGTAGGTGATCGGAGACGTGCCGCTCGCGGCATTCCACGAGAAGGTGACGATGCCCGCGTTGACCGAGGCGCCGTTCTGGGGCGACACGTTGGTGGGGGTGGACGGGGCCGTGCAGATCGTGGGACAGCTCCCGGCGTTGTTGACGGTGATTTGCTTGGTCGCCACCGGGGTGAAGCTTGTCCCGTCCATCGAGATCGACAGGGTCACACTCTTGCTGCCGCCGCTCTTGAAGGTGAAGTACATCGTGTCGCAAGCCATCATGCCGCAGGCCAGGTCCTTGACCTGGGGATCCTGAGTGGCATCACATCCGGTCTGGGGGAAGGTCCATCTCGTCGCCTGGATTCCGCCGGGAAGACCTGAAGCGGTCAGCTTGACCTGCTGGCCGATGTTCGGCGCTGTCGGACTCCACGAGAAGTCGCCAGTGATGTCCGTCGCCGTGAAGATCAGGCTGGATTGAGCCTGATCCGTCGCGGGGCTCGAGGTGGCCGTGAGCTGCAGGGTGTACTGCGTGCCACTGGTCAGGGTGTTGCCCGGGATCGTCGCGCCGTTGGCGCACGGCGCGCTCGCCCCAGCCCAGTGATTCGGCGTCAGCGCCCATGCACACGTGGCCGAGCTGCCCGGGGCGACTTGCCCGGCGAAGGTCAGGTTGACGGGCGTGGCGACCATCACGGCGCCGCTGGGCTGGATCGTCGTCGTGCCCTGGACCGCAGTGAAGGCGGCCGTGATGGCCCCGGAGTGAACGGTAGTCTCGCTGGTGGCGACCGGCAGCTCAAGGAACGGGTAGGCGACGCCCGCACGCACCTTGTAGTCCCCGGTGCTGTTGAGAGTCAGCTCCAGCGTGCCGTCCAGCCGATTCAGGTAGTCGGCCGTCGGAGCCTCCGCGCAGGCGGACCCCGTCGGACAGAGCTGCACGTTCCAGGTCGGGTTGGTCGAGGTCCACAGAGGGTGCCCATCGCTCGTGAGGGTCGAGAAGCGCAGGCTGTACCCCTGCAGCCAGGAGCACCCGTTGCACGTCTGCCAGCTCCCGGTCGGCGTCTTGAAGTGGGTGGTCGCGAGGCGGGCCACCGGGTTGTTACACAGGAATACCGTCTGGGAGTCGGTCAGCAAGTTCTGGCTAGCGTCGCGGACCTTGAGACTGAAGGTGTACAGCCCCGCGGAGGCGCTGGGAGCTGGCCAGGTCATGGTGCCGCCGTTCAGGGCCGTCGTGAGGTCCTCGACCGTCTGGTCGGGATAGGTGACCTCGAGCTTCTCGAGGGTCGTGCCGTTGCTCGACTGGTTGGTGAGCACAAAACCGTCACCCGG
>DAONEV010000275.1:0-6024 GCA_035403265.1 Thermoanaerobaculaceae bacterium | reverse complement strand
CGCGCCAGACGCATCAGCCAGAACGTGGCCCGGTCGAGGTCCTGCGAGACACCCAGGTGCGGGCCAGGGACAACGAGGTCAACGGCCAGATGGTGATTCCGCTGCCTCTCATCGACAAGCTCGCCAGGCGCGGGCAACACGAGCACGGCCCGACGGCCATCTGAGCTGGATCGTTCCCGCCGGGCGGTCGTCCCGGTTCTCATCCTGCTCCCGCGGCACGTCCGCGGGAGTATTATTTCCGAGAGATGCAGTCCCCAGTCCGAGGTGAGTCGCCTCGCAGGTATCCGTCACTGCCGCTTCGAGGTCCCAGGCGGCCGTCGTGGCGGTTCCATGGACGTCCAGCCCGATGAGGACACTCCTGGTCTGCGATCAGGGGCCTCTGGCGCAGGAGCTGGGCGCCGCCCTGCAACGCCTTGGCCTGGAGGTCGAGCACTGCGAGCGGGCCGACGAGGCCGTCTCGGCCTGGGAGACCACGCCACCGGCCCTCGCCCTGGTCGTCCTCGACGACAGTCCCCGCGCACGCAGCGAGCTCCTGCGCGCTCTGCAAGGCCTGCCCGGCGGCGAGGAGCTGGTGACGATCGGAGTGGGTCGGGGCCTTCCAGATGACGGGGTCGCAGCCACCCTGGACGACTGGCTCGTTCTCCCGCTCCGCCGGGGCGAAACCGAGCTTCGTCTGGGTCTGGCGACTCGCCTGGCAGACCGCCGGCGGGCCGGCCCCGCCACCCAGGAGACCACCCCGCCCTCCCCTGCCGTCCGCTCCGGTGAGGCCGATGCCCTGTCGACTGCCCGGGAGGCGGACAAGGCTGGTGGCATCTCGCGGACGCTGCGTGCCCTCCTGCGCGGGCTCCTACCAAGGCCAGACGGCGTCGCAGCACCTCGCCCCGCCGAGGCCGCCGAGGCACCCGGCCCGGTAGCCATCCCGATGACGCCGTCCCCTGTTGCGACCGACACCCCGCCGCCACTCAGGGTTGCGGGGCCATCGTCGGCGGAGACAGCGCCCGCGGGTGCACCGGACGGCCTCTGGGACTGGGACCTGCTCGGCCACCTGGTGACCTTCAGCCCCCAGGTGCAGGCGTTGCGGGGTTTTGCCGCCGAGGAGGTGGTGACCAGCGAGGAGGAGTTCTTCGAGCTGGTCCATCCCCACGACCGCGAGTCCCTCCGCCAGGCGGTGGCCGCGCACCTCGATCAGCGCACCCTGCACTTCGAGAGCGAGCACCGCCTGCGGCTGCAAGACGGCTCCTACGGGTGGATGCTGGCGCGGGGAATCGCTTTTCGCGACGCTTTCGGGAAGGCCGTGCGCATGGTTGGCTCGCAAGGCAGCCTCAATCGGCGGACTGGCCTCGATCCAATTACCGGCATGTACAACCGGGCCTACTTCCTGGTTCGTCTGGCGCGCGCCCTCGAGGCGTCGCGGGTGCCGGGCTGCCCCCCGTTCGCCGTCCTGTTCTTCAACCTGGACCGCTTCAAGAACGTCAACTACACCCTTGGCCACCGGGTCGGAGACCAACTGCTGGCGGCAGTGGCCGGGCGCCTGCGGGATTGCCTGCGCGTCCAGGACATCGAGATTGCGTCATTCGTCCTCGGGGCGCACCTGGGGGCCGACGAGTTCGCCATCCTGCACGAGCGCATTGCCGACACGTCCGACCCCATCAACCTCGCCAAGCGGATCCAGGAGAGCCTGCGCCAGCCATTCGTCATCGAGGGACACGAGCTTTTCGTGACGACGTGTATCGGCATCGCCACGTCCGAGAGGCCCAGTGGGCGCCCGGAAGACCTCCTGCGCGACGCCGACGCCGCCGCCCACCAGGCGCGCGCGCTCGGCCGCACCACCTATGCCGTGTTCCAGGAGAGCATGCACGACGACGCGGCCCACGTCCTACGCCTCGAGAACGACCTCCGGCGGGCCGTGCAGCGCAACGAGTTCCGGGTCTACTATCAGCCGATCGTGCTGCTCTCCCAGGGCTCAATCTCGGGCTTCGAGGCGTTGGTCCGCTGGCAGCACCCGTCCGGCCGTCTCATCATGCCGGTGGAGTTCATTCCCCTGGCCGAGGAGATCGGGATCATCACCGACATCGACCACTGGGTGCTCAACGAGGTGTGCCGGCAGTTGCGGGTCTGGGAGACCCAGTTCCACCGCCGGCCGCCCCTCACGGTGGCCGTGAACCTCTCGGGTGTCGAGTTCCAGAAGCCCGAGATCATGACCGAGATCGACCGCGCCCTCCGCACCCACGGGATCTGGGGGCGAAACCTCAAGATCGAGATCACCGAGAGCGTCATCATGGAGCACGCCCGCTACGCCGCGGACATGCTGGCGCACCTTCGGGCGCTCGACATCCGGCTTTCCATCGACGACTTCGGCACCGGGTACTCCTCGCTTTCGTACCTGAAGAGGTTCGAGATCGACCTCCTCAAGATCGACAAGTCGTTCGTCGGGCGCATGGACACCGACCAGGACAGCGAGGAGATCGTGCGCACCATCATCACGCTCGCCAAGAACCTGGGCAAGGAGGTCGTGGCCGAAGGGGTGGAGCGCCGCCGCCAGTTGGATCAACTCGTCGCCCTCGGCTGCATGTTCGGACAGGGGTACTTCTTCTCCCGACCCGTGGATGCCTCGGCTGCCGGGGCACTCCTGGCCGAGGAGGCCCGCGGTCTGCGGATCCTCCGGCCCTGAGCAGCCAGTCCGCTCATCAGCAAACCAACCATGCCGCAAAGACAGCTCACTCCTGACTTGCTGATCCGCTGACGAGCGCGCCCAGGCCAACGCTCAGTCGCTTGCCGGGTGGTTCGTGCTCCACCGGCCGCGGATTGGGTGCGCTACCCGGGCCTGCCCTCCCACCCCGGGCACGGGCTGGCCTGCCGTCAGATGGACGGCCCCGGTTCCGTCATCGCCTTCCAGCTCAGAGGTGGAGTCGAGTCTGGAAGGTGACTGATGAATGCCCTGACGTTCATCACCCTAGCCGTGTCGCAAGGCGGGGTCGGGACCCTCGGCGAGCACTCCCATGACCAACAAAGGTTTGGGCGAGGCGGAGCAACGCAAGCAGGGCATCAGCGCCGGTCTGGTCCGTCTGGCCGTGGGCTGCGAGGACGTCGAGGATCTGCGCGCCGACCTCGAGCAGGCCCTGGCCGGAGCGTGAGGCGACAACAGCCCGCCAACCGCAGCTCGCCTTGAGTTTCCAGGCCCAGCGGGCTACGCTGCCCCGGTCCGGGGTTCCCGGACGCCGGAGGATTCATGCAGCTTTCCCGTCGCGCCGAGGCCATTCAGGAGTCACCCATCCGGAAGCTCGCCCCGCTTGCCAACGCCGCACGGGCGCGCGGCGTGAAGATCTTCAACCTCAACATCGGCCAGCCCGACGTGCCGACGCCGCCCGAGTTCCTGCAGGCGGTTGCCGCCTTCTCGGATCCCGTGCTCGCGTACGGACCCTCTGACGGCCTCCCGGAGCTCCGGCAGGTCATGACCGAGTACTTCCGTCGCTACGCCATCGAGATCGAGCCCCGAGAGATCCTGATCACCAACGGCGGCTCCGAGGCGATCCTCTTCGCCTTCACCGCCGTCGCCGACGAGGGCCAGGAGATCATCATCCCCGAGCCGTTCTACACCAACTACAATGGCTATGCCGAAATGGCCAACCTCAAGGTCATCCCGGTACGGACGCGGGCCGAGGACGGTTTCCATCTGCCGCCGGACGCTGCACTCGAGAAGGCGATCACGCCGCGCACGCGCGCCATGCTGATCTGCTCGCCCAACAACCCCACCGGCACCGTGCTGAGCTGGGAAGAGCTCGAGCGCCTCGGCGCCTTCGCACGGCGACACGACCTCTTCCTGATCGCGGATGAGGTGTACAAGGAGTTCACCTACGACGGCGCCCGCCACCGTTCCGTGCTCGAGCTGCCCGGGCTCGACGAGCGGGTCATTGTCGTCGACTCGATCTCGAAGCGGTTCTCGGCCTGCGGCGCCAGGGTTGGCGCCGTGATCTCGCGCCATCGCCCGCTGATGGCCGCGATCCTCAAGTTCGGCCAGGCCAGGCTTTGCCCGCCGACTCTCGAGCAGCTCGGCGCCATCGCCGCGTACCGGATGCCCGAAACCTACTTTGACTCGGTTCGTGAGGAGTATCAGCGGCGCCGCGACGTCATGTTCGACGGACTCGTCAAGGACCCCGGCATCGTCCTGCGCAAGCCCGCAGGGGCCTTCTACATGATCGTCAAGATGTCGGGTGTGGCGGATTCGGACGACTTTGCCCGCTTCATGCTCGAGGACTTCAACCTGGAAGGCGAGACTGTCATGGTGGCTCCGGCGGGGGGGTTCTACGCCACACCGGGCGCCGGAACGGACGAGGTGCGCATGGCCTACGTGCTCGAGGCGCCAAAGATCGAGCGTGCCATGCAGGTCTTCCTGGCCGGGTTCGATCGGTATCGCTCCCTGCGCGGGCCACGGGGCTAGCCGGTGGGCCTACGCCTCCGCGTCGGGTCCGCCTCCGGGCGCGAGCTGGACGCGAGCAGCGCGGTGGACGAGATCCCGGTCTTCTGGACCCTCTTGGTTGTCCTTTGTGTGGTTGGAGCGTGGTTCACCGGCGGCCAGTCGCGCCTTTCGATGATGCTCGCCGGCCCACCGCTGCTCCTGGGCGGGCTCTCGGCGCTCTGGGCGATCAGGGTGCTGGGTAACGGTCAGCGCCTGGTGACCTGGGGACCCTACGCCTTCGTACGGCACCCCTACTTCCTGTCGGTCCTCGTCATGGTCATCGGCGCCATTGGAGCCCTGCGGTCCTGGCCTGGCATGATCCTTTTCATTCCTGCCGTCAAGGTGACCATTGACCGGGCGCGCCGGGAGGAGCACAACCTGAGACTCCGTTTCGGTGACGAGTACGAGGACTACCTGAGAGAGGTCCCGTTCCTGCTGCCAAGGCTGGCGAAGGGTCCCACCGAGAAGCCCCCGATGGCCACTTAGCTGGACTTCGTCCCATCGCCGGTTTCCGGTAACATCCCAGTTGCGGTGACTCCCGGAGGGCTCATGCGATTCGACCGCTCCTGTGGCGTGTTGCTTCACCCGACCTGCCTGCCCGGACCCGGGGGCATTGGCGATGTCGGGCCTGCTTCTCACCGCTATCTGGAATGGCTGGCCGGCGCCGGAGTCGCGTGGTGGCAAGTGCTTCCGCTCAATCCCACAGGGCCCGGGGACTCGCCCTACGCCGCCACCTCGTCGTTCGGCTGCAACCCCTTGCTTATCAGTCCCGAGCTGCTGGTCCGCGATGGCCTCCTCGACATATCGGATCTCGCGGCTCTACAAGGTCTTCCAGATCTCTTTGTCGACTTCGACCTCGTCGCGCCTGCCCGCATGGCACTCTTGGAGCGCGCCTACACTCGCTTCCGCTCCCGTCCTCCCGCCGGGCTCGCCGGCGAGATGGAGACGTTCCGTCATGACCATCAGGGGTGGCTTCCGGACCTCGCTGTTTTCGCTGCCGCCAAGACCGTGTTCGGGGAGCGGGCCTGGCGAGAGTGGCCCGTCGACCTCGCGCTGCGACGTCCCCAGGCGCTGGCCGTGTGGGAGGCCGAGCACCGGCAGCAGATCGAGCTCCAGGTCTTCTGCCAGTTCATCTTCGACCGCCAGTGGCAAGAGCTGCGAGCGCACGCGCGGCGCCTCGGCGTGTCGATTCTCGGCGATCTTCCGATCTTCGTGGCCGACGACAGCGCCGATGTCTGGGCCAACCGCAACCTCTTCCAACTCGATGCGCAGGGTGAGCCGACAGTGGTGGCTGGCGTGCCCCCCGACTACTTCAGCGAGACCGGCCAACTGTGGGGCAATCCGCTCTACGATTGGGCCGCCGCCGAGCGGACAGGGTACGCCTGGTGGATCGAGCGCTTCAGGGCTGCGCTGCGGCTGGTGGATGCGATCCGCCTCGACCACTTTCGGGGCTTCGAAGCCTACTGGGAGGTGCCGGCAGCAGAGGAGACGGCGCTCCACGGCCGCTGGGTCCCCGGTCCCGGGCGCAAGCTCTTCGACGGGGTAGCGTCCGCTCTCGGCCCCCTTCC
>DAONEV010000274.1:0-6027 GCA_035403265.1 Thermoanaerobaculaceae bacterium | reverse complement strand
GATGGCACTCTTGTCCGGCGAGCCGCGCGCCGCGACGGTGTGCGCCGCCGAGCTGCTGGGGGTGGTGGAGGTCGACGCACACGCCCTGCAGGCCCTTCTGGAGAGGCACGAGGAGCTGGCCGAGGAGCTGGCGGCGCGCATGGCGGCGCGCCAGCAGGAGCTGGACGCGGATCGGAAGACGGCCGACGGAGCGCTCAACCGCACGGGCCTCGCGGGTTTCCTGAGGGAGCGCCTCCTCCGTCTCGTCCGCGGCTGATCCCCTGCTGCCCACCCAGGCTCCAGGCTCAAGGTTCACCCACCTTCCCTTGAGGTGAGTCTGCCGTGTTGGGTGGGAGAGGGATCTGAAGCCTTGAGCCTTTGCGAGGGAAGCGCGGCGGATGAGACTATTTGACAAATTGGCGCTTGGCTGTACTATTCGCCGCCGGGGGGAGGTCTTGTGACCGAGTACATCCCTGTCTTCCTTTTCACAGTTGTCGCGCTCCTCTTTCCCTTCGTTGCGGTCGGGATGGCCTGGGTCATCCGGGCAGGCAAGCGCGATGCGGTGAAGCTGGAGCCGTACGAGTGCGGCATCGAGTCCAGGACGTTCGCCCACGACAACCGCTTCTCGATCCGCTACTACCTCATCGCGGTGCTGTTCGTGGTCTTCGACGTCGAGACCGTCTTCCTCTACCCCTGGGCGGTGATGTTCCGCAAGCTGGCGTTGTTCGGCCTCGTCGAGATGTTCCTCTTCCTGGGCATCCTGATCGTCGGCTACGTCTACGCCTGGAAGCGAAAGGCGCTGCAATGGGTCTGATCGAGAACCGCTTCGGGCCCAACCTCCTCATCACGTCCTATGACAAGGTCTTCAACTGGGCGCGCCGCTCCTCGGTGTGGCCGCTGCAGTTTGGCCTGGCGTGCTGCGCCATCGAGATGATGGCCGCCATGGACCCGCGCTACGACCTCTCGCGCTTCGGCATGGAGGTCTTCCGCGGCTCGCCGCGCCAGGCCGACCTCATGCTCGTGGCCGGCACGGTGACCGAGAAGATGGCGCCCGTGGTGACCCGCCTCTACCGCCAGATGGCCGAGCCCAAGTGGGTGGTGGCCATGGGCTCGTGCGCGATGAGCGGCGGACCCTATCGGACCTACGCGGTGACCCAGGGAGTGGACCGGCTGGTGCCGGTAGACGTCTACATCCCGGGGTGCCCGCCCCGCCCGGAGGCGCTTATCTACGGGCTGATGCAACTGCAGAAGAAGATCGACCGGAAGACCATTGCGAAGCAAACGGAGTAGCCCAATGCCAGCTTGCGCACGGTCTGGCCATGGGCCGGGGCCTGTGGGCTCGGGTCCGAAATCTGGCCGCGGCTGGGTCGAATCGGAAAGAGGGCTCTAATGGCAGATCAGGACGCACCGACGACGCCCCAGGCTCCGGCCGCCCCCGTGCCGGCGTGGGAAGCGAATCCGGCGACGCCTGCACCACGGGAGGCGCGGATGCACGCCCAAGTGGAGGAGCTGGTCGCCCTGGTGCCCGAGGCCGTGCTGGAGGCCGTCGACATGGCTGGCCAGATCACGGTGACGATCGTCCCGGAGCGGGCGCTCGAGGTCTTCCGGGCGTGCGCCGACCGGCTCGGCTACGGCTTCCTCGTCGACTGCACGGCGGTGGACTGGAAGGACCGGACAGAAGGACGCTTCGATGTCGTCTGGTGGCTGCATCGCCACCGCGACGAGCGGCGCCTGCGCCTCAAGGTGCGGATCGCCGAGGGTGTCGAGGTCGCCACAGCGACGCCGGTGTGGCGGACGGCCAACTGGATGGAGCGCGAGGTGTGGGACATGTTCGGCATCCGCTTCGCCGGCCACCCGAACCTCGAGCGCATCCTGACCAGGGAAGGGTTCAACGGCCACCCGCTGCGCAAGGACTTCCCAGTCGAGGGGATTGACACAGGAGCCGCCATCTATCCGGAGACCTATCCGCCCGGCGGCGGCCCGTCCCCGAAAGCCGGAGGTGCACAGTGAGCACCGACCTCCACCTCATTCAGTCGATGCCCGACAGCGAGGAGATGGAGGTCTCCTTCGGTCCCCAGCATCCGGCGACCCACGGCGTCCTGCGCGTCATGGTGCGTCTCGACGGCGAGCGGATCCTGGATGCCAGGCCGATCATCGGCTACCTCCACCGGGGCACCGAAAAGCTCTTCGAAACGATGTACTACAACGGGTGCGTGCCGCACACCGACCGCCTGGACTACACCACCGCCGCGGCCAACAACCAGGCGTTCGTGGGGGCGGTCGAGAAGCTCCTGGGCGTCACCGTCCCGCCGCGCGCCGCCTGGATCCGCATGATGCTCGCGGAGATGCAGCGACTCGCCTCGCACTTCATCTGGCTCGGCACGCACGCCCTTGACATCGGCGCCATGTCACCCTTCTTCTACACCTTCGAGGAGCGCGACAAGATCCTCGACCGCTTCGAGGAGTACTGCGGGGCGCGGCTCACCCTTAACGCCATGCGCGTCGGGGGCCAGCCGTACGACTTGCCCGAAGGCTGGACGGGTCGGCTTCGGGTCTTCGTGGACCAGCTCCCGGCCCGCATCGCGGAGTGGGAGCGGCTGCTCACGAACAACCGCATCTGGAAGCTGCGGACCGTCGGCGTGGGCGTGATCTCGGCCGCCGATGCGGTCAACTGGGGCCTTACCGGACCGCCGTTGCGCGGCTCCGGCGTCAAGTGGGATGTGCGCAAGGCGATTCCCTACGAGGGCTACGACCAGGTGGAGTTCGACGTCCCGATCGGCCAGAACGGTGACACCTACGACCGGTACCTGGTGCGCATGGAGGAGATGCGGCAGTCGCTGCGCATCCTCCGCCAGTGCCTGGACCGGGAGCCCGACGGGCCGGTGATGGCCAAGGTGCCCAAGGTCATCAAGCCGCCGGCGGGCGAGGTCTACCACTCGGTCGAGGGCCCCAAGGGCGAGCTCGGGTTCTACCTCGTCTCTGACGGTTCGACGCAGCCTTACCGCCTGCACGTGCGGCCGTCGTCGTTCATCAACCTGCAGGTCCTGCCGGAGCTGGTGCGCGGGCATCTCGTGGCGGATCTGATCGCGGTCATCGGCACCCTGGACATCGTCCTCGGCGAGATCGACAGGTAGGCGGAGATGCGTGAGTCGATGAACGTCAGGAACGTGGTCGAGCCGGAAGCCGGGTGGGCAGGGGTGCGGGGTCCGGGGTCCGGGGTCCGTGGCGTGTCGGAGGGGCGATGACGAATCCCTGGGTTCTCTATCTGTTGGTGCCGATGGTCAAGATCCTGGTCATCCTCGGCGTCGTCATCCTCGCCACCGCCTACCTCTCGTACTTCGAGCGCCGACTGGTGGGGTTCCTGCAGATCCGCCTGGGTCCCAACCGGGTGGGCTGGCAGGGGGTGTTTCAGCCCATCGCTGACGCGCTCAAGCTCTTCGCCAAGGAGGACATCATCCCGACCCGGGTGGAGAAGCTGGTCTACCTGTCCGGTCCCGTGCTGATCATCGTGCCGGCCCTGGTCGTCTTTTCGGTCATCCCATTCGGCCCGCCGACGAACCTCTTCGGGCTGCTCCCCCAGGCGATCCCGCCCTATCTGACCGACATCAACATCTCGGTGTTGTTCGTGCTCGGCGTCTCGTCGTTCGGGATCTACGGCATCATCCTGGGCGGTTGGGCTTCCAACAACAAGTTCTCCCTCATGGGCGGGCTGCGCTCGGCGGCGCAGCTCATCTCCTATGAGGTGCCGATGGGGTTCGCCATCGTCGCCGTGCTCCTCATGGCAGGCTCGCTGTCCCTGGTGAGCATCGTCGAGGCGCAGCGGCAGGCGCACATCTGGTATGTCTTCCCGGGCTTCGTGGCGGTCTTCATCTACTTCGTTTGCGGAGTGGCGGAGACCAACCGCAACCCGTTCGACCTGCCGGAGGCCGAGGCGGAGCTGGTGGCCGGGTTCCACACCGAGTACTCGGGGATGAAGTTCGCCTTCTACTTCCTGGCCGAGTACGCCAACATGATCGTTGTCTCGTCGATGGCCACCGTGCTCTTCTTCGGGGGGTGGCTGCGGCCGTTCCCGAGCTGGGGCGTCCTCTCGTTCCTCGACGTCATCCCGCCGGTCGTCTGGTTCCTCGCCAAGGTGGCGGTGTTCCTCTACTGCTACATCTGGTTCCGGGGCACCTTCCCACGGGTGCGCTTCGACCAGCTCATGGCGCTGGGATGGAAGGTCTTCCTCCCGGTGAGCCTGGCCAACGTCATGGTCATCGGCACCGTGATCGTGCTCTTCGGGGGTGGGCGATGAGTCTTCGCAAGCTGTTGACCGACGTCTTCCACCTCGACCTGCTCGGTGGGCTGTGGCAGACGGCGCGCTTCACCATGACGCGCAAGGCCACGGTGCAGTACCCGGAGAAGCGGCTGGAGCCGGCGCCGCGCTTCCGCGGCATGTTCGGCTTCTCCGAGGAGCGGTGCATCGTCTGCCGGGCGTGCGAGCGCGCCTGCCCGATCAAGATCATCTACATCGACGCACACCTCGAGGAGATCGAGGTGGAGGGCAAGAAGCGCAAGAAGCAGGCGCTGGACCGCTACGACATCGACGTCAAGCGGTGCATGTTCTGCGGCCTCTGCCAGGAGGCCTGTCCGACTGGCCCGAAGGCGATCTGGCTGACGACCAGGACCTACGAGCTGGCCACCTACGAGCGGGACCTTTCCCTGTACTTCCGGAAGGACCGCCTGCAGAGCTGGGAGGGTGTCGTGGCATACCCCGGCGTTGTCTCCCCGGCCGAGGGGCAAACCCCCGACGACCCGAGCGGGCGGGGCGGGAAGGAGCGGGGCTGATGGACTGGCTGATCGCCCACTTCGCCGAGCTGGTCTTCTTCTACCTGGCGGGTATTGCGGTCATCGGAGCTGGATGCGTGCTCGTCTTCCGCAGCCCGATCAACGCGGCACTGGCGCTGCTCTGCACGTTCCTGGCGGTTGCCGGCGTCTTCGTCCTGGCCCATGCCGAGCTGCTGGCCGCCGTGCAGGTCCTGGTTTACGCCGGGGGCATCATGGTCCTGTTCCTGTTCGCCATCATGCTGGTCAACGTGCGGGTGTTGCCGGAGCAGCCGCAGTTCCTGCGGAAGCTGACGCCGTTCGTGGTGCCGGTTGCCCTGGCGCTGGCCGGCCTGTTGCTGGTGGCGGTCTGGGGGATCGGGCACCGGCCGGTCGGGGACCTGTCGGCCCTCACCAGTGTCGAGGGGGTGCTGACCGGCAACACCGAAGCCGTGAGCTGGAGCCTGTTCATGCAGTACCTGCTGCCGTTCGAGGTGGTGTCGATCGTGCTGCTGGTGGCGATCATCGGCGCCATCGTCCTGGGCCGCAAGGAGACTTCCGAGGAGGGCGCGTGATCCCGACCCACTACTTTCTCGTGCTCTCGCTGATCCTCTTCACCATCGGCGTGGTGGGGATGGTGGTGCGGCGCAACTTCATCACCGTGCTGATGTGCCTGGAGCTGATCCTCAACGCCGCCAACATCAACTTCATCGCCTTCGGCCGCCAGCTCGGGGACATCACCGGGCAGGTCTTCCCGATCTTCATCATCTCCATCGCCGCCGCCGAAGCGGCGATCGGGCTCGGCATCATCATCGCCCTGGTGCGTCTCAAGGGCACGGTCAACCTCGACCAGGTCAACGTGATGGAGGGATGAGATGAAGAACCTGCTGTGGCTCATCCCGCTCTTGCCTCTTCTCGGTGCCGTGGTCAACGGCCTGTGGGGCAGCCGCAGGGCGTGGAGCAAGCACACCACGTCGTGGGTGGCGCTGGCGGCTTCGGGGCTTTCCCTGGTGGCCGCGATCGCGGCGATCGCCGACTGGGCCCTCACCGTTGGCACACACGGGGTCCACGTCAACCGCCTGTTCACCTGGATCCCGGTCGGCGAGATGACGACCGCGGGCGGCTTCCTGGCCAACCTCTCGGTCGACTTCTCCCTTCGTCTCGACCCCCTGTCGGCGGTGATGCTCTTTTTCGTCACCTTCGTCGGCTTCCTGATCCACGTCTACTCCGTCTCCTACATGCACG
>DAONEV010000273.1:0-6032 GCA_035403265.1 Thermoanaerobaculaceae bacterium | reverse complement strand
CTTCGCATCGATCTCGACATGTTGGAGCTGCAGGCGCGGCGGGTGCTGGCCGAGCGGGCGCCGTGGCTGGAGCTGCGACGCGTCGGCGGGCAGGGGGATGCGGTCGAGGTCGAGGTGGTGGCGGCGTGGCACGGGTTTCATTTCGCGGGCACGCTGCAGTTGTCGGAGCTGCGCCTGCGCCGGCGATTCCTGGGGTGCCGGGTGGATGCGGTGCGCGGACCGATGTCGGCGCCGCTGCCGCTGGGGCTGATCGCAACGCTGCTGCGCAAGTACACCGAAGGGCTGCTGCAGCTCGACACCGGGGACCGGATTCTGCTCGTGGACCTGCGGCAACACCTGCCGGCCGGAGTCGAGGTGGGTATCGCCGGGGTGCGGTGCCAGGGACGCTGGCTCGAGCTGGAGGTGGCGCCGGGCTCCGTGGCTGCGGCCTTCACGTCGCGTTTCACGTCTCATGCCGACTGAAACGTCGCCGGTTCCTGTCGATTCGGGCATCGCGGGAGGGGCGGCACTGTTGCCGCCGGCCGGCAACGGACGCCTCGCGCAGCCGTTTCGGGCGCTGAAGCACTTCAACTTCCGGGTCTACTGGGTCGGACAGTGGGTGTCGGTTATGGGCACCTGGATGCACATGACGGCGCTCTCCTGGCTGCTCTACCGGCTGACCAGCTCGCCCACCGCCCTCGGGTTTCTGACCCTCGCGCGTTTCGGGCCGTCGCTGGTGGTCTCGCCTCTTGCCGGTGTGCTGGTCGACCGCCTGTCCCGCCGCGGCGTGGTCCTGGCCACCCAGGCAGCGAGCCTGGTGCAGGCTTCGATCCTGGCCTGGCTGACCCTTAGCGGTCACGTCCAGGTCTGGCACCTGCTCGTGCTGGCGTTCGTGCAGGGAATGGTGGACACACTCGACATGCCGGCCCGCCAGACCCTGCAAGTGGACCTGGTCGGAATCGAGGACCTGCAGAGTGCGGTGTCGCTCAACTCCATGGCGTTCAACCTCAGCCGCATGGTGGGGCCGGTGGTGGCCGGGCTCATCACGGCCGCCTGGAACGAGGGCGTCTGCTTCGCGGTCAACGCCGTCTCCTACTTTGCAGTGCTGGTGGCTCTGACGCTGGTGCGTTTGCGGCCGCAGGTCAGGGCGCCGCGCCGATCGATGAGGCACGAGCTCATGGAGGGGTTGCGTTTCGTGTGGGGAGAGCCGCGGGTGCGGTGCGTGCTGGCCGCCATGGCGGTGACCTCGGCGATCGGGATGTCGTACGCCACGGTGCTGCCGGTGCTGGCGCGCGACGTGCTCCATGCCGGCGCGCGGGGGTACGGGATCTTGCTGGCCGGGGCGGGGCTGGGGGCGGTGGTCGGCTCCCTGGCCGCCGCGACGCGTCCGCCGGGGATCTCGGCAGTGGCCACTTGCCTCGCCGCCCAGGGGGCGCTGGGAGTCGGGCTCGTCGGGCTTGGCGCCGGTCGGTCGCTGGCCGGCTCGGCGGCCATCCTGGCGCTCGTGGGTCTGGTGGTGGCAGTGCAGATGTCAACCACCAACGGCTTCCTGCAGACGACGGCGCCGCCGGCGTTGCGCGGGCGGGTCGTGGCGATCTACACCTGGCTGTTTGCCGGGCTGGCGCCGGTTGGTGGGCTGGTGGCGGGAGTGCTGGCGGAGGGTGTCGGCGTCGTGCACACCGCGATGGGGGCGGGCGTCCTGTGTGTCCTCGCCGCCGGTCTCCTGGCGCTTGTAGGCTGCCGGCGGCTGCCGGTCACATAGCGTCCGGAAGCAAGGGGTGGGCAGGAATCAGGTTGGCCTCTCGACCCTCAGCGCCAACCTGGACGTCTACGTCTTCGTCCGGGATGACGTCAGGTGGTGGGGGAGCTGGACCGATCGGGAACGGATCGAGCTTGCCTGGGCGTTACACCCGATCGGCGGTGAGGAGGGACGTATGCGAGTGGAGATCACGTACTGCGTGGCGTGAAGCTACGAGCCCCGGGCGGCCAGTGTGGCTGCCGAGTTCAAGGACGCTCTTGGTGCCGAGGTGAGGCTCGTCAAGGGCTCGGGTGGCGTCTTCGACGTGGTGGTGGACGGCAGAACGGTCTTCTCGAAGCACGACAGCGGGCGGTTTCCCCGACCCGGCGAGGTGGTGCGACTCGCGACGGGCTGATCCCGTCGCCTTTTCGTGCCGCGCACTCCCGGGTAAGATGTGCCCGTGAGCGAGCGATTGTTGAGGTTACCGCCCCGAGTCGTGGGCGTGGCGGTCAAGTTCTCCAGTCCGCAGGCCGTGACGCTGGGCCGGCGGGTTGTCGAGAGACTCTCCGGGCGTGGTGTGCAGGTCGTGAGCGACGCCGAGTCGGCTCCGGCGCTCGGTCTCGGGCCCGGACCGGCGCGGTCGGACCTGGGACGTGTCGTGGACGTGGTGGTGGTGGTCGGGGGTGACGGCACCTTCCTGTCTGCCGCCCGCGGCTGTCCGGCGTCCACACCGGTGGCCGGCATCAACATGGGAACACTGGGCTTCCTCACCGAGCACCCGAGCGACCGCGTCGATGCGTTCCTGGAGGACCTGCTGGGAGGCCGGGTCGTGGCGGAGCGGCGCGACCGGCTGCAGGTCAGCGTCGAGAGCGCCTCGGATCTGTCGTCGTTCCTGGTTCTCAATGACGTCGTGATCAACAAGGCGGTGCTGGCCCGCATGATCACCATCAACGTCGAGGTGGCGGGCGAGCCGCTGACCCGCTATCGAGCCGACGGCCTCATCCTGGCTACCCCGACCGGTTCCACGGCCTACAACCTCTCGGCTGGAGGCCCGATCGTGCACCCCGGCCTGGCGGCGCTGCTGATCACGCCGATCTGCCCACACACGCTTTCGAACCGGCCATTGGTCATCCCACTCGACCTGGAGGTGCGGGTCTGGGTGGAGAGCGGCGACGAGGGGGTCTATCTCACGCTCGACGGCCAGCAGGGTCTGCCTCTCAAGGACGGGCTGCCGGTGACGGTACGGGGCGCCGCCGAGCCGCTGTGGGTGGTTCGGGACCGGGGCGTGAGCTTCTTCTCCACCCTTCACCACAAGCTCAAGTGGGGCGAGCGGGAGGTCTGAGTGCGCCGGCGCGGCGTACATCTCTCACGCACGTCCATCGCTCTCCTGGCGATCCTGGCCATCTGGCTCGGCGTGCTCACCTGGGCGGCCAGGCTATTGGATCGGCCGGGGGTGCGAGCCTGGCTGGCCGTGCAGCTCTCCAGTCGGCTGCAGCAGGCTGCAGGCCAGCGCGTCGTGATCGGCGACGTGCATGTCGGCTTGCTCCCGCTCCGGTTGACTCTTCTGGCCGTGGAGGTCGGGCCAGCAGAGGAGCCGGCGCTGCGCGTGGCCAGCGCCGAGGTGGCACCGGGCACGTTTCGGTTCGTGGACCGTGAGATCGTTATCGACCACGTGCGACTCAAGGGCGTGCGCGTCGACAGCCGGCTCCCCGAGGGCCGGGCCGCCGAGGAGAAGGGCAACTGGCTCCGCGTGATCGTCCGGCAGGTCGAGGCCGAGGACGTTCAGGTCGCCCGGTTCGGTGTCCCGGCCGGGATCGTGGTCGGGGCCGACAACCTGGAGCTCCTGGTCACCGGAAGCCGCCGCACGCCCCTGGCGGCCGCGGTGGTGCGGGCCGAGCGCGTGCGTCTGACCCTGCCCGGGCTCGAGCCCACCTCGTTCTCGCTGCAAGCGTGGGGGAAGGCCATCCCCGGGGGATACGAGATCCGGCGCCTGCGGCTGCGCGGGGAGGGCCTGGAGTTGGACGGGGCCGGGACGATCGGTGGGCGCACCGTGCGCGGCGAGGGCCGGGGCCGGGTGGACCTGGCCTGGCTGGATCGGTGGGTGCAGGCTCACGCCAGTCTGCTCGGCGAGGTCGACCTGACGTGGCGCCTGGCGGTCCCCCCCGACGGTCAGCTCCTCGTCGAGACGCAGGTGAGGAGCGATCGCCTGAGTGTCGTGGGCTTTGCCGCCGAGGAGGTGGATGGCGAGGTGACGCTTACTTCCGAGGGTCTCGAAGGCTCCCTGCGACACGCCAGGCTGGCCGGCGGGGTCGTCAGTGGGTCCTATCGCCTGGAGGAGCTGGGGCCGTCCTGGCCGCATCACGCTGCCCTCCGCGGCAACGACCTGGCCGTGAGTGACTTCCTGCATCTTCTGGGGGTTGACGACGCCGGTCTTGCGGCGAGGTGCGACGCCAACGCCGAGGTGGCCTGGGATGGCAGGGCGATCAAGGCCGGGCGCGGCACGGCGGTCGGGGAGCTGCGAGCCGCTCCAGGTGACGTGCCGATGGCCGGCCGCGTCCTGGTCTCGCTGGAGGCCGACGGGGCGCTCCACATCGCCACTCGCGACGTGACCCTGTCCGAGGCGCCGGTGCGTTGGCAGGGGACGATGACCCTCGGTGACTGGATTCCCGACTGGGGCGTCCAGGCCAGCAGCATGCCGGTGAAGGTCGTGGCCAGGCTGCTGCGGGGATGGGTGGGCACCGACGTGCTGCCGGAGCGCCTCGGCGGCACGACGGCCCTCGACCTGCAGTTGCGTGGGCCGTTCCAGGACCTCACGGTGACCGGCAATGTGGCGGTTGCCCCGGTGTCCTTCGGGCCGGTGCAGGCTGACGGCCTGGAGGCCTCGCTGCGGATCGGTCAGGGCGTGGCGCACTTCGAGAACGGCGTCGTCGTCGTCGGTCCCGGGCGCGTCACGTGCAAGGGCGAGCTGGCATACGGTCGCCACGGCGAGCTCGATGTCGAGTTCGCGGGACGAGGGGTGCCACTCGAACGAGCCGCGCAGTGGTCCGGTGTCCGGGCGCCGACAACGGGCCGACTGGCTCTCTCTGGTCACCTCGGGGGGACGCTGGACACGCCGAGCCTGGAAGGCCATGTGGAGCTGAGCAGCGTGGTGGCGGCGGGCGTGCCTTTCGGGGGTGGCAGCGGCACCGTGCGGCTCGCGAACGGCGTGCTGCATGTCGAGGCCCTCACGGTCGGGACGTTCTCGGCTCAGGCGCATATCGACCTCAGGCAGCGCGAGGCCGAGGTCGATGCCAGGGTCGCGGGGTTCGGCCTCGACGGCATCTCACCGCCACTGGCGCGGCTCGCCGGTGGCGAGCTCGACCTTCGCCTGAAGGGCCGTTTCCCGTTCGACGCACCAGCCGGCCGTCTGGACGTGGAGAGCGCCAAGGGTGCCCATGGGTTCGTCGAGGTGGATTCGCGGGGCATGAGGCTCGACGTGGCACGCGGCGGGATCTGGCGGCTGGCCGGAGCGCTGGAGCGCAAGGGTGCCGCGTACCAGGGGAAGATCGAGTACGGGGTCGACTCCTTCCGGGAGCTCGGCCGGGACCTCACCGGCTCCGAGGTGCCGGTGGATGGGCACCTCGTGGGCGAGGCCGATGTCCGGCTGGCACCACCGAGCCCGGCCCATCTGGAAGGTGTCGTGCGGGAGCTCGAGATCGTCGCCGAAGGGGAGCGTGCACACCTCCGCCAGCCCGCCCACTTCCAGATCGACGGCAGCGAGATCACTCTCCGAGAGATGGCGCTGGTTGGCGATCGGGCGAGTCTCGTGTTGCACGGGGCGCGGGCCGCAAATGGGGACCTCTCGGGGAGGATCGAGGGCGCGGCGCCGGGGGTCCTGCTCGGCCTCCTCTGGCCTCAAGCGCACCCGAGCGGACGTGTCGACCTGGCTGTGGAGCTTTCCGGCGTCGATCAGGCGCCTCGTTTCTCCGGCTCCGCCCAGGTCACCGAGGCGTCGCTCCAACTGCCGGGGCTGCCCGGCCCGCTGACCCACATCAACGGTCGTGTCGACCTCATCCCCGAGGCGGTGCGGCTGGCCGGGATCAAGGGCGCGTTCATGGGTGGCGAGGGCACGTGCAGCGGCCAGATCCTCCTGACGCCGAGGATCGAGCTGGACCTCTCGATGCAGGGAAGTCGCCTGCGCTGGCCGCTGGGAGCGGGGCTGAACCCGGTGCTGGCCGGCACGGCGCGCCTGGTCGGTCCTCTCCGGAACCTCTCGCTGACCGCCGATGCCACCCTCCAGCGCACGGTCTACACGCGGCCGCTCGACCTGCAGAAG
>DAONEV010000272.1:0-6051 GCA_035403265.1 Thermoanaerobaculaceae bacterium | reverse complement strand
CCCAGGCGCGCCTGGGTCTGCAGCGGCTGCAAGGGGGGTACGGCCCACCGCCCGAAGCCCGCCCCGGGGAGCTCAAGGAGGCCATGACCGACCTGCGCGCCCGCCTGGTCGCCCTCGACGAGCAGATCATGCCCCTCGCCAAGCAGTCCGGTGAGATTCTGAACCCCCGGTGGGGGCCTCTGATGCGGGCTGGCAACGACAAGAGCCACCTCGCCCGGCAGGTCGAGCGGTACGCCGACATCTACACCTCGCGGGTCTCCAACTTCCTCTTCGAGACCCCATTTGTCTACCTCCGGGCGCCTCGCGGCAGCCTCCCGCACGACGACTCCCACGTCCTGGCGTGAGTCTCACTGGGCTCGCGGTGGTCCTGGGCCGGGATGGGCTACCATGGGCTGGTCACGGGTTGCCAGGAGGTCGTCGATGCCGCGTCTGGACTTCTACGCCGAGTTCAAGCTCTTCGTGAAGCTCAACCTGCAGGAGCAGGACGTGATCCTGGGCCGTGCCCCCGACTGCCCCGTGCAGCTTCCCGACAAGCGGATCTCGCGCCACCACGCGATCATCCGACATCGCCAGGACGGCCACTGGCTCGAGGACCAGAGCACCCACGGTACCCGCCTCAACGCCTCCATGATCAGCGACCCCATCCGGCTGCAGCCGGGTGACCGCATCTACATCGGTCCATACATCATCATCTTCCAGCCGGACGCGGCCCCCTCGGAGGACCTCGCCGCCGAGGTCACGGCGCAGTAACAGCGCGGCCAGGTCGGCCCACCGCAGACTCCCGGTCAACCTGCGCTTGCTATCCTGGCCGTGACTGCTCACGGAGGTAGGCATGGCACGCATGAGGCTTCCACTCATCGCCGGGTGCCTGGCGATGGCGACGTCGGGTCTGGCCAGCATCCAGGGACTGCAGGTCCTGTCGGCGGCGCCAGACGGCGTGCTCGGGGGTGACGAGCAGCCGCGCATCCAGATCGTCTTCTCGGCCCCGGTCGTGCCGCTCGGCGAGGTCCAGCCACTTGCCGCGCCGCCGACCTGGCTGACCGTCGAGCCGCCGATCGTGGCTCGCTGGCGCTGGGCCGGGACCGCCGAGCTGGTGGGCGAGCCACTGGCGCCGCTCCCGCGTGCCACCATCTACCGGCTCACCATCGGCCGCGAGCTGCACAGCGTGCAGGGTGATGGCCTCGCCACCGCGCATGCCTGGAGCTTCACGACGCCGCTGCCAGTCTGCTCGATCTCGCGGGCCGACGACGACGAGGAAGCCGACACGCAGGCATTCGCCGTCACCTTGCGCTGCAACCAGCCGGTAGATTCCGGCTCGCTCTCCAAGGTCCTCGATCTCCGCCTGGAGCCGCGGCCGCTCCCCGACGCCGCGGGTCTGGTGCCCGCCGCGACCGTCGAGGGCTGGCAGCGCAACAACCCGGCGCTGCATACCGCCTGGGGACACTTCCTCGAGGCGGCTCGCGGTGCGGCTCCGGGGCGCCCCGAAGTCCTGCTCCAGCCCGACGAGAAGAAGCCCCTCGAGGTCTTCCGGATCACGCCGTTGGGATGCTGGCCCCTGGCTGCCACCCTGGCGGTCAAGGTGGGGGCCGGGTTGCGATCGCTGGAAGGCCCCCAACCGTCGAGTCAGGTCGCCGAAGAGACCTTCAGCACTCCCTGGCCGTTCACCCCGCGCCGCTTCTCGGGCCGGAAGCTCGCCGACAGCGACCTCCTCGACCCGCAGAGCCTGGAGCTGGAGTTTTCGACGCCGGTGACCTGGAGAGACCTCGCTCCCAACTTGCGCTTCCGGGTCAAGGGGCAGGAGAGATGGGGCTCCCTCCCCGCGCAGACCGACGAGTGGTGGTGGGAATACGCCAGCACCGACCTGCGCCTGGGGATACTGGGCCTCGCCGGGGGCAGCGAGGTCGAGGTCTGCGTCGGCCCTCAGGCCAGGGACACGGGGGGCCGGGAGCTGGGGTTCGAGTGGTGCGGCAGCGCCCGCACCGGGCACCGGCCGCCCTTCCTCTACCTGGTGGAGGGAGACGGGGTCGTCGAGTCCGTGGGCCCGCACCTCATCCCGCTCAAGACCGTCAATGTCCTCACCTACCGGCTGTTCCAGCGTCGTGTTGGCGAAGAGGAGCTGGTGGAGCTGCTGACACGCCGCGTCGAGACGACCGACCACGGGGTCTGGCAGGCCAGGACCGTCACTCTCGACCTCCAGGCCGACCGGGGTGGGCTCACCCCCATCGACCTCGATCCGGTGCTGGGCGGAAAGCCCGGCATCGTGCGTTCGCAGCTCGTGGCGGTGCAGGTTGTGCCGGGCAGCGAGTACGAGGCCGACGAGGCGCGCTGGCTGCGAGAGCCGCGCTCCTGCCTCACCCAGGTCACGGCCCTGGGCCTCACGGTCAAGTCGTCCCGGCACGAGGGGCTGCTGGTGTGGGTGACGCGCCTGGCCGACGCCACACCGGTGTCCGGAGCCGAGGTGGTGGTGCGCAGCAAGGCCAACCAGGTAGTGTGGCGCGGGCCGACGGACGACCGCGGCCTGGCCCGCACCGCTGCCGACCTCCCCGGCGAGGACGTCTTCCTCGTCACGGCCCGCGCCGGCGACGACCTCGCCTACGCCAGGACCCAGTGGTACGAGGGCCACCGCGGCTGGGACTTCAATCTCCCCGTCGACTACGCCGACCGCCCGCCGGTGGCCGGGCTGGTGTGGCCTGACCGTGGCGTCGTGCGTCCGGGTGAGAAGCTGCACCTCAAGGCCGTGGTGCGCCGCCAGGAAGAGCGCACCCTCGCCCTCCCGGCCCAGGATGAGCTCTCGATGGTCGTCTTCGACCCCCAGGGCAATCCAGTCCACGTGGAGGACCTCAAGCTCGATCGCTTCGGCGCCGTGGAGATGGAGGTCGAGATCCCGGAAAGCGCATCACTGGGCAACTGGGAGGCGATCGTCGGCCCGCACTTCAACCGTGACAACCGAGCCTGGGACGGTGACGACTCCTGGACGCTGAGCGGCGGATTCCGCGTCGCCGAGTTCCGGCGCCCCAAGTTCCGGGTGCGCACCGAGGCGGCAGCCGGCCGACTGGTGGCCGGTGACCCCCTGAAGGCTACCGTGCAGGGCAACCTGCTGGCCGGGGGCGGGATGGCCGGGGCGGGCGTGCGTTGGACCGTGCGGGCCGAGCGCGGGAGCTTCCAGCCCGAGGGCCGCCGCTGGACCGAGCTCGAGTGGATGCCCGCGGCGTTCCTGGACCTCTTCGAGCACGAGGAGGTCGCGACGGTGGCCGAGGGTCGCGGTGAGCTGGACCGGGGTGGTGCGTTCCCGGTCGCGCTGCCGCGTGTTGAGGCCAGGGACGGCTGGCCGACCCGTCTCGAGGTCGAAGGGGAGGTCACCGACCTGGACCGCCAGACCTCGGCCTCCAGTGCCTCCGTGCTGGTGCTGCCGGGGCAGTTCCTGCTCGGCATCAAGCGCCCCGGGACCTTCCTCCAGGCTGCCAAGGGGGTGGACAGCACGGTCATGGCTCTCTCTCCCGAGGCCGTCCCCGCGCCTGGCATCCCGGTGACCGTCCGGCTGGTGAGCCGGCACTGGGAGTCGGTGCGGCGTCGCGAGGTGTCGGGCCGCTACATCTTCGAGTCGCGGGCGATCACGACACCGGTCGCCGAGCAGGCGGTGACCAGCGCCACCGAGCCGGTCAAACTGCACTTCGACCTCACCGAGGGAGGTGAGTACGCTCTCGCCGCCGAGGCCGTCGATGCGCGCGGCAACAAGGTCACGGCCTCCACCGACTTCTACGTCTTCGGTACCGGCTACACACCGTGGCGCATGGACCAGGAGAACCGCATCGAGCTGGTGCCGGAACGTCCGAGCTACAAGCCCGGTGAGACCGCCCGGGTGCTGGTGAAGTCGCCGTGGGAGCGCACCACCGCGCTCGTCACCGTCGAGCGCGCCGGGGTGCTGGAGTCCGAGGTGCGGGAGCTGTCCGGCACCATGCCGGTGCTCGAGATCCCGATCTCGGCCGAGCACATCCCCAACGTCTTCGTGTCTGCGGTGCTGCTGCGCGGCCGGGCCGCGGCCCCCCCCGACCCGGAGCTGGTGGATCCGGGCCGACCCGCCTACCGCATCGGGTACTGCGCCCTGTCCGTGCCCCCGGCGGGCCGGAAGCTGCAGGTGGCGGTCAAGGCCGAGAGGCCCGAGTACCGTCCTGGCCAGCCGGCCACGGTGGTCGTGACGGTGGGAGGCGAGGACGGCAAGCCACGTCAGGCCGGGATGACCGTGTGGGCGGTGGACGCAGGGGTGCTGGACCTCACCCGCTACCGCACACCCGACCTCTTCCGGGCGCTCTACCTCGAGCGTGGGCTCGGGGTGGCCACCGCCGAGTCGCGCTCGCGGCTGGTGGGGCGCCGCTCCTATGGCACCAAGGGCGACTCGACCGGTGGCGGCGGCGGCCGCGAGGCGGCGATGCAGGTGCGCCAGGACTTTCGCGCCCTTGCCGTCTGGCGCGGTGACGTGGTGACCGACGCCCAGGGGCGCGCGACCGTGACGTTCACCCTCCCCGACTCCCTCACGACCTACCGCCTCATGGCCGTGGCGACGGCCGGCCGGGAGGAGTTCGGGGCTGGCGAGAGCGAGATCGTGGTCACGAAGCCTCTGGGGCTCGAGCCGGCGCTGCCACGTTTCCTCCGTCCCGAGGACAGGGCAAGGGCCGGGGTGTTGGTGCGCAACCGCACCAGCCAGCCCCGGGAGGTCGAGGTGACGCTGCAGCTCGACCCCAACGGCCCGGTGCGCCTGCGCGGCACACCGAGTCGGATCGTCACCGCAGCGGCCGGCGGCAGCGTCGAGGTCGGCTTCGGGCTGATCGGTGTGGTTCCCGGCACGGCCCGCCTGCGTTTCCTGCTCACCTCGCCGAAGCCCACACCCGAGACCGATGCCTTCGAGGTCACCCTGCCGGTCGTCGCCCTTGCTTCATCCGAGACGGTGGGGACGTTCTTCGCGGTCACCGACCGGGCCGAGGAGAAAGTGGCGGTGCCATCGAATGTCTTCCCGACCACCGGTGGCCTCGAGCTACGGGTTGCGGCCTCGCCGCTCGTCGAGGCGGTAGCAGCCGTGGACTTCCTGGCCGACTACCCCCATGCCTGTGCGGAGCAGGTGTCTTCCCAGGTTCTCGGCTTCACCGCGGCGGCTCGCCTCGGTGGTGGACTGGCTCCAAAGGACGTCAAGGGCACGACCCGCGAGGTCTGGCTGGGCAAGGCCGTGGGGCGACTCTTGGCCTGCCAGCGCAGCGACGGCGGCTTTGCCTACTGGCCCGACGGCTGGGCCTCGAGCCCCGAGCTTTCGGCCCACGTGGCCTGGGCGCTCGTCGAGGCCGGCAAGGCAGGGGTGGTGGTGGATGAGGTCGCCCTGAACCGCGCAGCCGAGTATCTCTCGGGGTTGCTGCGCCGGGAGAGCTGGCCTGGAGGCGAGGCTCACGGCTGGGTGGCGCGCCTGCTCGCCTCCCACGCCCTTGCGGTGCTTGGCAAGCCGGAGCCGGCGTACCTGCAGGGTCTCTACGAAAAACGCCAGCAGGCTCCCGCGTGGGGGCGGGCGCTGCTGGCCTCGCTGCTGGCCTCCCAGAACCCGACCGATCCGCGCCTGCCGGACCTGATGAGTGGGCTCCGCAACCGCCTCGCGGTGGAGGCGCGGGTGGCGCGCCTGGTCGAGCCCGAGCCCGACTGGGGGTTCCTGGTGTGGGCATCCGAGCCCCGCGCCTCGGCGGCGGCGCTGCTCGCCCTCTCGGCCCAGTCCGCCTCCGATCCCGTGGCGGACCGGCTGGTACGGGGCCTTGTCGACCACCTTGGGCGCGACAAGGTGCACTCGACCCACGACGTGGCCTGGATGCTCCAGGCCCTGGCCGTCTGGCAGGACCGGCGAGGAGGCCCGGGCGGTACGCGCGCCGTCACCGCCGATCTCGCCGGTGACCGCCTGCTGCGTTCCACCCTCGAGGCCTCGAGCCCGGCGTCCGTAACCGTGGTCCCGATGGCGGACCTCCAGGCGCGGGCGCAGCGGTCCGCCGGCCAGCCCTTGCCCCTCTCGGTGACCACCGAGGG
>DAONEV010000271.1:0-6053 GCA_035403265.1 Thermoanaerobaculaceae bacterium | reverse complement strand
GTGGAAGCAGGCTCGTTCGCGGCCTGCCGCCCGCGGGGCATCCTCCGGCTCGAGGGCCGTGACTACGAGGTCGCGGATGGGGACGTCATCACGTTCAGGTTCAACGTCTGAAACAAACCACGCTCGGAAGGCCGGAAACGAACCTGGCAACCCGTTCTCAGCTTTACGCGCAAGCCCGTGCCGCTGAGGCGATCGCAGGCTCACCTAGCTCGGCTTGACTTCCACGGCGACTGGCGGCTGACCGGCAGCTCCAGGTGGCTTGGTGGCCTCGGGGGGAACCGCGGTCGGAGGCACTCCCGGGGGTTTCACCCGGGGCGCCGGGACGGCCTTGGCGGGTGCGACCGGAGGAGCCGGCCTGGCCGCTGGCGTTGCCGCCTCGGCCTTCCCGCCCAGCGACTTGCCCGCAGCCGCCTTCGCTGGCTGCCCGGCAACCGGAGGCGGAACCGCGAGCATCATCCGTTGCACGGCCGCGGCGTCGACCGGGAACACGTGCTGGGTGGACCTGCCGACCTTCTCCCGGTAGGAGTCGATGAGCGCCTCGGTCTGCAGATCGGAGTCGAGCACCAGTGGGTTCTTGGCCGGGTCAGCGAGGTCGGGAGCGTGCCGGTACGCACGCTTGTAGTTTGTGATCGCGGAGTGGCGGCGGCCGGCCCGCTCCTGGGCGAGAGCCAGCATGAAGCGCGCAGGACCGTGGCCAGGCCGTTCCTTGAGAGTCCGGCGGTACCAGTGGCAGGCCTTGAGGAATTCGCCTTCACGCTGGAGCACCAGGCCCATCCGATAGGCAGCCTCGAAGTTGTGCTTGTCCTTCTTGAGGGCGGCCTTCAGGTAGTCCCGGGCATCGTTGGGAAAGCCCTTGTTGACCAGCAGGACGGCCATCTCCGTGAGATCCATGGAGGTGGCCTTGCCCGACCGCTCCAGCGCCTGGTACACCATGATGGCGCGATCTTCGGGACGGTCGACGGACAAGTAGCGCTCGAACACCGCCGCATGCCCACTTGCCGCCAGACCCAGAACGACCGCTGCCACAAGCCACCGCTTCATTCTTGCCTCCCGCGCCGCACGCGCGCCCGCAGCCGCACCTGGCCGCTCTCCTCCATCACCTCGAACCCCTCGACGCTGGCTCCCTTCGCCTGCACCGCCTGGCGCTGCTGCTCCAGGGTGTCCCGAAAGCGCTCGAAGCTGGTCGCGCTGGTGCGGCCGACCCGTTGCAGGGCGTTCGAGTACTCGCCGTAGAGCCGCCGGTACTCGTCTTCCACCGGTGATACGGACGCCGCTTTGGCGACGTTTGTGGCCTGGGCCACCTGGCCACCGGGACCGTTCCGCATGCGTCCCCCGGTCGATTCCTCGCGCTCGCGCAGTTGTCGAACCCAGAGCTGGTTGAGGGTTGTGAACCGGTGCAGCAGTTGGTCGATGCGAAACTGTGCGGCTGCACCGTGCGTCTCCTCGCGACTGATCTCGCGCAGGCGTCGTTCCAGCGCCTCCCGCTCGCGTTCCGGAGGCACCGGGGTCTGACGGTCATGGGCGAAGTAGCGCTCCCACTTGCGGGCCAACTCGACGAGCCAGCGCTCCAGTTGCGATACGACGTCGCCAGTGCTCATACGCACTCAAGCTTACACGAGCGATGCCGCGCACGGCCAGCCTGGAAGGTAGAATCGACCCATGCCCAATCCGCTGGCCCAGCTTCCCCCGATCCACCGCCTGCTCGCCCACCCCCGCCTGGAGGCTGCGCGCACGCTCCATGGCGCCGTTGGGGTGCGAGCTGCCGCCCGCCATGCCGTGGCGATGGCCCGTCAGGATCTCGCCGCCGGGCTCCCCGCGCCTGCCCTCGCCGACCTGGTGGCGCGGGCACTGCTCACCTTGGAGGAGCGTACCCGACCCGCCTACCCACCGCTCGTCAACGCCACAGGGGTGCTGATCCACACCAACCTGGGTCGGGCGCCCCATCTGTCCGCCCGAGCCGAGGGGTACCTCGGTCTCGAGACCGATATCGAGACCGGTGAACGCGGTGAGCGTCTGACCCCGGTCGTGGATCGCCTGACTCGCTACTTCGGATGCGAAGCGGCCACGGTGGTGACCAACAACGCGGCGGCCCTCGTCCTGCTGCTCGCCGCCAGGGCGGCAGGGCGGCAGGTCGTGGTGTCGCGCGGCGAGCTGGTCGAGATCGGGGGGGCGTTCCGCCTTCCCGAGATCATGGCGGCCGCCGGCACTCGGCTTGTCGAGGTCGGGTGCACCAACCGCACGCGGGCCGCCGACTACGCCTCGGCAATCACCCCCGAGACGGCAGCTCTGCTGGTTGTCCACCGTTCCAACTTCCACATGCTGGGGTTCGTCAGCTCGCCCGACCTCGGCGAGCTGGTGTCGCTGGGCCGGGAGCGCGGCGTCGCCGTGTGGGTGGACCAGGGGTCGGGTTGCCACCTTGGCCTCGGCGCCTGGGGCCTGCGCCACGAGCCGACGGTCAGCGAGATTCTGACTGGCGGCGCCGAGATCGTGCTGTTCTCGGGGGACAAGCTGTTGGGGGGGCCTCAGGCGGGCCTTCTGGTCGGCCGCCACGACGGGATCGAGCCCTTGCGCTCGCACCCCCTGCGGCGCGCGCTGCGTCCGGACAAGAACGCCCTCGCCGCGCTGGCGGCGACCCTGGACGCCTACCTGGCGGCGCGACCGGAGGACGTCCCGCTCTATCGTCTGCTCGGGGTCGGCGTGACGGAGTTGGAGCGGCGCGCCCGCCGCCTGACGGCCCGCCTCCGACGGGCCGGCGTGACCGTGTCGCCAGTGAGCACCCGTTCCCTCGTCGGCGGAGGCACCACGCCGGACCAGACTCTGCCCTCCTGGGGGCTGCGGCTGCCCGGCGGGCACGACCTGGCGCGACGGTTGCGAGGGCAGAGGATCCCGGTGATCGGCCGCCTCGAGGAAGACTGCGTGATCCTCGACCTGCGTGCGGTCTTTGCCGAGCAGGACGCGCAGGTCCAGGCGGCCGTCGTGAGCGCCGTCGCCGGGGAGTCGTAGCGGGTCTCTACTCCCGCATCGGGTAGCGGTCGGGTGGGATGACCGCGGACAGCCAGTCTCTAGGCTGCGGCCGGCGGGACTGGGCTCCCGCCCCGTAACGTCTCGATGGTGTCGTGAACCTGGGCGATCAGGGAGTCCTTGGCCGTGACCCCCAAACCGGAGGTGGGAATCGGCTCCCCGAATCGAACCGTGACGCGTCCGGCCCGCAGCAGGTACGAGCCCCGGGCCAGGCACCGTCGGGGACCGTCCAGGCCCACCGGAACGATCGGGATCCCCGCCTTGATGGCGATCAGGAAGCCACCGCGCTGGAACGGCAGCAAGTGCCCGTCTCGGGTACGGGTCTCCTCTGGGAAGATCAGCACCGAGCGACCGTTGCGAATGCGCTGAGCGGCCTCCTCGAACGACTTGACGGCCTCCCGGCGGTTCTTGCGGTCGACCGGGATGAACCCCATGGCGACCATGGCCCAGCCGAAGAACGGGATCCCGAACAGTGACTTCTTGGCCAGGAACCTCACCTGCACCGGAATGCTGGCCAGCAGCACCGGGATGTCGAGCCATGACTCGTGGTTGGCCATGAAGACTACGGGGCCGTCCCGAGGCACGCGCTCGACCCCTTCGACCCGCCGCCACACCAGCGCTGCCCAGAGGATGATGCGTGCCCACAGGCGGGAACCTCGAACCGTCCAGTCCCCGCGCGGCGGGATGACGCCCACGATCACGCCGTAGCTCGCCATGACGACGGTGTCCAGGACCACCAAGGACGCCGCGACGACCGTGTGCAGGAGCCGGAGGATCGTCCACATGGCGACGGCCTCAGATCACCTCGGGCGAGGGCGTCGGACGTCCAGGTCCCTTGAGCTTCTCGATCGGCACGCCAGTGTGGTCGGAGACCATCTTGTAGACCTCCTCGCCTTCAAGGACCTCGCGCTCCAGCAACGCGGTGGCGATGCGGTCCAGCACGTCGCGGTGGCTGGTGATGATCTCGAGCGCCTGGTTGTAGGCATCGTTCACCAGGCGCCTGATCTCGGAGTCGATCTCCACCGCGGTCGACTCGGAGTAGTCCTGGTGGCGGGCAAACTCCTTCCCCAGGAATATGGCTTCCTCGCGCTTGCCGAAGGTGAGCGGTCCGAGATGCGACATCCCCCACTCGCACACCATTTTCCGCGCCAGCTCGGTGGCCCGTTCGAGATCCGAGCCGGCACCGGTGGTGATGTGCTCCGCCCCGAGGACCTCCTGCTCGGCGAGGCGCCCTCCCATGAGCACCACCAACTCGTCCCCGAGAAAGGACTTGGCGTGCAGATAGCGGTCTTCCTCGGGCAGTTGCTGGGTGAGGCCCAGAGCGAGACCGCGCGGGATGATCGTGACCTTGTGGAGCGGGTCCGCGTTGGGTAACACCGCGGCGACAAGGGCATGGCCGGCTTCGTGGTAGGCGACGACCCGCTTCTCCTCCTCGGAGAGCGCCAGGGAGCGCCGCTCGGCGCCCATCATCACCTTGTCCTTGGCGAACTCAAAGTCGACCATCTCGACCGAGGTCTTGTTGAAGCGCGCCGCCCGCAAGGCCGCCTCGTTGACCAGGCTGGCGATGTCGGCGCCCGAGAAGCCGGGGGTCGAGCGAGCCAGTACCGGCAGGTCCACGTCCTGCGCCAGGGTAATCCTGGCCGTGTGCACCTTCAGGATCTCGACACGACCGTTGAGGTCCGGGCGGCTGACGACGATGCGACGGTCAAAGCGACCCGGGCGCAGCAGTGCCGGATCCAGGACATCGGGACGGTTGGTGGCAGCCACCAGGATCACCCCTTCGTTCGACTCGAACCCGTCCATCTCGACCAGTAGTGCATTGAGGGTCTGCTCGCGCTCGTCGTGCCCGCCACCCAGGCCGGCGCCACGATGTCGCCCCACCGCGTCGATCTCGTCGATGAAGATGATGCACGGGGCGCTCTTCTTGCCCTGCTCAAAGAGGTCGCGGACCCGCGACGCGCCGACACCCACGAACATCTCCACGAAGTCCGAGCCCGAGATCGAGAAGAACGGGACCTCGGCCTCGCCGGCCACGGCCCGCGCGAGGAGCGTCTTGCCGGTGCCGGGAGCCCCCATCAGCAGCACTCCCTTGGGGATCTTGCCGCCCAGCTTCTGGAACTTCTGGGGATCGCGCAGGAACTCGATGATCTCTCCGAGCTCCTCCTTGGCTTCTTCCACTCCCGCCACGTCCTTGAAGGTGACGCGCTTCTGCTGCGGGTTCATCATGCGCGCCCTCGACTTGCCGAAGGCCATCGCCTTGTTGCCCCCGGCCTGCATCTGGCGGTAGAAGAAGAACCACATGCCGATCAGCAGCACGAACGGCAGCCAGGAGAGCAGGAGGGTCCACAAGGACCCCTGCGAAGGCTGCTCGGCCTTGATCTTGACCTTGGCGTCGCGCAGCACCTTCACCAGGTCGTCGTAACCCGGCGAGTAAGTGACGAACTCGAAAGGCCTCGACGCGAGCGGCTTTTCGGCGCCGGGGGCAACAGCGGCCCGGCCGTAGATCTCCTCACCCCGGATCAGCACCTCGGCGACCTGCTTCTGCTCGATGCGATCCAGGAACTCGGAGAACGGGATCTCCTTCGTTGCGGCGCGGCTCTGGTTGATCCAGTTCCACAGCAGTACCGCCGACACGATCAACACGAGGACCAACAATGCGTTCTTGATGTTCTGGTTCACGGATGCTCCGCGGAAGGCCAGGGGCGTCGGGGCGCCCCTGCCTCACGATCTAGCCAATGACATGGAGGCCTGGGAGATTCCCCCACCGGCCCTCGTATTCCATTCCGTAGCCCACCAGCCGACCTTCCGGCACTTCCTCGAACGCGACGTACTTCGGCTCGAGGGCGACGCGCCGCAGGCGGGGCTTGTTGATGAAGGTCGCCACCTCCAGACTGGCCGGCTGTTGCTGTGCCAGGTGCGTCAGGAGGTAGTTCTCGGTCACTCCGGAATGGCAGATGTCCTTGAGGATAAGCGCATGAGCACCACCGAGGTGCACCTGCGTCGCATAGGTGAGCTCCACCAGCTCGCCTCGC
>DAONEV010000270.1:0-6072 GCA_035403265.1 Thermoanaerobaculaceae bacterium | reverse complement strand
GGTTGTTGGTGTGGACCTGGACCGTGATGCGGTTCGTGCTGCTGGTCGCCGAGATCGTGGTCTGGGTGGTCTACTTCATCCTCGCCCAGATCCCCGGCGTCGGCTGCGTGCTGGCCATCCTCATCCCGATCATCTGGCTGATCTTCCTGGCGATCCGTATCGTGTGCATCGTCAAGGGCACCAACGGCCAGCGGCTGCTGATTCCTGGCATCTCCGAGTTCGCTGACAAGATGTGATGAGCCGCTCATCGTCCGGGCTCCCCGCGTCAGAACCAACGGGGAGCCCGGGCCCACCATTCGCCACGTCGCGGCGTCGCCGGCGGGTGTTGGTCCCTGTGCTCCTGCTCGTGGCCGCGCTGCTTGGTTTCGATCTCGCCCAGCCTTCCCAGGGCCAGCTCACCGCCCACCTGCTCGCCGGCGTGGTCCGCTGCTACCAAAAGAGTGTTCCGGCCATCAGGCCCTGGCGTGGCCACTGCCGGATGAACCCCACCTGTAGCGTCTACGCCATCCAGGTCCTGCACGACCACGGCGCGCTACGCGGAGGCTGGCTGACGTTCCGACGACTCCTGCGGTGCGGGCCCTGGACTCCCTGGCGCACCAAGGACCCACCCCCTCCCGGCCCGGCTTCAGACTCCCGGATCGAGGCTCCGCGACCCTCACCCACCCGGTGACCGGCGCTCGAGGCAAAGGGCCTCGAGCTCGGCCGATCGAGCACCGGCGACGGCTGACCGAGCAGGGCTCCTCAGGCGAGGAGCCGGCGGTAGAGTGCCTCGTAGCGGTCGACGATCATGTCGGTTGCGAAGTGCTCGACGGCCCGGCGACGGGCCAGCTCCTTCTGGCGAAGCAGCTCAGCACGATCCTGCAACAGCGCGATCACCTGCGCAGCCATGCCGTGGGTGTCCCCGACCGCAAATACGAACCCGCCGTCCCCGTGGCTCACGAGCTCCGGCAACCCTCCGGCATTCGACGCCACCACGGCGACGCCGCACGACATGGCCTCCAGCGCCGCCAGCCCGAACGACTCCTCCTGAGAGGGCAGCAGGAAGACGTCACCGGCGGCAATCACCCCCTCTACCGGTGTCACGTTGCCCAGGAACTCCACCCGGTGCGCGATTCCGGCATCGCGGGCGAAGCGCTCGGCGCCCGGACGCTCGGGGCCGTCCCCCACCATCGCCAGATGACACGGCACCGCTGCCTGCACCTCGCGGAAGATCTCCAGCACGTCACGGATACGCTTGACCGGTCGGAAGTTGGAGGCATGGACCAGGAGGGGGGCGCCGTCCGGGGAAAGGCGCCTGCGGTGGGCCGCGGCGAGGTCCTGGTCGCAGCGGGTCACGTCCACGAAGTTGTGGATGACCTCGATGTCGCGGTCGACCCCCAGGATCTCGTGGGTGGCCCGGGCAAGGTCGGCGCTCACTGCGGTCACCGCGTCGGCGCGCTCGATTCCCAGCCGCACGATGGGCAGGAACGAAGGATCCGCCCCAACCACCGTGATGTCGGTGCCGTGCAGGGTCACCACCAGGCGCGGGCCACCTCCCAGAATCTCCCTGGCCAGGTGAGCCGAGATGGCGTGCGGGATGGCGTAGTGCACGTGCAGAAGCTCGATCCCATGGGTCCGCACGGCGTCGGCCATCTGCGAGGCGAGAGCCAATGAGTATGGCGGGTACTGGAAGAGCGGGTAGGCCGGCACCGTCACCTCGTGGAAGGTCACACCCGGTGGTACGCGGCCCAGCCGGTACGGCAGGGCGTAGCAGATGAAGTGCACGTCGTGGCCGCGCCGGGCCATGGCGAGGCCCAGCTCGGTCGCCACCGTCCCGGATCCCCCCACTGTCGGATAGCACGTCACCCCGATCTTCATGCCTTCTCCCCCCTCGCCAACAGCCAGGCCAGCTCGTCGGCTGGCAACGGCCCATCCGCGGTGAATCCCTCCGCCAGCTCGACCCCGATGAGGTTGCCGACCGCCCGGTCCCGCCCCTCGATCGCAGCCAGAAAATAGCCCGACGCCAGTTGGGTGGGCGGTCCCGCCGCAGGGTCGAACTGGGATCGATGCGCGGCACAGGCCATGCGCTTGGCCTGCCGCTGGTCCGTCACATCGATCGCCACCAGCGCATCAAGGACCTGGCGCGGCCCCGGGTACGAAAGCAGCAGGCGCGCCTTGTGGGGGTCCCCGAGATCCGGATGCCAGCGCCGCACTCCGGCCCAGGTGCACGCCCGACACACCAGCTCGGCTCCAGCCTGATGGTCAGGGTGAGGATCCCCGGCATGGGGCAACAGGACCACCCTCGGCCGGGCTGCCCGTAGCGCTCTGACGACTGCCGCAAGCTGCTCACCAGCCTCCGCCCTCAGGCCACCGTCCGGCAGACCGAGGCAGACCCTCCAGGCAACGCCCAACGCCTGGGCAGCGGCCTCCGCCTCGCCCCGGCGACCTGCCACGTCCCCGCGCGTGCCCAGCTCGCCGGCGGTGAGGTCGACCACGCCCACCACCTTCCCTGCCGCCGCCAACCGGGCCAGCAAGCCCCCGCACCCCAGCTCGATGTCGTCGGGATGAGCGCCCACCGCCAGCACCTCACAGGATCTCACCAAAGGCCACCTTCCTCCCAACCGAGCAACTGCATGCCCGGGTGCCCGGGATCGACCGCACTCGCGAGCTGCCCCGCAAAACCCACGCCGAGACGGAGGAGGGGCGCCAGCACCGACAAGTGCCGCTCCTGGGCCTTGCCGTCCGGACGCAGGAAGGCGCGCAATCGCCGCCAGCGTCCGGCCTGGGTCTCACTGGCTCGCAGCGACGCGTTCTCCAGCCGCTCGCCGAGCCACCCAAGGGAGCCTTGCAGGCGTTTGGCCGTAGCTTCCACATCTCCCACCAGGCCAGGCAGCTCCGCGCGTGCCGCCGCGAGCAGCGTCCCCAACTCCCGTTCGCTGCCCGCCTGCAGCCGTTGCAGGCGGCGGCGCACGCCGCACCCGGGGAGTGCCGACCCGGGCGGACCGGGGCGCAGGACGTCCGCGGGATCCAGCCCGAGCTGCCGAGCCAGTCGCCGCTCCGCGGCCGAGACGACCGTGACGTGGGGACGCAGCCGCCAGATGGAGCGTCTCACCCCCACCAGCTCCCAACCGCCGGCGGCCTGCAGGTGGTAGGCAACCTCGGCGCCACCGAGGATGCTCGTGTCGGTGCCCAGCACCGCGTCGGCGAGCAACGGGCGCAACCAGACGTTGGGCAGGAACGACTCGGGCTCCCGGGCGTGAGCCACCAGCACGTCTTCCGGGCACCGGCCGTCGCGGCTGCTCAACGAGACCCGCCGGTCGCCCTCACGCCGAAACACCGGCAGCCGGTGGGGCGCTACCTTGATCGGAACGCTCCAGCCCCTTGCCTCGAAGGCTTCGGCCTGCTTCCTGAGGTCTGCGGTCACGTCGGGAAGCCTGGCCAGGGCCCGTTGCACGACCGGCGCCCCGGCGCGGGCCAGCTCGGGGTCGAGAGCGTCCACCAGAACGACACCCTGACCAAGCAGCAACCTCCCCAGAAACCTCCCGCACGCCTCGCCCAGCACCACACCCGGCGCGAAGCACTCTCGCGCCAGCTCCACCGCAGGGGCGGCCAGCTCTCCGAGGGCACCTGCGTCCAGCCCCTCCAGGAGTCTCGAACACGCATCGCCGAGCACCGCGAGACCCCCGACGGCGTCCCCCCGCTGCCAGCCTTCCTCCCGGGCGACAAGTAGCGCCTCCCCGACCGGCACGCGTGCCCACCGCATCTCCGGCAGGTCGTCGTCCGCCGTGGCCAACCACAGGAAGCCCACGGCCCGGCGGCCTGTGGCCCGGCGGCGCGCCACCTCGGCCGCGACGGCGCAGGCCTTGACCAGGGTGAGCGCCGGCCCTCCCAGCAGTCCCGGCTGCTGCCCGGTGACCACGACCTCGGAACCGGAGAGCCAGGCGTCAAGGTCGGCGCCCACCGGGTTGCCCCAGCGAGCGTTGGTGCTTCCCAGCGCCGCCGCCAGCGCCGGTGAGCGCTCACACGGCCCGGGCAGGCTCTCGGGGAGGGTGATCCTTCCCTCGGCCCAGGCCAGGGCAGCGGGATGCAGGGATGTCCAGGTGGCAAGGGGGGCGATGGTCGCGCTCACGTTTCGATTATCCACCCTCCTGGCAACGTCGGCGCCGCGTCTTCCCATCCAGCCCACCCTGGCCTGGCCGGATGCGATCGAACCGCGCTATCCTCGGGGAGCGTCACCGGCGAGGAGGGGAGGCCCGGACCGCGCTCCGGCGTGATCTGGTTCTTGCCTTCCCTGGCCCAGGGAGCATGTGGCATGAGCATGGAGTACGTCATCGCACGCGGCCTCGGCAAGGACGAGCTCGAGGGCGAGGTCCGGCGTCTGCTGGTGGATGGGTTCGAGCCGCTAGGTGCTCCCTTTGCGGCCCAGGAGTACTCGAGCCCTGGCCCGGGACAGCCGGCCCTCACCACCTGGTTCTTCTTCCAGGCGATGACGCGCCGCCTCACCGGCATCTCCAGCGAGGAGCCCCTCAGCATGGAGGCCATGGACGCCTTGCGCCGGGCCTTCCTGGACCTGCACGAGTCCGGCTACCTCGAGGAGATCCTGCGCAAAGCCGACGAGATCCTGGAGACCCGCTAGCCAGCCTGTCTTACCAACCACCCGGGACCGCAGGGTGTCAGCTCCACTCCGAAACGCCTTCGAAGCTCTGCCGGGCGGTAGTAGGCCTCCCAGTTGTCGGCCAGCACCACCTGCCGCCCCTGGTTCCGAGCCTCGAGAATCCGCTTTCGGAGCGTGGCCACGGGGTCCGCCGTGCCCAGGGCATCGTCCACGGCCGTTGGCACCACCAACACGTCTCCCCGGAGTCGTGCCTGCTGCTGCACAAGTGTCACCACTGCCCCTGGGTTGAAGTCGGCCAGGATCACTGCGTTTGGCGGGGCAGCCGCGAGCAGCGCCCGGGCGAAGACCTCAGGACCCGTGTCGAGGCGCTTGACCGGACAGAGAAAGTACCAGGCATTCGAGCGCTCGGGCAGACATCGCAGGTGCAGGTCCCCCTGCCCAAAGCGAACCAAGCCCCATGGCAACAGCACGAGCATGGCTGCCTGGGCAGTGACGTGCGCCCAGCACGCCAGCCGTCCCAGCCTCGGCGGCCGCACAAGCAGCAGGCCAACCACCAGGAAGCCGACCATCCAGGGCAGGCGGTACGCGGCGTAGCCCGTCAGTCCGATGGCGTAGAGGCCCAGGATGACGACCGCCAGGCCGGGCCAGGGATGGGGAGCCGCGCCGCGGCCTCGCCACATCCCGACCAATCCGCACGGCCCAAGCGCCAGCACCAGCATGGCCGCGAGCCCCGCGGCCCCTGTGAGCATGGCGGAGGGTCTCAGGAACGTCGCCAGGTGCCACGCCCAGCTCGCTCCGCTGCCTGCGTGGTGGCCGGTCAGGGGGTCGGCCGGGACACCCAGCGCGCCCAACCACACCGGCGCCAGACCGAGGAGCCCGCCCAGCGCCAGAGGCGCTCGTCGACCCCGCTGCGCCACCAGCCACGGCCCGCTCACGACCAGCGAGAAAAGGTGCGCGGCCACACCCAGCCCGGCCAAGGTCCCGCCCACCACCACCAGGATGCGCGACCTCCGCATGGAAAGCAGGCAACCGGCCAGGGCAAGTGCCAGCGCCGGAGCGTAGCTCTCCGCCACCCCGGCGACCCACCAGAGCGGGAGGGCGACGAGCGCGACCGCCGCCGCACCGTCCGCCGATCCGGCCTCACGCCTGGCATCTGCCACCAGCCGATGCAGCAGCCCGACAGCCGCCGCGCCGGCGACTGCCGACAGGAGGTGCAAGCTCGCCGTCGGCTCGATCCAGAAGGTCAGCCGCAGCCATATCCAGGCCAGTACCGTCCAGCCCGCATGGTCGCCGGGGCCCAGGCTCGGGAGGTAGCCCGCGAGAGCGTACACGGTCAGCTTGGAGGGGTCACCCCACATCGGGCCGCGCGCCGCCGACAACCCGTAGAGCAGGAGCGCACCCGCAAACCAACCCCATGATCGGCCCCGCGATGACACAGCCTCGATTCTATCCGCACTATCATGACTCCGTGAGCATCG
>DAONEV010000269.1:0-6089 GCA_035403265.1 Thermoanaerobaculaceae bacterium | reverse complement strand
CGAGGCGCGGGATGCCGGGAACTCCTGGGGCGTGCCATCGGCGGCGATTCTCTGCGTGGCGACGAGCTCGCACGGGATCGGGTTGACCCCACCGGAGGTTGCGGGGAGCACCGGGCGAGGGCAGACGTTCACCGCCCTCCTGAAGGTCCACAACCCCGGCAATGAGGCGGACAGCTTCACCGTGTCGGTTGCCGGCAACACCTGGCCAACGGTGGCCCCGGCGCTGGTCGGGCCGGTCGAACCCTGCGGCGACGCCACGTTCTCGGTGCAGGTGACGGTGCCGGTGGGATCGGCGGCCTGCGCCGTCGACATCGTGACGGTGACGGTCGCCTCGGTCGCGGATCCCTCCTCGACCGCTGCCACGGTCGTGACGACCGCCTCGCAGGCGCTTCCCTCGGCGACGATCGCGGCCCCGGCCTCGGCCTGTCCGCTCGCGACCGGTCTCACTGCCTCCGTGCCCGATGCAGGAACGGGGTTCTCCTATACCTGGACGATCAGCAGTGGCTCGATCACCGCGGGGCAAGACACACCGACAATCACGTTCTCGACCGATGCGGCCGGTCCGGTCGGGCTCGGCGTGACGGTTGCCAGTGGTTCTGGGTGCTCAAACACCGGCACGGCCACCGTGACGTTGTTGTCGGGTCCCTCCGCCGCTATCACTGCACCGGGCGCCGCCTGCACTGGCAGCACCGGACTCGTCGCCTCGGTCCCCGCGGCCGGACCGAACGCCGTGTACAGGTGGACGATCGTCGGCGGAACCATCACGGGAGGGCTCGGCACGCGGTCCGTGACCTTCACGGCCGGAAACGGCAGCAGCGTGGTGCTGAGCATTCGGGTCACCAACGCCAGCGGCTGCTCGGCCAGCGGGTCCACCGCGGTGCCGGTCAGCCCGCCCCCAAGCGCGGTGATCACGGCACTGGAGACCCTCTGCGCGGGTTCGGGAGGCCACGTCGCTTCGGTGCCCCCCGCGGGCGACGGGGCCAGCTACCAGTGGACGATCAGCGGTGGCACGATTACCGGCGGGCAGGACACCCCGTTGGTCACCTACAGCGCCGGTGCGACCGGAACCCTGACGCTGGGCGTGACCGTGCTGACCGGTGCCGGCTGCACGGCCAGCGCCACCCTGCAACAGACGGTCAATGCCAGTCCTCAGGCGACGATCACGGCCCCCGCCAAGCTCTGCCCGAACGGCACCGGGTACCTCGCCAGCGTCCCCGAGGCCGGCGACGGGGCCAGCTACCAGTGGACGATCGCCGGCGGGACCATCACGAGCAGCCCGACGGTGCGGTCGATCACATTCACCGCGCCGGCGAGCGGCGCGACCCAGCTCGATGTCGTCGTTACCAACTTGGTGCCGTGCGCCATGGTGGGGAGCGTCTCGATCCCGGTGCAGGCGACGCCGAGCACCGTCATCGCATCGGCGGCCTCGGTTTGCCCGGGGACCTCCACCAACCAGGCATCGGTCTCCGACGCCGGCGCGGGCGCGGCGTACACCTGGTCGGTCGGCAACGGTCTGCTGCTGAGCGGCAGCGGGACGCGCACCATCACCTACCAGGCGGGCGTGTCCGGCGAAGTCACGCTTGGCGTCTCAATCGTGGCCGGGCCGTCGTGCACCTTCGCCGGCGAGAAGGCCGTTCCCATCGAGACCGCCCCGACGCCGACCGTGACGGGTGCGAGCGCGTTGTGCGCCGGTGGCTCGCTGTCGTTGAGCGTGAGCGGCGGTCCATTCGCGACCTATCTGTGGCGGAAGGACGGCGAGGCGCTGGGCGCTACCGGTGCCACGTACAGCAAGGGCGGGGTGAGCGCCGCCGACGCGGGGAGCTACACCGTCGAGGTGACCAGCGAGACTGGGTGCAGCGCCACCTCGCCGGCGGTGCCGGTCACCGTTGTCGCTCTGCCCGCGCCCGGGATCGATGGTGTGACCTCGACGTGCGCCGGTGGCTCACTGTCGTTGAGCGTGAGCGGCGGTCCGTTCGCGACCTACCTGTGGCGGAAGGACGGCGAGGCGGTGGGCGCTACCGGTGCCACATACAGCAAGGGCGGGGTGAGCGCCGCCGACGCGGGGAGCTACACCGTCGAGGTGACCAGCGAGACTGGGTGCAGTGCCACCTCGCCGGCGGTGCCGGTCACCGTTGTCGCTCTGCCCGAGCCCGGGATCGATGGTGTGACTTCGACGTGCGCCGGTGGCTCGCTGTCGTTGAGCGTGAGCGGCGGTCCGTTCGCGACCTACCTCTGGCGGAAGGACGGCGAGGCGCTGGGCGCCACCGGTGCCACGTACAGCAAGGGCGGGGTGAGCGTCGCCGACGCGGGGAGCTACACCGTCGAGGTAACCAGCGCAGCGGGGTGCAGTGCCACCTCGCCGGCGGTGCCGGTCACCGTCGCCGCGGCACCCACCCTCTTGATCGGCGACGTCACCGTCATCGAGGGCAACTCCGGGCTCACGAACGCGGAGTTCACGGTGACGATGTCCGCCGCGAGCTGCGTGGACGTGACCGTCGAAACCAGCACCGTCGCGGGCACGGCCGCGGCGGGCGGAGACTTCACGGCCCTGACCGGGCTCCAGACCATGGTGGCTGGGCAAACGAGCAGGACCGTCACGGTGCCGGTCATCGGAGACAGGATCGACGAAGCGGACGAGACGTTTACGCTGCACCTGTCGAGCCCCGTGAATGCGACCATCGCCGACGCGGACGGTCTCGCCACCATCGTCAACGACGACACCGCTGGCATCGCCGTCTCCGCGGTACCCGGCCTCGTCACCACCGAAGCCGGCGGCAGCGCCACATTCACCGTCGTCCTCACCAGCCAGCCGACCGCGCAGGTGATGGTGCCGATGGCCTCGACGAGACCCTCCGAAGGCGCCGTGGCGCCGGCTGCGCTCACCTTCACGGACGCCGATTGGGCGACGCCGCAGACGGTGGCCGTCACCGGCGTGGACGATGCCGTCTACGACGGCGACCAGGCGTACGCCGTCATCGTCGGTCCGGCAGTGAGTGCGGACCCGGGCTACTCCGGGGCGAGCGGGGCGAGCGTCGCGGTCACCAACCTGGACGACGATCCGGCCGTGCTCAAGGGTGACGCCAACGGCGACGGCGTGGTCGACGTCCAGGACGTGTTCTACATGATCAACTTCCTGTTCGCCAACGGCTCGGCGCCGGTGTCCGGCGACGAAAACGGCAGTGGCCGCATCGACATCAGCGACGTGTTCTACCTGATCAACCACCTGTTTGCGGGTGGTCCCGGTCCGGTCTGAGAGATGCCTTCGCATCCGAGGGAGCAGGCGCGGCATCCCGTCTTGTGTCACGCTGGCGGGGTCGTGCCGTTGACGAAGGGCCGCTGGCTTGACAGCCGCGGGCCCAAGCGCCAGCTTGAGGGAGTGTTGGGATAGGAGGACCCCCATGCCCGGTTATCGCGTGAGATTGCTCGCGGTCGCAGCGGTCGCTCTCGTGTCCGCCCTGCCACTGGCTGCGCAGCTACCTCTCCCACCCCTGCCTTCTCTTCCGAGGCCGCCCCGGCTGGTGCCTCTGCCGCCCCTGCCGGAGTTGGACATCCACGTCTCCACGGTCGCTCCGCCGCGCCGTCATCACGAGCACATCCCGCCCCGGCCAGGCGCGGACCACGTCTGGATCAACGGGATGTGGCACTGGCAGGTGAACCACTGGATGTGGATCGCGGGTCGCTGGGAGCGCCCGCACGGTCGCGACGTCCGGTGGATCGACGCCAGGTATGTGCGCGAAGGACGCTACTGGCGCTACGAGCCCGGCCACTGGTCCGACCAGCGGATGAGCGAAGGTGACGACTACCGGCGCTGGAGGGAGAGGGAGCGCCACGATCGTGGTCGTGGCCAGCACCATGACCACGAGCAGGATCTTCACTGAGGTCGCGCCTGACCTGGGCGACGATCCGCGTGGGCCGTCCTTTCAGAACACCAGCTCGGGTCGGGTCCGGCGAGCCGTCGGCTCACGCCCGGCCAGGGGAACAACCGGTCCGAAGCGTCGGCAGCCATCCGGAATGGTGGGTGCGACGGGTCTATTGGTTCCTGGGTTGGGTGGTGGTCTTCGCCACCATTCTCTCGGCGCGTGAGGGCCTCGGGCAGTCGGGATACCGCCAGCTCGATGCCCAGCGTCTGGCCTCGTACAGGGACGCGGCGAAGATCTTCGAGAAGGCCAGAGTCAGCTTTGGCAAGCACCGCTTCAAGGATGCGTCCGAGCAGCTTCGCACCTGCCTGGCGAGATTCCCGGAGCTCTCCGACGCTCACCTTCTATTGGCCAAGATCCTGTACATGCAGAAGGACTTCAGTGGAGCGCTCGTGGAGGTCGAGTTGGCCGAGAAGAGCCACGAGGCGGTGGGCGACCTGATGTCGAGGATGCAGCAGGACCGCCTTTCCGAGATGCGCCGGAGGCGAGGCGACAGCGAGGACTTGATCCGATCGCTCAACGCCAGCCTGGCCCAGGCCAGCTCTGACGAGGAGCGCAAGATCCTGGACAAGATCGCCCGCGCCGAGCGGGGGCTGGCGGAGCTCGACAGGGCGTTGGAGGACCCGTTCCCAAACCAGGGCGGAATTCCGGCGCCGTACCACTTCCTGCACGGCAACGTCCTGCTCAGGCTGCAGCGCTTCGAGGACGCCGTGAGGCAGTATGAGCAGGCGCTACGCGCTGATCCGGCCTACGGCGACGCGGCCAATAACCTTGCCAGTATCTACCAGGCGACGCGCCAGTTCGAAAGGGCAGCCGCGGTCCTGGCGGAGGTCGAGGCCCGGGGTGCCGCCGTGAACCCGGAGCTGAAGAAGGCGATCGAGGAGCCGCCGTCGCCAGATTCGGCGACCACCGCCGCCCCTGCTGACCCGGCGTTGGTCGCACCGGCCGATCTTCTGCCCATCGCCGAAGCCGGCCTGAGCCCTGCCGGCGACCCTCCCGAGGACCTCCGTCAGGGCTATCTCGCCGCTCTTGCCACCTACACCGAGGCCGACTCGACCGTGGCCGAGAGGGCCGTGGCGGAGCTCGAGCGCAGCGCGTTGCGGGAGACGCGCGCGGATGCCTCGACGCGACTGCTGGCCGCCGAGCTGGCCGCTGCCAGGGGACTGGTCCGTCAGGAGGGCGAGGCGCTCTTCGCCCTGATGCAGCTCCACACCCGGCTGGCCGGGATCTACGGCATCGAGCGGGCGGTCCAGTGCCAGGCTCATGCCTGGACGATGCTCGCCGAGCTCGCCGCCCTGGCGCCGCGAGCCGCCGGCGAGTCTGGTCGAGCCCGGGCCGCCGAGGCCATGGCGTGCCTGGCCGGCGCCTCAGAGCAATTCGGGGCGGGCGCAGCGGCCGAGCACCAGCTCACCATCGCGCTCCTCCTCGACCCCGGCAACACGGCCGCACTGGAAGGGCTGGCGGCGAGCCTCGAGTGGAAAGGGAAGTACCGGGAGGCGGAGCAGCTCCTGCGGCGGCTGGTCGAGCGACGGCCAGACGCTCTCGAGCCGATGCTGCGTCTTGCCCTGACCCGGCAGCGCCTGGGTGACAGCTCAGAGGTCGAGATGCTGCTCCGCCGCGTCGCTACGACGGCCCCCTTGGCCCGGGGCGACTCCTCCGCTCGCACGAGTGGCGATTCGGGGGGTTGGATTCGCTCGGTGGCCTGGCAGGAGCTGGTCCGGCGCCAGATCGAGGCCGGTGCATGGCAGGCTGCGGCGGAGGTCCTGGCCGAGGCGGTTGCGGCCGTTCCGGACGACCGGGAGCTGGCGATCCTGAATGCCTATGTCCTTGACCGCTCCGGCCGCCGTGCCGAAGCCCGTGCCATCGCCGCTCGTCTGGCTGGACGAGCGGCCGGAAGCGCCTCGGCCCGTTTCGCCTACGCTCAGCGCCCGCACGCGGAGCTGGACCGCACCTGCGAGGCGTTGCGAGTCTACGTGGCTGGCTGGCCGACGGCGGCGCTGGCTCGAGTCGGGGCGAGTGGCGAAGGAGGGAAGGGCCCATGAAGCTCCTTCCCGCTGTCTTCCTGGTCTTCGCCCAGGTCCTGGCGGCCGAGCCCGTGGAGGTTCGCATCATCAGCCCGCCGCCGGACCAGCCCGCCTTCAACGTGGTCGTGATCCGGGCCGAGGTGCAGGC
>DAONEV010000268.1:0-6123 GCA_035403265.1 Thermoanaerobaculaceae bacterium | reverse complement strand
GAGGCTGACGTGAGGGAGTGGCTGCGCGCCAAGTGGGCGCGGCTGGCGATCTTCGCCGCGGTGGTGGGTCCCGGCATCATCACCGCCAACGTCGATAACGACGCCGGCGGCATCACCACCTACTCCCTGGCCGGCACGATCTGGGGCTACCGCCTGCTGTGGACGGTGATCCCGGTGGCGCTGGCGCTGTACGTGGTGCAGGAGATGTCCTCGCGCCTCGGCGTCGTCACCGGCAAGGGGCTCGCCGACCTGATCCGCGAGCAGTTCGGGGTCAGGGCGACCTTTTACCTGATGGTGGCGCTGCTGGTGACCAACCTGGGCAACACCATGGCCGAGTTCGCCGGCCTCGCGGAGGCGCTCGAGATCGTCCACGTCTCGCGCTACGTCTCGGTCCCGATCGCCGCGGTGGCCGTCTGGTGGCTGGTCACCTGGGGAAGCTACCGGGTGGTCGAGAAGGCGTTCCTCTTGGCCTCGGGGTTCTACATCGCCTACATCATCTCCGGGGTGATGGCCAAGCCCGACTGGAGCGAGGTGCTGGCCGCGACGGTAACGCCGTCCGTCGAGCCCAGCCTGCCGTTTGTCCTCATGATGGTCGGCATCGTCGGCACGACGATCGCCCCGTGGATGCAGTTCTACCAGCAGGCCGCGGTGGTCGAGAAGGGTGTCGCCACGCGCCACTTGCGAGAGGCGCGCCTGGACGTCGCCGTCGGCTCGGTCATGGCGGTGCTCGTCGTCTGGTTCATCGTCGTCTCCTGCGGCTCGACGCTGCACCAGGCCGGGGTGCAGATCGCCGACGCCCGCGACGCGGCCATGGCGCTGCGACCGCTGGCCGGCAAGTACGCCGCGCTGCTGTTTGGGTTCGGGCTCCTCAACGCCTCGCTCTTCGCCGCCGCCATCCTGCCGCTCTCCACCGCCTACTCGGTGTGCGAGGGCCTGGGCTGGGAGCGCGGCATCGACCAGAAGCTCGAGGATGCGCCCTGGTTCTACGGCATTTACACCGTAATGATCGGCCTCGGCGCGGCCGCGATCCTGATCCCGGGCCTGCCGCTCCTCAAGGTGCTCTACCTCTCCCAGGTGGCCAACGGCATCCTGCTGCCGGCGGTCCTCGTCTTCATGCTCATCCTGGCCAACCGCCGCGACCTCCTGGGTCAGCACGTCAACTCCAAGGGGTTCAACATCGTGGCCTGGGTCCTCGTGCTGGCGCTCATCGCCATGACGGTCTTCCTCACCGTCGCCACCGTGCTCCGTCTCGGGTAGCCGCCCGTCCCACGAGGAACCTGACGCCGCGGTTGAAACCCGGCCGCCTGGGGTGCTACAAGCGTGCACGCTGGCCGCGTCCGCCGGCCGGGAATCGGAGGAGCCCATGCGACGGTACTCGATGGCCACCGTGGTCGGATGCACCGTTCTTCTGGCCGCCGCGACTGCGCTTTCCGGCCAGGCAAAGGACGTGACCATCCTCTACACCAACGACTTCCATTCGGCCATCGAGCCGGTCCCGGCATACTGGCTGCCGGGCTCGCCGAACCTCGGCGGGGCCGCCCAGCTCGCGACCCTGGTGCGCTCCGTACGCGAGCGCGAGCCGGGCGCGTTTCTCTTCGACAGCGGCGACATGTTCACGGGCACCATGTCGTTCCTCACGCGCGGCAGGGCCCTGGTCGAGATGATGAACGCCATGGCCTACGACGCCCTGGCGATCGGCAACCACGAGTTCGACTACGGCGCGGCGAACTGCGAGCGCCAGATGAACTTCGCGAGCTTCCCGACCCTGGGCGCCAACATCTACTACAAAGGCACGCGGCACCGGTTCTCGAGGCCCTGGGCGATCGTCGAGCGGAACGGCGTGCGGATCGGCGTCATCGGCGTCATCGGGCTCGACGCCCGGAGCGTCGCGCTGCCGGCCGGGATCGCCGACCTGGATTTCACCGACCCGATCGAGGCGGTCAGGGAGGGCGTGAAGGAGCTCGGCGACTCCGTCGACCTCGTGGTCGTGCTCGCTCACCAGGGCATGACCGGGCCCGAGCAGACTGACGCCGAGGCCCGACCCGAGGTCCAGCGGGGCGTCGAGGAGGACGTCCGTCTCGCCGAAGCCGTGACGGGGATCGCCGTGCTGATCGGGGGTCACGCGCACCGCGGCATCGAGACGCCTATCGTCACGCCGAAGACGGGCACCCTCGTCCTCCAGACATACGGCTACGGCACCCGTCTCGGCTACCTCAAGCTCCGCGTCCGTGATGGGAGAGTGGTCACCTACGACGGCACCCTGATGCACGTCTGGAGCGACCAGCTCACGCCGGACCCGGTCGTCACCGCGCGGCTCGAGCCGTTCCGCGCCCTCCTCGCGCGGGAGGCAGGTGACGTCGTCGGTCACGTCGAGGCTCGCCTGTGGCGCGACTACGTGCGCGAGTCGCCACTCGGCGACTTCGTGGCCGACGTCATGCGCGCCCATGCCGGAGCGGACATGGCGTTCGAGAACGCGGGCGGCTTGCGGGCGGACCTCCCGGCCGGGGCTGTCCTCCGCTCCCACGTCCTGGATGCGCTGCCCTTCGAGAACTCGGTCGTGACGCTCTCCCTGTCCGGCCGCCAGGTCCGCGCTCTGCTCGAGCAGTCCCTGAGCCTCGAACGGGGCATGATGCAGGTCTCGGGCATCGCGGCGACCTACGACCTCACGCGTCCCGTCGGGTCGAGACTCGTCATGGCCTTGGTCGGCGGCCGCCCCCTCGACGAGGAGCGAACCTACACCGTCGCCACCAACAGCTTCCTGGCCCAGGGCGGCGACCTCTACACGACCTTCCTCGAGGGCCGCGACGCGAAGGACAACCAGATCCTGCTCTCCAGGGTCGTCATCGAGCACCTCCGGAGCGGTCCCACCGTCAGGATCCCGCCCGAGGGCCGTCTCGTCCCCGTGGCACCTGCTGCCCAACCCGTGGCACGGTAGGCGCTACACCCGAGTGGTGAATGGTGCCCCGTCCTCGGAAGGCACTGGTCCATGCCACGTCCCTGACCGCTGTTTTCACTCACCCCGGCCTCCCCGGAGACTAGGTGAGGCCCGCCGCGCTCCGGCTGTCGCATGCCGAGCTCGCTTTCCGGAGAGAACTCGAGTGCGAGGTTCGGCACCTCAGCTCAATGGCGGTGTTGCCAGGCGAGATGCCATGGAGCGACGGCTCTTTTCGAACCTGGCAACGTGAATCAAGGTTGTTGAGGCGGCAAGTCAGATCGCAGTGGGGGGGTGCATTCGGCCATGCCGCGCAAGGGCAAAAAGCGGCGCTCACGGCCTGGATAGACATTCCTTGCCTGAGTCGTTGGGCTGACGTGGGGCCAAGGGTGACCTGGTCGCATGAGTTGTGTCAATAACGGTGGACGTGGTACTCAAGTTCATCGCGATCGGCTACACGGGTCCTGGACCTCCGGCAAAGAGGTAGTTGATCAGGTAGAACACGTCCTGCACGTTGACCGAGCCGTCGCCGTTCACATCCCCAGGACCCACCGGCCCAGGCCCGCCGGCAAAGAGGTAGTTGATCAAGAAGAAGACATCCTGGACGTTGTCCGACCCGTCGCCGTTGACGTCGCCATTCTGGTAGGGCGCCTCGGCCGTGGTCCCGCTCGTCTCGTCCGAGTACTCCGAGACCACCGCGTTGGCGTTGTGTGCGTGCGGGTCGGTCTGGGTCCGGACCACGAAGTAGTACTTCGTCTCCGGGGCCAGCCCGGTGACCGTGAGGGCGTCGCTCGCCTTGCTCGGAGTGAGCGTCATGAAAGGCCTGTACGGGCCGCCTGAGATTTGCGAGTAGAGCACCTGGTAGCCCCCGGTGTCGGCGCTGTAGGTGATCGGCGTCCAACTCAGGTCCAGGCTCGCGGGTGTCGGCGACCCGGCGCCGACACCGGTCGGCGCGATGGTCTGGGTGCTCTGCCAGTTGCCGCCAAACTGTTTGGAGTTGAGGAAGGCGATGAGCGCCGCGTCTGCCGAGTGGAGCGCGTTCCAGCGCAGGTCGGTCGAGTTGTTCGACAGCGAGGTCAGGTTCTCCAGCTCGACCGGAATCGAGCCCGTGAGCTGGTTGCTGGACAGGTTGAGGTACCACAGGTTGGTCAGGTTGCCTAGCTCGACAGGGATCGAGCCCGCGAGCTGGTTGTTGTCCAGGTAGAGGTAACGCAGGTAGGTCAGGTTGCCTAGCTCGACAGGGATCGAGCCGGTGAGCTGGTTGCCGGACAGGACGAGAGTTGACAGGTTGGTCAGGTTGCCTAGCTCGACAGGGATCGAGCCGGTGAGCTGGTTGCTGAACAGGCGGAGGTCATGCAGGCCAGCCAGGTTGCCTAGCTCGACAGGGATCGAACCCGTGAGCTGGTTCAACGACAGGTCGAGGACCAGCAGATTGCCCAGGTTGCCTAGCTCGACAGGGATCGAGCCGGTGAGCTGGTTGTTGAACAGGTAGAGGTAATTCAGGTTGGTCAGGTTGCCTAGCTCGACAGGGACCGAGCCGGTGAGCTGGTTGTGGTACAGGAAGAGGCCAGTCAGATTGGCCAGGCCGCCAAGCTCGGACGGAATCGATCCCGTGAGCTGGTTGCTGTCCAGGTAGAGACAATACAGGTTGGTCAGGTTGCCTAGCTCGACAGGGATCGAGCCGGTGAGCTGGTTGTTCCTCAGGAGGAGTTCATACAGGTTGGTCAGGTCGCCTAGCTCGACAGGGATTGATCCCGTGAGCTGGTTGTCGTACAGGTAGAGGTAATTCAGGTTGGTCAGGTTGCCTAGCTCGACAGGGATCGATCCCGTGAGGTGGTTGTTTCTGAGGTTCAGGTACTGCAGGCTCGAAAGCGTGGCCAGACTTGCCGGTATCGTGCCGACCAGGTTGTTGCTGGCCAGGCTCAGACCGGTCACGTGCTCGCCACCTGCGTCGCAGGTCACGCCGAACCACGTGCACTCGGTGCCGGGGGCGTTGAAGTCGGTGTCGCCTGTGTTGCGCCAGCTCGTGCGGGTGTACCAACCTCCACCGGTTGTGGCGTTGTAGAGGTCGATGAGCGCCTGACGCTCACTGGTGGGGAGGAAGCTCACCACGGTCAGGGTGAAGGCTTGCACTGCGTCGGGGTCGACGCCGTTGTGGGCGGTGATGGTCAGGGGGTAGACGCCGCGGGTGCCGGCGGCTGCCGTACCACCGAGGGTGGCGCTGCCGCCGCCGTTGTCAGTGAAGGTGATCCCCGACGGCAGGGTGCCCGTGAGCGCCAGGCTCGGCGTCGGGACCCCGGTGGCGGTGACAGCGAACGTCCCTGGCTGTCCGATGATGAAGGTCGCGTGGTCGGCGCTGGTGATGGTGGGGGCTGGGATGAGGTCGAAGGTGGCGGTGACGAGCTTCGGCCCGTCCATGGTGACGCTGCACGCGCCACTGCCCCCGCAGCCGTCCGACCACCCCAGGAAGGTGCTCCCGAGCGATGCGGCCTGACCGAGGTCGACGACGGTGCCCTCGGTGAACGAGAGCTCGCAGACGGTGCCGCAGTCAATGCCTGCCGGGCTCGAGGTGACGGTGCCGGTCCCGGTGCCCTGCTTGCTCACGGTGAGCGTCTGCGCAACGGCGGTGGCGCCTTGCACCTCCGCTGACGGCTCGCTCAGCACGGTGTTGGCGTTGCTGTCATTGGGGTTTGTCTGGGTCTCGACGACAAAGTAGTACGGTGTCGCGGGCTGCAGCCCGGTGACCGTGAGTGACGCCGCAGCCTTGTCGGCGGTCATGGTCGCGAACGGAGTGTAGGGCCCCCCTGCGGTCTGCGAGTAGAGGACCCGGTACCCGCCCGTGTCGGCGGTGTAGGTGATCGGGGTCCAGCCCAGGGTCACGCTCGTCGCTGTGGCCGAGCCTGCGCCCACGCCGGTCGGGGCGATGGTCTGGGTGCTCTGCCAGTCGCCGCCACTCTGCTTGGAGTCGAGGAAAGCGACGAGTGCCGCGTCTGCCGAGTGGAGCGCGTTCCAGCGCAGGTCGCTCGAGTTGTTCCCCAGCGAGGTCAGGTTCTCCAGCTCGACCGGAATCGAGCCCGTGAGCTGGTTCCTGTCCAGGTAGAGGTAATACAGGTTGGTCAGGTTGCCTAGCTCGACAGGGATCGAGCCCGTGAGCTGGTTGGAGAACAGAGACAACGAGCGCAGGCTCGTGA
>DAONEV010000267.1:0-6139 GCA_035403265.1 Thermoanaerobaculaceae bacterium | reverse complement strand
CGACGGCATACCGCGCTTCGTCGGCGTGTGGACGCACCCGCTGCTCGACGTGCTCTCGACCGACATGGCCGACCGGATCGACGTCTACAAGAGCGCCCAGCCGGTGCTGTTCGGCAACATGGCGTTCGCCGGCGTCAACCTGGGGCCGAAGACCGTCGCCCACGAGGGGATGGCGACGCGGGTGATGGGCTCGTACGGGGACTACGCGACTGCGGCCGGCCTGGTCGAGAACGGTGCGAAGCTCGGCGACCTCGACTACTACGTGATGGCCAGCCAGCGCCAGAGCGACGGGCACCGCGAGAACGCCGACGGCCGGGTGCGGACGCTCTACGGCCGTCTCGGGTACGAGGTCGCCGCGGGCTGGAACCTCAACGTCCAGGTCCACTCGAACGACGCCTGGGCCGACGACCCGGGCCAGGTCGGCGCCCCACCGACGGACGTCGTACCCCGCTTCGGGGTCAAGGACACGCTGTCGATCGCCACCCTGAGCGAGGAGCACGGTAACCACACCGGCAGCCTCAAGGTGTACAGCGACAGCGGCAGCATCGACTGGTTGCAGTGGGATGCCGCGAAGAGCCAGTCGTTCACCACCCTGACCGACTTCTCGAGCTGTGGCCTGCACCTCCAGGAGACCTTCCGGCTCGAGGGCAGGACCGAGCTTGTCGCCGGGTACGACCACGACACCTACGGCGGCTCGTCGACCGAGCAGCACTCGACCTACAGCTCAGTTTTCCCCGAGCTGATGCTCCACAACAACGGCGCGTACGCCATGGTCGCGAAGACCTTCGGGGACACAACACTCATCACGCCCTCGCTCGGGGTGCGCTATACGGGCTCCAGCGACTTCGGCGGCAACTGGGGTGGCCAGGCAGGCCTCGTCGTGAAGCGCGGCAACACCGAGCTGCACGCCAACTTCGCCCGCGCCTTCAACCTTCCCGGCGTGTATGCGGCGGCAATGTACTCCCAGTGGCACCGGGGCGACACCTGGAAGGACCTCGAGGCCGAGCGACTCGACCACTGGGAGCTCGGCGTGTCGCAGCAGCTCTCCGGGGCGACCCGCCTCCAGCTCACGGTGTTCGATGACCACGTGACCAACGCGCTGCGCTTCGTGCCCCCGCCACCCCCGCCGCCGGTGTTCGCCAACATCGGCGACTACACGATCCGCGGTGCGGAAGCCTCGGTGAGCGTGGCACCGAGCCAGTCGATCGCGGTCTTCGGTGGCGTCACCTACCTGGACCCGAACCCGACCGACGTGCCCAACGCCCCGAAGTGGTCGCTGGTGTCGGGGCTCTCGTGGCTCCCCGTCGAGCGCGTTCGCCTCAACGTCGACGCGGAGTGGGTCGACACCCAGGCCGTCCTCAACCCCCGGTTCTCCAGCACGCAGACGTGGATCGACAACTACTTCCTGGTGAACCTCAAGGCCGGCTACCAGCTCTCGCTCGGCTCGTCGGCGCGGGCCGAGCTGTACGTCGCCGGCGAGAACCTCACCGGCTCGGAGTACGAGTACAGGCCGGGCTACCCGGCGCCGGGGCGTGTGCTGTCCGGTGGCTTGGAGCTGCGGTTCTGATGACTGGGGCGGGAGGCCGGCCGGCCCTGCGCGCAACGAGGGCCAGCCGAGCCTGCCCTCACCCGCGACTGGAGGAAACCGTGAAACCAAGCAATCAACTAGTCCTTGCGGCCGCTGCTCTCGCCATCCTTGCCGGTCCAGGTGCCGACCTCGAGGCCGCCGCCGACAACCCCCCAGCGCCGCAGGTCAAGGTGGTCAAGCTGGAGCCCGGCGACAAGTCGTACTTCATGCTGCTCGGTGGCCCGCCCGAGACCACCTCGATGCGGTCGGGCCTGGTGACACTGGCGCCGGGCGCCTCGATCGGGAAGCACAACACCGAGAAAAACGAGGAGATGCTCGTGCCTCTCGAAGGCGAGGGAGAGCTTCGCATCACGGGACAGCCGGCGATCCAGATCAAGGCGGGGCTCGTCACCTACGCTCCGGCGCACACCGAGCACGACGTCACCAACACAGGCTCGAATCCGCTGCGCTACATCTTCATCGTGGCCAAGGCGGAGTAGGGTCGGGCACCGAGGCGATCTCGCATGCACATCCCTGACGGCTTCCTCGACGCCAAGACCGCGGTGGTGGCGAGCAGCCTGGCGGTGGCCGGTCTCGGTGTCGCACTCCGGCAGGCTCGGGTGCACCTGCCCCCCCGGAGGGTGCCGCTGCTCGGGCTCGCGGCGGCGTTCGTCTTCGCCGCCCAGATGCTCAACTTCCCCGTCGTCGGCGGGACCTCCGGCCACCTCGTAGGGGCCGTCCTGGTAGCGGCGCTGCTCGGGCCGAGCGTCGCTGTCGTCGTCATGTCCGCAGTTCTCATCGTCCAGTGCCTGATGTTCGCCGACGGCGGCATCTCGGCGCTCGGCGCCAACATCCTCAACATGGGCATCCTGGGAGGCGCCGGCGGGTGGGTGATCTACCACGTGGTCTCCCGTGCGATCAAGGGCCTCCGCGGCCGCCTGCTCGCGGCCGGCTTCGCCGCTTGGTGCACCACGGTGCTCGCGGCCGTCGCCTGCGCCGGTGAGTTGGCCGTGTCGCGCACCGTCGCCTTCTCCGTGGCGCTCCCGGCGATGGCCGGCATCCACATGCTCATTGGGCTCGGCGAGGCCCTGATCACGGCGCTCGTGCTCGGCGCAATCGCGCGGGCACGGCCCGATCTGCTCGAGCCCGAGATCGATCTGAAGCCGGCGAGGTCGTACCGCGCGCTCGCGGCCTACGGCGTTCTCATCGTCCTGGGACTCGCGCTGTTCGTCTCGCCACTCGCCTCGAAGTGGCCGGACGGGCTTGACCGCACGGCCGAGGTCCTGGGCTTCAAGGAGAAGGCCGCTGCCTCAGCCGTTCGGGCGCCCATTCCGGAGTACGAGATGCCGGGGATCGGGTCGAGCGTCGTGGCGACTTCGGTGGCTGGCGCCTTGGGGACGCTGGTCGCCCTTGCCCTCGCGTGGGGCCTGGCCCGGGTCCTCGTGCCGAAGGCCCGTGGGAGTGCGCCTGCGGAGCCGGACGAGGGGAGCTGACGCCCTGCGGCGTGACTTCCTCGACCGCAACGGCCGGCTCGACTCGCCGATCCACCGTGCCCGGCCCGCAGTGGAGCTCGTCGCGACCCTGGCGCTCGTCATCGCGACCGCCTTTCTGCCGCGCCAGGCGTGGGCACTGCTCGCCGTGGTCCTCGCGTTGCTGCTCGCCACGGCCGCAGCGAGCCAGATTCCCTGGCGCTTCGTCGTGCGGCGGGTCCTCTGGCTCGAGCCGTTCGTCCTCGGAGTGGCGCTGCTCGTGCTCCTCGACGAGTCGGGGCGAATGAAGCGGGCGCGGGCGAGCCGCTCGTTCACCCGGCAGCGGTCGCGGACCTGGCACGCCATGGCCACGGTCGCGAGTCAGCTCTTCATCCGCTCGACCGAGCGGGCCGACCGGATCTGGGCCGCGATGTGCGCCAGGGGGTGGCGGTGAGCGTCGCCCTCGAGGTCGTGGAGCTGCGCTTCCGCTACGGGGACGCGACGCCGGCGCTCAAGGGCGTGAGTTTCTCGGTCGAGGCCGGCCAGTGCGTCGGCCTCATCGGCCCCAACGGCGCTGGCAAGAGCACGCTGCTGCTGCACCTCAACGGGCTCCTGCCGGAGACCTGGCCGGGGGAGGGCTCGGTGGCGGTCGACGGGCTCCGGGCCGGCAAGGAGACACTGCTCGAGGTCCGCCGCAGGGTGGGTCTGATGTTCCAGGACCCCAACGACCAGCTCTTCTGCCCGACCGTCTACGAGGACGTGGCGTTCGGGCCCGAGCAGCTCGGCCTCGGCGAGGACGGGGTGCGGGAGCGCGTCACCAGGGCCCTCGCCACGGCGGGGCTGGAGGGCTTCGAGAAGCGCTCGCCTCAACACCTCTCGGCCGGCGAGAAGCGGCGCGTCTGCCTCGCCGGGGTCCTGGCCTGCGACCCGTCCGTCCTGGTGCTCGATGAGCCGACGTCCAGCCTCGACCCCAAGGGCAGGCGCGAGCTCAAGGAGCTGCTGCGGCGGATCCCCATCACCAAGCTGGTCGCCACCCACGACCTCGAGCTCGTCGTCGAGCTGTGCTCCCGCGTCGTCGCGCTCGACGGCGGTCTGGTCGTCGCGCAGGGCCCGACGGTCGAGATCCTGTCGGACGAGGCGCTGATGCTGCGGCACGGCCTCGAGAAGCCGCACGCGCTGCGGCACCTGCACCCGCACTAGGCTCGCGGCGCCTCCGCGGGTCCGGTCCGCTGGCCCGGGTGTCGACGTCTTCGTTGTCGCGCTGGGCGGATACAACGCTGCGGTGCTAGTGCGTCCGCCGAGTGTTCTCCAGGGACGTCCTGGGCAATCCTAGGAGGTGGAAAGGGGCCAGAAATGAGGCGTCCACGGCTATCCATGGACGGCTCTAGATGGTTGAACCAAAAGGGGTTCAAGGGGTCGCGGGTTCGAACCCCGCCGTCCCGACCAATAAGATCAACACCTTACGAGCCGCCCTCGAGGCGGCTCAAGTCGTCTTGTCCTTATTCGGCAACGACGCTGCCCCGGAGACCGTCACAACTCGCCGGTTCCCTGGCCTGTTGAGAGGATTGCAATCGATGGACACACCTCGAGTTGTGGCCTGGTAACTCAAACGCTACCAGGCCTCGGGTAGTCGCCCAGGTTGTCCACGTGGCCAGTGAGCTCGGGCCTGGCGTTCTGACGCAGCTCCCGCCGCGCCACGTCCGTGGTCTCGTCGTAGCCCGGTGGATAGTCCGTGACGGTGTCGATCTTGAAGAGGTCGCCGCCGGTCAACTTCTGGATCATCTGCGCGGCCACCTCGGTGTTTCCAATGGGCACGTTCACAATCCTGCCCCCGGCGTAGTTGCCCCCTGGCGCGAAAAGTAGGCGATCAACCTCTTCACTTCTCCCGCCTTCGCATGCACCCCTTCAAGGTCGAGTCGACACAGCGCACGAAACCTCCCTCGCGCACGGTCCGAGTCACCGACCGGTCAGTTGCTCCAGCTTCTCGGGGTACCTGGCCCCTTGCACCTCGATCCTCGAGGCGGCGTCCTCGATCTCACGGAGATCGTCGGGCGTGAGCTCGATGGCCGCTGCGCCGAGGTTCTCCTCGAGCCGGTGCAGCTTCGTGGTACCCGGGATCGGGACGATCCACGGCTTCTGGGCGAGCAGCCAGGCGAGCGCGATCTGAGCCGATGTGGCCTTCTTCCTCGCACCGATCTGCGCGAGCAGGTCGACGAGGGCCTGGTTGACCTTCCGGGCTTCGGGCGTGAAGCGAGGGAGCATCCTGCGGAAGTCGGTGCCGTGGAACGTCGTGCTCTCGTTGATCTTCCCCGTGAGGAAGCCCTTGCCTAGCGGGCTATAGGCGACCAGGCCGATCCCAAGCTCCTCGAGAGTGGGAATCACCGCCTTCTCGGGAGTCCTGGTCCAGAGCGAGTACTCGTTCTGCAGGGCCGTGACCGGCTGGACGGCGTGCGCCCGGCGGATCGTCTGCACACCCGCCTCGGACAGGCCGAAGTGCTTGACCTTGCCCTCTCGGATGAGGTCCTTCACCGCCCCCGCCACGTCCTCGATCGGCACCTCGGGGTCGACCCGGTGCTGGTAGAAGAGGTCGATGGCGTCGACCTTGAGCCGCTTGAGCGAGCCCTCGGCGACCTCCCGGATGTGCTCGGGCCGGCTGTCGAGGCCCGCCCACTGCGGTCCGCCGCCAGGATCGAGCTTGAACCCGAACTTGGTGGCGATCGCAACCTTGCCTTTGAACGGAGAGAGCGCTTCACCGACCAGCTCCTCGTTGTTGAACGGGCCGTAGACCTCGGCGGTGTCGAAGAACGTGACACCGCGTTCCACGGCCGCGCGAAGCAGCGAGATCATCTCCTGCCGGTCCGCGGGCGGCCCGTAGGAGAAGGTCATTCCCATGCATCCGAATCCGAGAGCCGAAACCTCCAGGCCGCACTTTCCGAGTTCCCTTGTCTGCATCTGGTCCTCCTTCGTCTCGTGGCGTGCCCACCGGGGTGTGAACCCCGGCTCATCACGCTCGTCATTCCTCGCTCGCCACGCCCGCGGACCTCGCGAGCGTGTAATGGAAATATAGGAGCCGCCGTGGGGAGATGGTTGCCTGATCCCACGG
>DAONEV010000266.1:0-6151 GCA_035403265.1 Thermoanaerobaculaceae bacterium | reverse complement strand
CCGGGACTGGCGATTCCGTGCACCGCGACGGTTCCCGATTTCAACGGGGACGGCTATGCCGACCTGGTTCTTTGGAACGCCGCCGCGCCGGCACCCACGGTCGGTGCCGTGACCCGGGCGCTTACCGAGGGGTACTGGTCTGTCCGTCTTACCGTGCATTTGTTTGACCCCGCCTCAGGCCGCTACGCCCCGACTCCCTATGTGGTCATACCCCTGCAGGTGCCGGTGGCCTGGCTGCTGGCCGGCGTCGTCTCGGGGTGGCGCGACCGGGCCTGGGCGTGCGGTGTCGTGGCCGGCCTCGGGGCCACGGCCGGCCTCTTCCTGATGGCGGGTCGCTGGGCCGAGGGAGTGCGCAGCGACGGGCTGTTGGGCAATCCCAACCTCTCGGCCACGGTGGCCTTGCTCGGCCTCGCGAGCGCTCCGTTCGCGCGCCTGCCCGTCGCCGGACGGCTGGCCCTGGGGACCCTCAGCCTGGGTGGCATCGTCGCTTCCGGGTCACGCGCTGCCATGCTGGGCGCCGCCGCGATGACGGTGGCGTGGCTGCTCGCCGGCACGACGAGCCGACGACTCAAGCAGGGAGCGCTTCTCGCATTGCTGGTCGCGGCTCTCGGGCTGACGGCACGAGTCGCGACCGACCATGATCCTCTGCGCTTCGAGCGGGTGCGCATCTGGAGCGTGGCGGCCGCCGTTGCCCGCGAGTCACTCCCGTGGGGGACCGGCCCGGGCGGGTACGCCGACGTGGCCACGGCCCACAACTTTCCGCAGGACGGCCGCGTCGCGCGCTATGGTCTCCTGCCGACCCTGGCGGAGTCCGACCTTCTGCAGCTCCTGGCGTCCCTGGGCCTCCCGGGCGTGCTGCTGGGCGGGGGGCTGCTGTGGTCGCTGCTGCGCCGCCTGCCGCGCGCCGGCGCCCATGCCGCCGGCTGCGTGGCCGCGGTGGCTGCGACCTCGGCGTTCCACACCCAGCTCGCCGCACCGGTGGTGGCCTGGACGGCGACGCTGGCGGTGGCCGCGGCACTGCCCGGCACGCGGCGCTGGCCCCTGCGGGACAGCCCCTCGGCGACCGTGTCGGTCGGCCCGGTGCTGGCGGCACTGCTCGCCATCGCCCTCGTGCAGCCTGACTGGTGGCTGGGCGGGAGGCCCGAGCCACCGCTCGCCCAGGCCCGGGCGCTGGCCGCCCAGACGCCACCCACGGACATCCGGCTGGCCAACGCCGAGGCCCTGGCCGTACGCGCCACGACCCTGCGACCACGCTGGAACGAGGCCTGGAGCACCCTCGGCGCCATCGAAGCACGGCGCGCGAGCTTGCGCGGCGAGCCGGCGCTGACGCTGGGGGCGCAGGAGGCGTTCCGACAGGCGCGCGCCTGCAACCCCCTCGACGCGTTTGCCGCGCTCGAGGAGGGCCGGGCGGCCAAGGTCAGGCGCGACGTACCGGCGGCCCGCGCGGCCCTGCAGGCTGCCACGGGGTTGGAGCCCAACCTGGTTTCCGCATGGGTCGAGCTGGCCAGCCTGGCGCTCGAGGAGGGGCGGCTGGCGGCGGCTCGGCGCAACCTCGACCAGGCCCTTCGCGCGCGCCGCCTCCGCGTCGAACGTCCCACCGGGTACGAGCGGGCTCTCCTGAGCTTCGACCCCGCTGCCATCGCGCGTCTCCAGGCCGCTCTCGGGGAGCGCCGATGAAGCCCGCCTGGCGCCTCGCGGCGTGCGCCCTGCCCGGGCTGGTCGTGGCGGCGGCCGCGGCCATCGGCGACCTGGTGCCGACCTTGCGCGACCTTCCGGCCTACTTCGTGCCACTCCGACACCACACGGCGCAGGTCCTGAGAGGCCAGGCCAGCCCGGCCTGGAACCCGTTCGTGGGCTGCGGCGAGCCTTTCTTCGCCAACCCCCAGTCCGACCTGCTGTACCCACCCGCCTGGCTGGCCCTGGTCTTCCCCGCCCCGCGGGCCGTCGGCGTCGAGGTCGGCCTCCACCTGGCGCTCCTGGGGCTGGGGTCTGGCCTGCTGGCGCGCCGGCTGGGCGTGCGCCCAGGGGTCGAGGTGGCGGCCGGCTGGGGCGTCTGCCTGGCCGGACCGATGATGGATGCGGCAGGCGTCCTCAACAACCTGGAGACCCTGGCCTGGACGCCCTGGTTGTGGTGGGCCGCCCTGGGCGCACGCGCCTGGCCGGTGGCGGTCTTTGCGGCCCTCGCCTGGCTGGGGGCCGAGCCCTGGCTGGCGCTGATGGCCATGGCGGGGGCGCTGGTCCTCTCGCCCCGGCGCCGCACCGTTGGCGCGCTGACTCTGGCCGTCGGGCTCGTGGCAGTGCAGGCGTTGCCGTTCGCGGCCTGGGCCCGAACCGGCGATCGCGGCCGCGGTATCTCTCCGAACGACGCGGCCAGAGGGGCCATCCGGATCAACGAGGTGGCCGCCATGGTCGTGCCTGGCCTGCCGCTACCGCCCCGTGGCGATCGCTTCGTGGCGCACCTGACCATGCCGTTCTGGGTCCTCCTGCTCGGCGGAGTGGCTGCGGCCCGGGCGGCGGGGGCGGCCAGACGCCTTGCCTTCCTGGGCTGGGCCGCGGCCGGTCTCGCCATCCTGACGGGCCTGCCGTGGCTGCGTGACGGGTGGGCGGTGCTCTCGCGCGGCCTCGTCTGGTTCCCCGGGCGGCTCCTCTTCCTGGCCGTAGTGGCCCTTGTGCCGGCCGCCGCCACCCGGGTCGGGGAGGAGTGGCACCTGTGGAAGCCGGCGATGGTGATCGCGGCGCTGGCCCTGACGGGAGGCCTGCTCGCGGGAGGGGATCCCCTCGAGCTGACCGTGCAGGCCGCCTGCGCAGCGGCGGCGCTGGGCGGGCCGGTCCCCGTGGTTGCCGCGGTGCTGGGCAGCGCGAGTCTCGGGCCCGCGCACCTCCTGGCGCTCGAGATGACCCGGCTCGCGCTCCCGCCTCTGGACCCCTGTGTCGCCACACCCGGTCGGGCCCGCGTCGTGGCCGTCGCGCCGTCCACCGAGCAGCTTGTCTGGGTCGAGCAGGACCCCGTGCCGCGCCAGCGCGCCCTCGGGTGGGGGTACTGGCCGCTGCTCGACGGCCGCTCGATGGCGCGCACCTTCGCACCGGCGCGATCGCGGGCGCTGGCGTCCCACCTCGCCGCGGTCGATCGCGGCGCGGCCGGGAGGTGGTGGCTGGACGCGCTGGCGGCGCCCTGGATCGTCAGTCAGCGCAACATTCCGGGACTCCTCCGCCACTGCCAGACCGCCGCCGGCACGCTACTGCGCAACCCCACCGCCTGGCCCGAGGCTTGGGTGGTGACCGGCCTGCCGGCGCCGGGCGAGCGTCCGATCGTCTGCGGCACGGTCTCGACCGAGGTGGCCGGCGGCGACACCGCGCGATGGCGCTGCCGTGTGGACGCGAGCCGGGGCGTGCTCCTGCTCTCGCGCAACCCCGATCCGGGCTGGCGCTTCGAGCTCGATGGCCGCGCCGTGCCGACCACCGCGGGCCCCGGCATCCTCCACGGCGTGCCGGTGCCCGTGGGCGAGCACGTCGTCGAGGCTCACTACCGCCCTCCCGGCCTGCTTGTCGGGCTCGGAGCCACGCTGCTAAGTTTGCTCGGTCTCACGGGAGGGATATGGCGGCGCTGGTGACGTTGCTATTCGTGATCTCGGGTCTGGCCTCCCTGGCCTACCAGGTGGTGTGGGTCAGGGCTCTCGGCCTCGTGGTCGGAAACTCGCTCTGGGCGGCCGTCGTCGTGGTCGCCGCCTACATGGGCGGGATGGCTGTCGGCAGCGCCCTGGTGGCGCGCTGGCTGCCACGCCTTCGTCATCACCTGCGCCTGTACGCCCTGGCCGAAGCCCTGGCGGCAGCGTTTGCCCTCGTCACCCCGGCTGCCCTCGGTTGGCTGACCGGCCTGGCCGCACGGCTCGGGCCCGAGCCGCTGGCCGGATGGGGGTTGCCGCTGCTCGGACGGTTCGGGCTGGCGTGGCTCTTCCTCGCCGTGCCGACCATCGCCATGGGCACGACGCTGCCGTTGCTCGTGGCTCGGGTGGGAAGCCGCGGCTCGCTCGCCCAGCGGGTCGGCCGGCTGTATGCCGCGAACACGTTCGGCGCTGTGGCCGGGGTCGTGGCCGCGGCCTTCTTCGGACTGCCCCTGCTCGGGGAGCGCGCCACCCTCGCGGCGGCGGCGCTGGTGGGCCTGCTTGTCGCCGGAGTGGCCTGGCTGGCTGAAGGCCACCTGCCACCCAGCGAGCCGGCGACGTTCCTCGAGCCGGTTCCGCCCGGCCACCACGCATGGCTCGCCTACCCGGCGCTCTTCGGCTTCGTCGCCCTGGCCTGTGAGCTGGTGTGGACGCGCATCCTGCAGCTCCACCTCGGGTCGCGGGTCTACGCCTTCGCCTTGATCCTGGCCGTCTACCTGACGGGCATCGCCCTCGGGGCGGCCCTGGCGCGCCGCTGGTCGCGGCAACCCCGGGTCGCCCTGGCGTGCTGGCAGCTCGGGCTTGCCGTGACCCTGGTCGTGCAGGTCGGGGTGCTGGCGAGGCTCGGGGACGTCCTCGCCTGGCTGGCGACCGCCTTCCATCTCGCGACCTTCACCCAGATGCAGCTCGCCCTGGCGGCCGCGGTGGCTCTCGCGCTGCTGCCGCCCACCCTCGCGTTCGGGGCCAGCTTCCCTCTCTCCGTGGCCGCCTGGCCGGCCCCCGGGGGCGCCGGCGAGAAGACGGGTCGCGTCGCCGCCGCCAACACGGCCGGGGCGATCGCCGGCACCATGGTGGCGCCGTTGGTCCTGGTGCCGCTGGTAGGGAGCCAGCCCCTCTTGTTCGCCTTCGCGGCTGTTTCGGCGCTCGCGGCGGTGACGCTGGCGACCGCCCGCTGGGGCCGCATCACGGCGCTGGCGATGGCCGTCGGGGTCGTCGCTGCCGGGGTCGCGGCACCGCGGGGCATGGTGCTGCGGGGTGCGGGCGTCGTCAGCCAGGGGATCCTGGAGACCATCTCGGAGAGCGCCTCGGCCACGGTGGTCGTGCGGCGCCACCGCGACGGGGGCGGCGTCTGGCGCTCGCTGGAGCTCAACGGCGTCAACGTCGCCGGCACCTCGGTGGAGCTGCGGGCTATCCAGCGCCTGCAGGGGCACCTGCCGCTGCTCCTGCACCCGCGGCCCACCCGGGTCCTCCACATCGGGTTCGGCTCGGGCGGCACCGCCTGGGCGGTCTCCAGACACCCGGTGGAGCGCATCGACATCGCCGAGATCTCGCCGGAGGTGCTGGCGGTCTCCGACCGGATCTTCGGCGACATCAACCACGGCGTGCTCCGCGACCCCCGCGTCCATGTCCTGCTCAACGACGGCCGGAACGTCCTGCTGGGCTCCCGACAACGCTGGGACGTCATCCTCTCCGACTCGATCCACCCGGTCTTCGCCGGCAACTCCACCCTGTACACCCGCGAGTACTTCGAGATGTGCCGCCAGCACCTGGCCCCCGGCGGCGTGCTGTCGATGTGGCTGCCGATGTACTCCCTTTCCGAGGCGTCGTTCCTCGGCATCCTGCGCGCCTTCTGGGAGGTCTTCCCGAGCACCGCCGTGTGGTACGACCCCATCTCCCTCAACGAGTTCACGGTCGTGACCGGTTCCACCTCGAAGACCGGGCTGGAGGTCCGCTGGGAGGCCCTGGCCGACCCGGCACTGGTCCCGACCCTGGCGGAGGCGGGGGCGCGGAGCCCGGCCGCCCTGGCCGGCATGCTCCTGGTCGGCCCACGTGAAGTGGCCGCCCTGGTGGCGGATGTCCTGCCCCAGGTCGACGACTTTCCCGAGGTGGAGTACCGCTCGGGCCGCCTCTTCGATCGCATGGCCACCTGGCTGCAGAACCTCCGCGTCCTCTGGGCGGCTCGTGCTCACGCCGACCCCTTCGCAGCCTATCCAGGCGACTGGGCGGAGGTGGCAAGAGCGCGCGACCAGGTGGTGCGGGAGCACCTGCGCGCGCTGGCGACACGCCAACCGGGCGGCCAGCCTCCGGGATAGCCCATCCTCTCGGCCGAAGGGCCCTCCCGAGCCGACCCTTGCCGGGGACACACCCGAGGGCGGGCAACGCTCTGCCGGGAAACCGGGCGCCGGGGTCCGTCCGGGCGTCGATCAGAGCCCGAACGCCCGGCTCACGAAGACCGCCATCTGCCAGCGCGGGGTGGGGTCGTTCGGGCA
>DAONEV010000265.1:0-6163 GCA_035403265.1 Thermoanaerobaculaceae bacterium | reverse complement strand
GCGCTGCCTGTCGAAAGCTCCGCTGCGGAGCGCGAGCGGCTCCGTCAGAGCCTGGAGTGCGCGGTGCGCATGGCGCGTGAGAATCGGGCCAGCGAGCACGAGCTCGGGGCGCTCATGAGGGCCTGCCGGGCGGCCCTGGTTGATCACGCCGTGACACCGGTTGAGGTGGAGAAGATCCGGCTGGCAGCCGACCGCTGTTGCGGCCTGCCGCGTGAGGAGGCCATCCAGTGAGCCGTCCTTTCGATCTGGCCGCGCCGTTTGCTCCTGCCGGAGACCAGACCCAGGCCTGCGAGAAGCTCGTCCAGGGATTCCGCAACGGCCTCTTCGCCCAGACCCTGCTGGGCGTCACGGGGTCCGGCAAGACCTTCACGGTGGCGCGTGCCATCGCCGAGCTCGGGCGCCCGACCCTCGTCCTCTCCCACAACAAGACCCTGGCGGCCCAGCTCTACCAGGAGTTCAGGGCCTTTTTCCCGCACAACTCAGTGGGGTACTTCGTCTCCTACTACGACTATTACCAGCCCGAGGCCTACGTACCATCCTCCGACACCTTCATCGAGAAGGAAACCACCATCAACGAGGAGATCGACCGCCTGCGGCTGGCCGCCACCAGGGCGCTCTTCGAGCGTCGGGACGTCGTGATCATCGCCTCTGTCTCGTGCATCTACGGCCTCGGGGACCCGTCGGCCTACTACGGGATGCTGCTCCTGCTGGAGCCGGGCAGCGAGCCCGGACAGGATGCAGTCCTCAAGCAGCTCGTGACCATGCAATACGAGCGCACCATGCTCGACCTCGCCCCCGGGGCGTTCCGGGTGCGCGGCGACGTCCTCGAAATTTACCCGCCCTACGAAGACCACGCGCTGCGCGTTGAGTTCTGGGACCGCGCCATCGAACGCATCAGCCGCATCGACCCGCTGCGTGGAACCGTGCTGGAGACGGTTTCCGATCGCGTGCCCGTGTACCCTGCCTCCCACTACGTGGTGGCGCGCAAGATCCTCGACGAGGCAGTGGGCGACATCCGGGCCGAGCTCGACATGCGGGTTGCCGAGCTGCAGGCGGCCGGCAAGCTCCTGGAGGCGCAACGGCTCTCCCAGCGTACGCTCTTCGACCTCGACATGATGCAGGAGCTGGGCTACTGCTCGGGGATCGAGAACTACTCGCGGCACCTCACCCGGAGGAAGGCCGGCGAGCCGCCGCCCACCTTGCTCGACTACTTCCCTAAGGACTGGCTGCTGGTCGTCGACGAGTCGCACGTCTCGGTGCCGCAGGTGCGTGGCATGTTCTTCGGCGATCGCTCCCGCAAGGAGACACTGGTCGACTACGGCTTCCGGCTTCCCTCGGCCCTCGACAACCGCCCCCTCACCTTCGACGAGTTCATGGGGCGCCTGAACCAGGTGCTGTTCGTCTCGGCGACGCCGGCCGCCTTCGAGGTCGAGCTGTCCGGCGGCGAGGTGGTGGAGCAGCTCGTGCGGCCCACCGGGCTTTTGGATCCTGCCGTGGAGCTGCGGCCGGCCCAGGGGCAGGTCGATGACCTCCTGGCGCGTATCCGGGAGCGCGTCGCGGCCGGTGAGCGGGTGCTGGTTACGGTGCTCACCAAGCGCATGGCCGAGGACCTCACCCAGTACCTGGCGGAGCTCGGCGTGCGGGTGCGCTACCTGCACTCGGAGATCGACACCCTCGAGCGTACGGTCATCCTCGCGGACCTCAGGCGGGGTGTCTTCGACGTCCTGGTTGGGATCAACCTTCTGCGCGAGGGGCTCGACCTGCCCGAGGTCTCGCTGGTGGCCATCCTGGATGCCGACAAGGAAGGCTACCTGCGCTCGACCACGTCCCTGGTGCAGACCATCGGCCGCGCCGCCCGCCACGTCAATGGCACGGCCATCCTCTACGCCGACGTCCAGACCGACTCGCTGCGTCGGGCGGTGGAGGAAACGAGCCGCCGGCGGGCGATCCAGGAGGCCTATAACCGGGAGCACGGGATCGAGCCCCGCTCGATCATCAAGGACATTGCCAACCCACTGCTGCAGCTCTCCAACCTCGACTACCACGACCGCGCCTTCCTGCCCCCGAGCCTGGGCGAGGTGGACACCGGCGATCCACAGTCGATTGCCAGGGCCATTGCCGACCTGGAGAAGGAAATGCGCGCCTCCGCCAAGCGTCTGGAGTTCGAGCAGGCCGCGGCCCTGCGCGACCGCATCAAGGAGCTGCGTTCCCAGCAGATCCTCCCCCGATAGTCGGTTGGGCGGGCGTCCTTGGCTCAGGTGAGCTGGCGGCCTATGAAGCCCATCAGAAGGGCGCGGTCGGCATCGTCGAGGGCGGTGAACTCCACCCCGAGCTCAACGGCGCCCTCGGCCCGGCGGGTCGAGGCGGGCCGCACGTAGGCGACGCGGCCGCGCGCACGGCAGACTCCGTCCTCGAGCTGCAGCTCCATGTCGAAGAGCGAATCCTGCTCGGCGACCAGGTCGGTGGCGATGAGCATGCCCGTCACGGAGATCATCTTGACCTCGAACTCATACTCCGTGTTGAGGTTGATCTTGTCCTCAAAGCGTGCGCGGAAGCGGCCGCAGACGCGCGTCTGGACCGAGACGACAGCGGCCGACTTGAGGAACGCCATGACGTCCTGGGCCTTGTCGGTGAGGACCCCCTCGAATTCCAGGCCCGAGACGTAGACGATCTGCCCCTCGCCGCTCGAAGGTGGTTTGGCCTGCCGGAGCTGACACCAGACGACGGTGGCCGTCAGTGGGACCGTCAGCTCGTCGTCGTGCTGGAGCTTGAGGGAGTAGGTCCGGCCCAGGCGAAGGCGGGCGTCGGTCTCGACCGCCATGCCGGTCAGGCTCATGTTGAGGATGTGTGCCTCGTTGCTCAGCAGGATGGTGCCCTTGACGTCCTGCACCGCGTAGCGATGATTGCGTCGTCGCTCCTCCATGCACGCCTCCCCGACTGTTGCGTTCCCATTCTAGACCGCATTTCCAGCCGGCGGCTGATCGGGGAATCAGCGGCTCAACCGATCGGCGAACCCGCAACACAAGGCGTCACCAGGGAAGTCGAGCGGACCGCGCTCTCTCGTGTCACTCACCTGCAGCCTGGCTGGCTGATGACCTGATTCGTTGATCCGCCGACAAGCTGATCAGCGGGCTGGCTGGTCCTCTGTCAACGCCTTCACGAGGGCAGTGCCGTACTGGCGGGCGCGGTCGAGGTCCTCGGCAGTGGGCGAGAAGCTGGCGCGGATCCCAGGCGTGACCGTTCGCATCTTGAGCTCGCCGGCCCTCGCCAAGAGGAGCTCGACGGCCTCGCCGCTCCACCCGAACGAGCCGAAGGCGCCGAAAACCTTGCCCTTGGCGCGGAACGGGTCGAGATGGGCAAGCATCTCCGCAGCGGGCGGGGCGGCGCTCGAGTTGATGGTCGGGGACCCCACCACCACCACATCGGCTCGGGCCGCGGCGGCAGCCGCGTCGTGAGGCGTTGTCTCCTCCAGGTCCAGCATCTCCACCTCGGCACCGCTGGCTTGCACGCCCTCGGCGACGGCCGCGGCAAGGGCCCGGGTGTAGCCGTAGGCCGAGACATAGCAGATGACGGCCAGAGGCCTGGCGTGACTCGATGGCGCGGACCAGGATCGGTAGGCCTCGATGGAGCGGGCAGGGTTGGTTCGCTGGACGGGCCCGTGGGCCGGACAGACGATGGCCACCGGCAGGGCCTCGATGGCCTTCATTCCGCGCTGCACGTGCGGTGCAAACGGCCCCATGATCGCCTCGTAGTAGTGCTCGACGGCCGGCGCGAGGTCCGAGGTCACGGCGTCGTCGAAGATGGCCTCGTCTGCGAAGTGGGCGCCGAAGACGTCGCCGGAGAACAGCACCCGCTCCTCGTCGAGCCAGGTGAACATGGTGTCCGGCCAGTGCAGGAACGGCGCCGGAATGAACCGCAGCGAGACACCACCCAGATCCAGCACCTCGCCGGGCTTCACGGCGCGCCTGGGGAAGTCACGGTTGAGGATCTCCTGCAGGAACTGGAGAGCCTTGGCGGTGCCCAGGACCGTGGCATGGGGGGCCCTGTCGAGGACGGCCGCGACCGCGCCGGAGTGGTCGGGTTCGGAATGGTTGACGATCACATAGTCGACGCGAGCCGGGTCGATGCAGGCGCCGAGCTTGGCGAGCAGCTCGCCCTCGAACCCGGCCTTCACCGTGTCCACCAGTGCGACGTGGTTGTCTCCCTTGACCAGGTAGGAGTTGTAGGTGGTGCCGCGGTCGGTCTTCATGATGATGTCGAAGGTGATGAGGTCGGGGTCCAGCACCCCCACCCAGTGCACGCGATCTGTGACCTTCACCGGTCCACCCATTCCAGCCTCCCCCGCGGCGAGTCCGCCGCCGCGACCGCCATGTTATCAGCCGGTCAGTCCATCAGCGCATCAGCGCATCAGCGTCTCAGCGAAGAAGTGGTCCTGCCGATGGGCTGAGTCGCTGATGTGCTGATCTTCAGGGTGGGAGGGTGAGGGGAGAGACTGCTACCATGCCCGAGCGATGACGGCACCGGATCGCATGCGGAAACGGCTTCTGCGACAGGTGGTACAGGAGAACCTGGCCACCATCGACGGGCGGCACCCGGCGGTCCAGCGTCAGCGCCGAGAGTCGCTGCGTCGTTGGCTGAGGCGAGCACTGCTCCTGGCGATCCCAGGCGCCTTCCTGGGCATTCTCGTGCTGGCAGGGTTGGCCGCCGGGCTCCACCCGGGATGGGTGCTCGGCAAGGGCGGCTTCTCGGGGGAGTCCGGGGCACCCGCGCAAATCGTGCCGCTCGTCAAGCCCCTTCCCGGCCGCGGGAGCGGGCGCGAGGCCGGCGACGCCGCGATCTCGGCTCAGCGATTCGACGCGCCTCGACCGCTCAACCGTTCGGCACTCCCTCTTCCAGTGCGAACCGTGGTGCTGGACCCGGGTCACGGCGGGCACGACTTCGGGACGATCGGCCCGGGCGGCCTGGCCGAGAAGGACGTCGCCCTCGACATCGCCTTTCGGCTCCGCAACCTCCTGGCTGACCAGGGGTTCGCCGTGCTTCTGACGCGCGAGCGGGACGATGCGGTGGCCCTGGACCAGCGCGCCGCGTTCGCCAACGCCTGCGCCGGCGACCTCTTCATGTCGATTCATGTCAACTGGATTCCGAACCGGACGGCACGCGGGGTCGAGACGTACTATCTCGGCCCGACCGACGACCCCTTCCTGACCACGCTCGCCACGACCGAAAACCAGGACGCTGGGTACTCGCTCTCGGACCTCAAGCGGTTGCTGGAGGGGATCTACGCCGACATCCGGCAGGACGAATCACGGCTTCTCGCCGAAGCCGTCAACGGCAAGCTCTACCAGTCCCTGGCCATCTCGAACCCCAGGCTCGTCGACCGCGGGGTCAAGCGGGCGCCGTTCATCGTCCTGGTTGCGACCGAGATGCCGGCCGTGTTGGCCGAGGTCTCGTGCCTGTCCAACCAGGAGGAGGCGCGGCTTCTGGCCGACACCGGGTACCGGCAGTTGATTGCCCGGTCGCTGTTTGCTGGTATCGTGAGCTATGCCCGGACGCAAGGCCCCAGGTACGAGAAAGGAAGCTAGTGGCATGACAGACACCGACAGCATCCTGTATGTGGGAATTGACCTCGGCACCTCCCGGAGCGCCATTTCGGCCTCCAACGGCCAGCGGCACGTGGTGGACAGCTACGTCGGGTGGCCGGTCGACATGGTGGCGCGCAAGATCCTCAAGCGGTCGGTGCTGGTTGGCAGGGAGGCGCTGGAGAACCGCTCGATGCTTGACCTCCGGAGGCCGCTCGAGCGCGGCCTGCTCAAGGAGGGCTCGGAGCGTGACGCCGAGGCCGTGCGGCAGCTCATCAAGCACCTCCTGGCGCTCGTCGGGGTCAGCGAGGACACCAGGGCAGACACCCAGGTGCGCGCCGTCGTGGGAGTGCCGGCCGAGGCGCTGCGGGTTTCCAAGCAGCAGTTGCGAAACGTCGTGAAGGGTCTGGTGGACGGGCTGCTCATCGTCTCGGAACCGTTCTCCGTGGCGTACGCCGTGGACGCGCTGCTGCACGCCCTGATCATCGACATCGGCGCCGGCACCACGGACCTCTGCGTCATGAACGGCCGCTACCCCACCGAGAGCGACCAGCGGACGTTGCTCAATGCCGGCGACTGGACCG
>DAONEV010000264.1:0-6170 GCA_035403265.1 Thermoanaerobaculaceae bacterium | reverse complement strand
CAGCCTGGCGACCACCGGCCAGCCTGAGCGCGCTGTCCTCCCCGGCATCGCCCGCCAGTCCGGCCAGAACAACACGGCATGGCGCTCCGAGGGGGTCATGACCAACCCGCTCGGCGTGGCGATCAACGTGCTGCTCGAGGTCGTCCCCCGCGACGGCAGCGCCGCGGCGGCGCGCAAGGCCTACGACCTGGCCGCCGGGCAGGTCGTGCAGGTGCCGGATCTCTATACGGAGCTCGGGCTCTCGGGTGGTGCCGGGAGCCTGCGCGTGACTGGCCCGGCCGTGGGCTGGGTGCGGACCTACAACCAGGGCGCGGCGGGGACGTTCGGGCAGGACGTGGTGCCGGCCGCGGCGGCGGCGGTCGAGACGGGCGAGGCGGTGGTCTTCCCCGTGTACACGCCGGCCAGTGTGCAGACCGAGTTCCGCTCCAACTTCCTGGCGGTCAACCTCGAGAGCACCCCGATCACGCTTACCCTGCGGATCGGCGTCCACACGCTCGACGTGTTGGTGCCGGGATCCACCCACGTCCAGCGCAACCTCGTGGGGCAGCTCGTCGGCGCCCCGGCGGGCCTCGGGATCCTGCAGGTAACCGGCACCGGCCGCTGGTCGGGCACGGTCTCGTCCGTCGACCCGGTCACCGGCGATCCCGCGACGGTGCGGGCGCTGCGCCCCTCCCATGCCGGCGGCAGCGTGGTGTTCGCCGGTGTTGCCTCCCAGGCCGGTCAGAACTACACCCAGTGGCGCTCCCAGGCGGTGCTGTACAACCCGTCGGCCGGAACCCAGGGTGTCACCCTCGAGATCGTGCCGCGCGGCGCCAGCACACCCTCGGCCACCAAGACGGTGACGGTCGGTCCGGGTGAGGTGCGGCAGATCGGCGACCTCTTCGCCGAGCTGGGCGCGGGCACAGGCGCCGGCGCCCTCCGCGTGAGCGGCTCGGTCCTGGCCTGGGTTCGAACCTTCAACCAGGGCGTCTCCGGCACCTTCGGCCAGGACGTTCCACCGGTGCAGGCCGTGGAGCACGTGGCGGGCGAGACGGTGCTCTTCCCATTCGAGCGTCCCGCGACCCTGGACGCCAGCTTCCGCTCCAACCTGCTGCTGCTCAACCAGGGCGTGGATGTTCTCTCGGTGACAATGCGGGGTGCCGGCAAGACCAGGACCACGACAGTGGACCCCAGAACTTACGCTCAGATCAACAACGTCGGCCAGGTCCTCGGGGCCCCCACCGGCGTGGCGATCCTTGCGGTGACCGCGAACGGCCCCTGGTCGGGCTACGTCTCGACCATCGACCCCCAGACCGGTGACCCGACCACCGTGCGCGGCATCGTGCCGTAGCGGGCCACCCTTCCGTCCGGTGGAGAGGGGAGAGACGCAGGCCCTCTCCTGGCACCCGGAGGAGGTCAGGCGGCTGGACGGGGGCGAACGGCGACGGTGCAGCGGGCGGTGGCGAAGCGCTGGCCGTCGTCGCCGGTGAGGTCCACCGCGAAGACCTGCATCGAGCGACCGCGATGCAGGGGTGTCGCCGTGGCGACGATGCGGCCTTCTCGGCGTGGGCGCAGATGGGTGATGTTGAGGTCGACGCCGAAGATGAGGTTGGTGAGGAGGTCGACACTGGCGGCGGTGGCAAACGACGCCGCCGACTCGGCGAGGAGCGCCGAGACGCCGCCGTGCAGGAACCCCTCGGGCTGGCGGTGCCGGCCGTCCATGGTGACGGCCACGGCGAAGTGCTCGGGGTCCCAGTCGACGACCTCCACCCCCAGCACCTCCAGCACTGTCCCCTTCAGGTTCGCCAGCACGAGCTGCTTGAAGACTTCCGGCTCCATCCGCGCCTCCGCGGGAAGCATAGCGCAGCGACCACTGCGGGAGCCTGTCGAAGACGGCGGGGACCTCGCGAACGCGCCGCAGCCCTGTCGGTTGACCGACCTGATGTGGTGTGGCTCCGGGTTCCAGTCAGCTCGCGAGTCCCAACAGCTTCTCCAGCTTCCCCCGCGATGCCTTCTCGACCTCGGCGTGCAGCGAGTTGCCGTGGCTGTCCATGGTGACGACGACCGGGAAGTTGCTCACCCGGATCACCCAGAGCGCCTCGGGGACGCCGAACTCCTTGAGCATGAAGACCTGCTCGACCTCGACCACGGCCTGGGCGAGAACCTGGGCGGTACCGCCGACGGCGTGCAGGTAGACGGCGCCGTGCTCCTGGAGGCCCTTGAGGGTCTTCGGGCCCATGCCGCCCTTGCCGATCACGCCGCGCAGGCCGTAGCGGCCGATGACGTCGGCCTGGTAGGGCTCCTCGCGGGCCGAGGTGGTGGGGCCGGCGGCGACGAAGGAGTAGTGGCCGTCGTCGTGCTTCTTGACGACCGGGCCGCAGTGGTAGATCACCGAGCCCTGCAGGAGCGGCGCGACGTCGGCCTGGTGGTTTTCCAGCAGCCAGTGGTGGGCGGAGTCGCGGCCGGTGAGCATGCGGCCCTCGAGCTCCAGAAAATCGCCGACCTTCAGGGATCGGATCGTCTCGACACCACAGGGAAGCGTCAGCTTCGCCATCATTCACCTCCGGTCCACTGGGCGAGTGGGGGAGCCGTCGACTCGCATCAGTCCACCCACGTCACGGTGCCATCCGCGGCGATGCGCGCCCCGGCACGGCGATTCGCCCAGCACATGTAGCTCACGCTCACGAAGTAGCACGCCGGCAGTCTCCCGAGGTGGCCGATCTTGACGCCGAGCACCGTGGTCTTGCCGCCGAACCCCATGGGGCCGATGTCGAGCTGGTTGGCCTTCTCGAGGAGGTCCTGCTCGAGCGCGTCGATCTCTGGGATGGGGTTGCGATCCGGGAGCGGGCGCAGGAGCTGCCGCTTCGACTCGACGTAGCCGGAGCCGCGATCGCCGCCGAAGCAGGCGCCGATGATTCCGGGCGAGCATCCCTTGCCCTGAGCCTTCTGGACGGCGTCGAGGATGCAGCGTCGTACGCCTTCGAGGTTCCGGTCGGCCTTCAACGCCGCGTTGGGAAGGGTGTACTGCGCGCCGCAGTTCTCGCACCCGCCGCCCTTGAGGATGAGGCGAACTTCCACTTCGGAGCTGTCCCACTCCTCGCAGTGCACGGTGGGGATCCCTGGCGCTTGCCCGTGACCGGTGTTCTTTTCGGTCAGGGGATCCACGGCATTTGGCCGCAGGAGCTGCTTCCCGGTCGCCACGCGCACGGCCTCCTCGCACGCCGCGGTGAGCATGCGGGTGGACATTCCGATGGGGTGGTGGATCCAGAACAGCGGCGTGCCGGTGTCCTGGCAGATCGGCTGCCAGTTGCCCTTCGCCAGCTCGATGTTGTGAAGGATCGAGTCGAGCGCCTTGCGGGCCAGCGATCCCTCAGCTTCCGCGTCGCGGCCGCGCTGCAGGGCGTCGACCACGTCGGGTGGCAGTTGTGTGGAGGCATGGGCAATCACCTCGACGAGCTTGTGCGTCCACTCCTGGGGCGACATCATGCTGGGACCTCCTTGGGGTGACATTGTACCTTTCTTCACGTCGGTGGGCGCACGCTCGCGGGCGAGCGCCCGACGCCGATCGGAAACAAAGGCACAGGCATGAGTTATACCGGTGCGCCTTGCGCCTTCGGCGGGCTGGGGGTACCATCCCGCCGGTTGGTGAAAGGGGGCTTCCCGGATGAGCGACCAGGAAGGTGTCCGTAAGGGCAAGGGCGGCACCGTGTTCGTTCGCGTCGAGGTCTGCAAGGGGTGCTCGTTCTGCATCGACTTCTGCCCGACGCACTGCATCGAGTTCTCCCACGGCTACAACAAGAAGGGGTACCACTACCCGGTGCTGGCCCGTCCCGAGGAGTGCACCGGTTGCGACATGTGCGGGCACTACTGCCCGGACTTCGCCATCTATGGCATCAGGCTCAAGGACCTGGAGACCAGGCAGCAGGTCGCCGCTCCCGAGCCGCTGATTCCCAGCGAAAAGTAACGGGTCGAGCGGAGGATACCTTGCACGCGGATCCCAAAGGAGTGCTGACCGGCGTTCACTTCATCGACGGCGACCATGCTGCCTGTGAGGGCGCGCTCGCGGCCGGCTGCCGTTTCGTGGCCGGCTATCCCATCACGCCCTCCACCGAGGTGGTGGAGCGGTTCGCCGCCCGCATCCCGCTGGTGGGTGGCATGTTCATCCAGATGGAGGATGAGATCGCCTCGTCGATCGCCATCCTGGGCGGCGCCTGGGCCGGCAAGAAGGTCATGACCGTGACCTCGGGCCCGGGCCTGTCACTGATGATGGAGCACATCGGCTACGCGGCGATCACCGAGACGCCCTGTGTGATCGTCGACGTGCAGCGGGGTGGCCCCTCGACGGGCCTGCCGACGCTGCCCGCTCAGGCGGACATGATGCAGGTGCGCTGGGGCTCCCACGGCGACTACATGCCGATCGCCCTGTCGCCCAACTCGCCCCAGGAGTGCTTCGATCTCATGATCAAGGCCTTCAACCTGGCCGAGATCTACCGCGTCCCGGTGTTCTTCATGATGGACGAGGTGGTCGGGCACATGACCGAGCGGGTGGCCATTCCGGCGGCGTCGGAGATCGAGGTGGAGGAGCGCCATTTCACCACCAAGCCACCCGGCGAATACAAGATCTACGGGACCGACGCCAGCATGGTGCCCGAGATGATCAAGGCGGGCGACGGCTACCGCGTGCACGTCACGGGTCTCACTCACGACGAGCGCGGCTATCCGGCCATGAACCCGCCCGCCCAGGACAAGCTGGTGCGCCGGCTCCTCGACAAGATCAACCTCAACGCCGACAAGCTGGTGGACGTGCGCATGGACGGCGTCGAAGGTGCCGACATCGTGGTCGTGTCGTTCGGCATCACCTCCCGCGTCGCCTCGGCGGCGATCGACGCGGCGCGCAAGCAGGGCCTCAAGGTCGGGCACCTCCGCCTGATCATCTTCTGGCCGTTCCCGGCCAAGCTCATCTCCGAGCTGGCCGGCAAGGTCAAGGCGTTCGTGGTGCCCGAGCTCAACATGGGCCAGATGGCCCTGGAGGTGGAGCGGGTGGTCGCGGGACGCACCCGCGTCGTGTCGGTGCCCCACCCTGGCGGCACGGTGCACGAGCCGGCGGTGATCACCAAGGCGATCCTGGAGGCGGCGCGATGAGCAGCGAGTGGACCAACCCAGAGCTGATCGAGCGGTACGGGATCGAGAACCCGGTCATGCCGTATTTGCGGCAAGATCGCCTTCCCCACATCTGGTGCCCAGGGTGTGGCATCGGCACGACCGTCAACTGCTTCACCCGCGCCCTCACCGAGTCCGGGCTGAGCCTGGACGAAGTGGCCATCGTCTCGGGCATCGGCTGCACGGGACGCGTCGCCGGGTACATGAACCTCGACTCCTTCCACACCACCCATGGCCGGGCGATTCCTTTCGCCACCGGCCTCAAGCTCGCCAACCCCAAGCTCAAGGTGGTGGTGTACTCCGGAGACGGCGACCTCACGGCCATCGGCGGCAACCACTTCGTCCACGCCGCGCGCCGCAACATGGACCTCATGATTGTGTGCGTGAACAACTTCACTTACGGCATGACGGGCGGCCAGGTGGCCCCGACGACGCCGATCGGGCCGACCCAGACCACGATGCCCTACGGCAACTTCGAGAACCCGTTCAACCTGCCGTTCCTGGCCGACGCCTGCGGCGCCGTCTACGTGGCGCGCTGGACCATCTTCCACGTCCGGCAGCTCGCCAAGGCCATGAAGGAAGGGCTTGCGAAGAAGGGGTTTGTCTTCATCGAGGCGATGTCCCCGTGCCCGACGCTCTACTCGCGACGCAACCGCCTGGGCGACGGCGTCGACCAGGTGAAGTACTACAAGGAACGCTCCACGGTCCGCAACGGCGCCGACACCAAGGAGGTGGGGCTCACCTACCAGGGAGACATCGTCGTCGGCAAGTTCGTGGACCGGGACCGACCCACCTGGATGGAGTCGATGAACGAGCACCTTGGCAGGGTGCTCGGTGACAAGTACACGCCGTACGGAGCTTGAGATGGCGAAGACGGAGATTCGCGTTGGCGGCCTCGGCGGGCAGGGAGTGATCCTCTGCGGCCACATCATCGGCAAGGCGGCGTCGATCTACGACAACAAGTACGCCACCCTCATCCAGGCGTTCGGGCCCGAGGCGCGCGGCTCGGCGTGCTCGGCACAGGTCTCGGT
>DAONEV010000263.1:0-6290 GCA_035403265.1 Thermoanaerobaculaceae bacterium | reverse complement strand
GGGCCGGTCAGCACATCGTCATGAAGCGGTTCCTGGCTGGAATGTTCGGCCTCTTTGCCGGCGCCGGCCTGCTGCTCGCGGCCACCGGCCTGTTTGCGGTGCTCGCCCAGGTGGTGGCCGGACGGCAGGGCGAGATCGGCCTCCGCCGTGCCCTCGGCGCCAGCGCGGGTCAGATCGTGTCGATGCTCACCCGCCAGAACGGCCTGTCGGTGGGGATCGGCCTCACGGTCGGGCTTGGGCTCGGCATCGGGCTCGCCCACCTCATCGCCGGCGACCTCGTGGGTGTGAGCCCGACCGACTTCTCCACCCTGGTCCTGGGCGCGGTCGCGATTGCCGCTTGCGCTGCCCTCGCATCCTGGGCTCCGGCGCGGCGCGCCATCCGCATCGAGCCCGCCACGGCGTTGCGTGCGGAGTAGGAGGTTTCCATGGGGATGGTCTGGCTGGACCTGCGCGTCGCCGCTCGTGGCCTCGTCAAGGCGCCGGGGTTCACCGCTGTTGTGGCACTGACCCTGGCGCTCGGGATCGGCGCCACGACCGGCGTGTTCAGTGCTCTGCACGCGGCCCTGCTGGCATCCCTACCCTACCAGGAACCCGACCGGCTGGTGCTGGGCCGCAGGACCCAGGACGGCAGGGTCGGGGCCTGGGTGTCGATGCTCGACTACCTGGACTACCGCGAGCAGACCACGAGCTTCTCCTCACTCGCGACAACTCCCTGGGGCTCGTTCCGGGTTTCCTCGACCGGCGGCGACAGACCCGAGCGGATCAACGCCCAGATGGTCTCGTACAACCTTTTCTCGACGCTCGGAGTCGCACCCCCGCTGGGAAGAACGTTCAGCGCCGAGGACGGTGCGCCGTCGCCGCAGGGACTGGCCGGCAGCTCCGCACCCATGCAGCTCCCCTCGGTGGGGCTCATCAGCTATGGCTACTGGCAGAAGCGCTTCGCGGGTTCTCCGGACGTGCTCGGTCGCTCCCTCACACTGGCGGGTCAGGCCGTGACGGTGATCGGTGTCATGCCCGAGGGCTACCGCTTCCGGGACGATGCCGACGTGTGGCTGCCAATGCAGCGCGGCCCGGGTGAGGCGCGCCGCTTCCACAACTGGCTGGTGGTCGGCCGGCTGAAGCCGGGGGTCGAGCTCGCCGCGGCCCAGGCCGAGATCGACGCGATCTCCAGCCGGCTCGCGAGCACGTATCCCGAGTCGAACCGGGGCAAGGGGCTCTTGCTTGCACCGCTGCACGACTCCCTCGTCCAGGATCTGCGTCCCGGAGTGCTCCTGATCATGGCAGCGGTGGCTCTCATGCTGCTCATCGCCAGCGGCAACGTGGCGAGCCTTCTGCTCGCACGCGGCGTGACGCGACGCAACGAGCTGGCGATGCGCGTCGCCCTTGGGGCTTCGCGAACCCGTCTGGTGCGCCAGCTCGTCACCGAGAGCCTGGTCCTGGCGCTCGTTGGAGGCCTCGCCGGCCTTGTGGTTGCCGGCGCGCTGCAGCGCGTGCTTCCGGCCCTGCTGGGGTTCGACGCCCTCGCGATCACCTCGCTGCGCCTCGACTGGCGGATTCTCGGCTTCGCGTCGGTCGTGTCGCTGCTCACTGGCGTGCTCGTCGGCCTGGTTCCGGCGCTGCGGAGCACCAGGATCGCGCCATTCGAGGAGCTCAAGGGCGCGGGAACGCGCACCGCCACCTCGGGCTCGGGCGCACGGCTTCGCATGGGGCTGGTGGCCGCGCAGGTGACGCTCTCGCTGGTGCTGCTGGTCGGCTCGTCGCTCCTCATCCGGAGCTTTGCGAAGCTCGTCCGTACCGATCTCGGCTTCGACCCCGACAACCTGCTCACCGCCTCGCTCTCCCTTCCCCCACAGCAGTACGCGTCGGACGAGGCGCGCATCCAGTTCTTCGAGGAGTTGCTCGCAGGAGTCCGCGCGTTGCCGGGAGTAACAGCCGCAGGCATGATCGACCGGCCGCCGATCTACAGCCCCGGCGGCGACATCTACGTGTGGACCCCCGACAAGCCGCCGAAGGACCGTGGTCTCGGTCAGACCTCGCTGTCTCGGCGCGTGCTACCGGGCTACTTCGCCGCCATGCGCATGCCCCTCGTCGCTGGTCGCGAGATCGAGCCCGGCGACCGTACCGGCACGCCCCCGGTGCTGGTGATCAACCAGACGATGGCCCGCACCCTGTTCGGAACCGAGAGCCCACTCGGTCGCAAGGTGGTGGTCGACATGGGTGGCGACGACCCCGTCACGTTCGACGTTGTCGGCGTCGTGGCCGACGCCCGCGTGAGCCGCGTGGGGAGCGCCCCCTACCTGACGATGTACCACTCGTACTATCAGTTTCCCCGGGCGAGCCTCACGCTTGCCATCCGCAGCGCCGCCGACCCGCAGGAGCTCACCGGGGCGCTCCGCGAGCTCGTGTGGCGGCGGGACAAGGACATCCCGATCGAGGAGCTGGCGACGATGAAGGCCGCGATCAGGTCCTCGACGCTGGCCCAGCAGACCCTGGCCGGCACCGTGACCAGCTTCTCGCTCCTCGCCCTCCTGCTGGCCGCCGTCGGGCTGTTCGGCGTCCTCGCCTACCAGGTCAATGAGCGCCGGCACGAAATCGGCATCCGCATGGCCCTGGGGGCGCGCCCTGGGCACGTCCTCACCGCGATCCTCGGCCAGGGACTCAAGGTGACCGGAGTCGGGCTGGGGGCGGGCGTCGTGGCCGGCCTTGCGTTGACGAGGCTCATGGAAGGCCTGCTCTACGAGGTCGCGGCCACCGACCCGGCAAGCTTCCTGGGCGCCGCGGCGTGCCTGCTGGCCGTGGCGCTACTCGCCTGCCTCGCCCCGTCGCTGCGTGCCCTCCGCATCCAACCGATGACCGCCCTGCACTACGAGTAGGAGAGATCGATGGACACCCTCCTGCACGACCTCCGACACGCACTCCGGGGCCTCCTCAAGACGCCGGGGTTCACGGCCATGGTCCTCGTGACCCTGGCTCTGGGGATCGGCGCCACGACCGGGGTGTTCAGCGCCCTGCACGCCGTGCTCCTGGCCTCGATGCCATACCCGGAGCCGGACCGGCTGGTCTTCGGGGTCTCGACCTTCAAGGGACGAACCACGGGGCTGTCGGCGCACGACTACTTCGACTTCCGCGATCAGGCCACGAGCTTCGAGTCGCTCGGCGCCAACCTCCAGTACGCAGAGACCGTCCCCTCCACGGGAGGTGACCGCCCCGAGAACCTCAACACCACCCATGTCTCGACCGACCTCTTCCGGACCCTCGGCGTGACTCCCCTGCTCGGCCGGGAGTTCAGCGTCGACGACGGCAAGCCGGCGCCAATCTCGGACCCGAACCAGACGCAGCTCCTGCCCCCGGTGGCGATCGTCAGCCACGCGCTCTGGCAGAGGCGGTTCGGCGGCTCGCCGTCGGCTGTCGGTAGCACGCTCATCCTGCAGGGACAGCCGATCACGGTGATCGGTGTGATGCCCCCGGGGTTCCGGTTTCTGGTCGACACGGACGTCTGGCTGCCGCTGCGGTTGAACGGGTGGCACGCCACCCACCGCCGTTTCCACAACTGGGTGGCGGTTGGGCGCCTCAAGCCGGGCGTGACGGTGGCTCAAGGCCAGGCGGAGATGAGCGCGATCGCGAAAGGCCTCGAGTCGACCTACCCGGACTCCAACACGGGCATGGGCCTGCGGCTAACCGGCCTGCACGAGGCGCTGGTCGCCCGCCTGCGGCCACAGGCGCTCCTGACCATGGCCGCGGTCGCCCTCATGCTGCTGATCGCCTCCGGTAACGTCGCGAACCTGCTGCTCGCTCGCGGCGTTACCCGGAGGAGCGAGATCGCCATGCGGCTCGCCCTCGGCGCCTCGCGGCGACGGCTCGTCCGGGCACTGCTGACCGAGAGCCTCACCCTCGCACTGCTGGGCGGCGCCCTGGGCCTAGTCGCAGCCGTGGCGCTCCAGCGCCTCCTTCCGACTCTCCTGGGCCTCGACGTCAGCCGGCTTGGCATCACCTCGCTGCACCTCGACGTCCGCGTGCTCCTCTTCGCTTTCGGCGTCTCGCTCGCAACCGGCGTCGCCGTGGGACTCGTCCCCGCGCTGCGCAGCACCAGGATCTCCCTCTTCGCGGAGGTCAAGGGCGGCAGCCGGAACGTCACCTCACGCGGTGGAGCGCGCCTCCGGCTGACGCTCGTGGCGTCCCAGGTCACGGTGTCGGTCGTCCTCCTGGTCGGCTCCGCACTGCTGATCCGGAGCTTCGCGAACCTGGTCCGCGTCAATCTCGGCTTCGACCCCGAGAAGGTCGTCACCGCCGAACTCTCCGTGCCGGCGTCGATGAGCAACGAGGCGTCGACCCAGTTCTTCTCGGGTGTGCTCGACGAGGCCCGAGCCATCCCGGGCGTCGCCGCCGCCGGCATGGTCTCGCGGCTGCCAGTGCTCCACGGCGGCGGCTCCACCGAGGTCTGGGCCCCCGAGCGGCCCAAGGAGCGGTCATTCAACCAGCAGGCGCTCGGCCGGGTCGTCCTGCCCGGGTACTTCGCGGCCATGCGCATGCCGCTGGTCGCCGGCAGAGACGTCCAGGAGACCGATCGCACGGGCACGCCCGCGGTGACCGTCATCAGCGAGACGATGGCCAGGACGATCTACCCGGGCCAGAGCCCGATCGGCCGCCAGGTCGCCACAGACTTTGGCGGCGACCAGCCGACAATATTGGAGGTCGTCGGCGTCATCGCCGATGCGCGGCTCGATGACCTCGACGACGGGCCGAGCATGGTGATGTACCTCCCATACCACCAGTTCCCGGCAAACAGCATGTTCGTCGCGATCCGCGCCGCCACCGATCCGGAGGGCATCACCCGCGCCCTGCGCGAGATCGTCTGGAGGCGCGACAAGGGCATCCCGGTCGAGAACCTCGCGAGCCTGCAGGGCGAGATCCGCAGGTCCACGCTGCCCCAGCAGACGGTGACCGGAGCCGTCACCGGCTTCTCGCTCCTCGCCCTGCTGCTCGCCGCGATCGGGCTGTTCGGCGTCCTCGCCTACCAGGTCAACCAGCGCCGGCACGAGATCGGCATCCGCATGGCGCTCGGGGCGCGGCAGGGCCACGTCCTCGCCACGATCCTGCGTCAGGGGATGGTGGTGACCGGAGTCGGCCTGGCGGTCGGGATCGTGGCGGGGCTCGCGCTGACCCGGCTCATGGCCGGCCTGCTCTACGAGGTGGCCGCCACCGACCCGGCGAGCTTCCTGGGCGCAGCGGCGTGCCTCGTCGTCGTGGCGCTGGTCGCCTGCCTGGTGCCGGCGCTGCGCGCCCTCGCCGTGCAGCCGGTACAGGCGCTGCGGTACGAGTAGGAGGACCGCATGGAGACGCTGCTTTGCGATTTGCGCCTCGCCGTGCGAATGCTCGGCAAGCGGCCAGCCTTCACGGCGGTGGCGGTGCTGGTGCTGGCGATCGGCATCGGCGCCACCACCACGATCCAGGTCTGGATGCGGGCCGCACTGTTCCAGCCGCTGCCCGCGGTCCCGGCCCAGAGTGATCTCGTCATCCTGGCGGCCGAACGGTCGACCGGGACGGAGAGCTCGTACTCGCTCTCCTACCCCGACTTCATCGAGGCCAGCCGGCGGCTCGCCGGCACGATGGGGCTTCTGGGCCAGACCGAGCGGGCGCGGAGCCTCGAGAGGGAAGGCGGCCCGGAGCGGGTCTGGGGCTCGCTCGTGTCCCGGAACTTCTTCGATGTGCTCGGCGTCCAGGCCGCCCTCGGGCGCAACTTCGTCACCAGCGAGGAAGGGGTCGCCCCCGCCAGCCAGGAGGTGGTGATCAGCCATGCGCTGTGGAAGCGGGCGTTCGGGGCCGATCGGGGGGTTGTCGGGCGAACCATCACCCTCAACGGACGGCCACTCACCGTCGTGGGCGTCGCGCCCGAGCACTTCAAGGGCAGCGAGGGCGGCCTGGCACTCGACCTCTTCGTCGCGATCAACTGCACCGACGCGAGCGCGCTCGGCGCACCGCGCCTCGACACCCGCGGCAACCTCTGGCTCCAGGCGATGGGCCGGCTCGCTCCCGGCGTGAGCCGCGCCCGCGCCGAGGTGGAGCTGCGGGCGGCGATGCTCGAGATCGAGAAGGCGCACCCGGAGTCCAGGCGCGGCCGGGTGCCGGCGCTCTATCCGATGTGGCGTGTCCCCGACGGTGGGGCCGAGATCTTGGGTCCCGCGCTGTTCGCCCTCGGCGGGCTGGCGCTGATGGTGGTGCTGATCGCGAGCGCCAACGTTGCCGGCCTGCTCCTCGCGCGCTCAACCGAGCGGCGGCGCGAGATCGCCGTG